>NZ_JBIAQI010000022.1:3267-185823 GCF_042888905.1 Streptosporangium sp. NPDC002721
CGGGTTCTGTTCCGCCGCCGTCTGATGGCCTTCCGCCGGGTTCTGTTCCGCCGCCGTCTGATGGCCTTCCGCCGGGTTCTGTTCCGCCGCCGTCTGATGGCCTTCCGCCGGGTTCTGTTCCGCCGCCGTCTGACGGCCTTCCGCCGGGTTCTGTTCCGCCGCCGTCTGACGGCCTTCCGCCGGGTTCTGTTCCGCCGCCGTCCGACGGTCTCCCGCCGGGTTCTGTTCCGCCGCCCGGTACTCCGCCCGGTGTGATCCCGCCGTCCGACGGTCTCCCGCCCGGGTCCGTCCCGCCGCCCGGGTCCGTCCCGCCGCCCGTGGCCGTCCCGCCCGTGGCCGTCCCGCCGGTCGTCACCCCGCCCGTGGCCGTGCCGCCGTTCGTCGTCCCGACGCCGGTGATCTTCGCCGCTCCCGGTACCCCGCTCGTGTTCACGTCGCCCGTCGCCGGCTGGGTGGGCACGCTCTGCACCCCGGTCGGCGTCGCGACGGTGGTCGGTTCGTGCCTGTGAGGACCCGTTCCCGTGAGGGTTCGTGCCTGTGAGAGCCCTCCTGCGACGAGTTCGTGCCCATGACGGTTCGGACCTGTGACGGGCCGTTCGTGCCCGTGACCGCCCCGTACCGATGACATGCCGGTGGTCATGACGATGACACGTCGGCGACCGTGCCGGTGACCGGTCGCCCTGCCGTTCCGGCGGGCCCGTGCGGCCCGTGCGGCCCGTGGCCCGGCCCCGGCCGGTCGTGAACGCCCTCCCGCCGCCCCCGGGCGGGAGAAGGCGTCTTTGCCGATACGAGCCGCAAAACACGAGAAGTCTTGTGAAAGCACGCCCTTCTCGTCAGGCGGATCGGAGAAGGATGGGAAGGAGTGACGGGGGAGAACGCGGGAGGGGAACCGCAATGCCGGTACAGGACGACGGGCGACCTGTGGTCGCCGGATACGACGGTTCGGCGGAGAGCCGGCTGGCCCTGCGGTGGGCCGTCGAGGAGGCCCGCCTGAGATTTCTCCCGCTGCTCGTCTGCCACGCCTGGCAGTGGCCCTACCCCAGGCTCTCCCTCGCCCCCGAGACCACCGAGGTCGTACGCCGGATGGGCAGGCGCGTCCTTGACAGCGGGCTGACGACGGCGCACGAGCTGGCGCCCAGGCTGCGGGTACGCGGGCAGCTGGTGGAGGGGACCCCGGCCGCGGCCCTGGTGAGCCTGTCGAGAGCCGCCGAGCTGATCGCGATCGGCCCGCGTGGCACCGGCGGCCCCGACGAGCTGAGGATCGGCTCGACCGTCGAGGTCGCCGCGCACGCCCGCTGCCCGGTGGCCGTCGTCAGGAGGTCCGGCCACCCGCGTGCGGGCCGGGTGGCGATCGCGATGGAGGTGGAGGAAGCCACCCCCGACTCGCAGGAGCTGGCCGTCGCCTTCGAGGAGGCGAGGCTGCGCAGGGCGGCACTGCTGATCATCTGCCTCTGCCCCGAGAACGCCCGCGACACCAGGCAGGCGGCCGTCCGCTTCAACACCAGCGTCGCGATGTGGGAGGAGAGGTACCCCACGGTCGAGGTGGAGACCCTGATCGAGACGCGGTCCCACGTCGAGGTGCTCCGCCACGCGGCCGACCGTTCGGACCTGCTGGTGGTCGCCGACCGCGAGCACGACGACCCGGTGGACCCCGCCATCGGCCCGGTCTGCCGGGTGATGCTGCGCGAGGCGCCGTGCACGATCGTGGTGACCCCTTCGCAGGCGCGGCAGGCCTCCCCACGACGGGAACGCCTCGTCAGAAGTTAACGTTTCCTAACTCCGAGCGCTTCCCGGCGCCAGGCGTCCTAAGCGCTCCGGGGGCCCTGGGTGGCGGCCAGCGCCGCGCGGGCCATGCCGCGCAGCAGCCCGGCCATCGCCGCGGGCGGCAGCTCGCCCGCGCTGTGCGGGGTGGAGTTGAGCAGCCCGAAGACCGCATGGGTCGCGGCGCGCAGCTCGGCCTGCGGGCGTCCGGGATAGAGCTCGCTCAGCACGGTGACCCACTCCTCGACGTACAGCCGCTGGAGCCGGCGGATCCGCCGCCGGGCGGGCTCGGGGACGTTGCCCAGCTCCCTGTCGTGCACGGTGATCAGGGCCGGATGGCCGAGCGCGAACTCGATCTGGCAGCCGAGCAGGGCGTCCAGCGCCTGCTCGGCGTCGGCGGCCTCGGTCACCCGGCGCGCGCCCGTGGCGTGCAGGCGCTCGCTGACGTCCAGCAGCATCTCCGCGAGCAGGGCCTCCTTGCCGCTGAAGTGCCGGTAGAGGGCCGGGCCCGAGGTGCCGACCGCGCCGCCGATGTCCTCGATCGAGACGCCGTGGAAGCCGCGCGCGGCGAACAGCCCCGCCGCGGCGTCCAGGATCTCCGCGCGTCGTGAGCCGCGGTTGCGGGTGGAGGGCTGAGCAGTCGTCACCCTCGCATGGTAGACGGTAACGTTAATAATGACTAACATCTGCGGTGGAGTTGACAACCGATGACCCAGCGGCGGCGAGGCCGGATGGATCAAACGGACGCGGGTCAAACGAACGCGGATCGAACAGACGTAGATCGAACAGACGTAGATCAGACCGATACGGATCAGACAGGCCGGGCGGACCGGACGGGGAGGCTCGCATGAGTGGCTGGCCGGTGCTGCGAAGCGCCTGCGACCCGGGTGGCGAGGGTTTCAAGCGCAACGCCGAGGTCAACGAGCGCCTCGTCGCCGACCTCAGGGAACGCGTCGCCGTGGCGGGACTGGGCGGCCCGGAGAGGTCGCGCTCCCGGCACGTCTCCCGGGGCAAGCTGCTGCCCCGCGACCGCGTCGACTCCCTCCTCGACCCCGGCTCGCGCTTCCTGGAGCTCTCCCAGCTGGCCGCCAACGGGATGTACGGCGACGCGGCCCCCGCCGCCGGGATCATCACCGGGGTGGGCCGCGTCTCGGGCCGCGAGTGCGTGGTCGTCGCCAACGACGCCACCGTCAAGGGCGGCACCTACTACCCGGTCACCGTCAAGAAGCACCTGCGGGCCCAGGAGGTCGCCCTCCACAACAATCTGCCGTGCGTCTACCTGGTCGACTCGGGGGGCGCGTTCCTGCCCAGGCAGGACGAGGTCTTCCCCGACCGCGAGCACTTCGGCCGGATCTTCTACAACCAGGCCACCATGTCGGCGCGCGGCATCCCGCAGATCGCCGCGGTCCTCGGCTCCTGCACGGCGGGCGGCGCGTACGTCCCGGCGATGAGCGACGAGGCGGTGATCGTCCGCAACCAGGGCACGATCTTCCTCGGCGGCCCGCCGCTGGTGAAGGCCGCCACCGGCGAGGAGGTCAGCGCCGAGGAGCTGGGCGGCGGCGACCTGCACGCCCGCGTCAGCGGCGTCACCGACCACCTCGCCGACGACGACCGCCACGCGCTGCGGATCGTCCGCGACATCGTCTCCACCCTCGCGCCGCGCACGCCCTCCCCCTGGGAGCGCGCCCCCTCCGAGGAGCCCGCGCACGACCCCCGCGACCTGTACGGCATCGTCCCCGCCGACACCCGCACGCCGTACGACGTCCGCGAGGTCATCGCCCGGATCGTCGACGGCAGCAGGTTCGGCGAGTTCAAGGCCGAGTACGGCGCCACCCTCGTCACCGGGTTCGCCCGCATCCACGGCCACCCCGTCGGGATCGTCGCCAACAACGGCATCCTGTTCGGCGAGTCGGCCCTCAAGGGCGCCCACTTCATCGAGCTGTGCGACCGGCGCAACACCCCGCTGGTGTTCCTGCAGAACATCAGCGGGTTCATGGTCGGCAGGGCGTACGAGGCGGGCGGCATCGCCAAGCACGGCGCGAAGATGGTCACCGCCGTCGCCTGCGCCCGGGTGCCCAAGTTCACCGTGGTCGTCGGCGGCTCGTTCGGGGCCGGCAACTACGCGATGGCCGGGCGCGCCTACTCGCCCCGGTTCCTGTGGATGTGGCCGGGAGCCCGCATCTCGGTGATGGGCGGCGAGCAGGCCGCCAACGTGCTGTCCACGGTCGGCGACGCCGACCCCGACGCCATCCGGGCGCAGTACGAGGAGCAGGGCAACCCCTACTACTCCACCGCCCGGCTCTGGGACGACGGGGTCATCGACCCCCTCGACACCCGTACCGTCCTGGGCCTGGCCCTGTCCGCCTCGGCCAACGCCCCCCTCGAACCCGTCGGCTACGGCGTCTTCCGGATGTGACCGCACCCATGACCATCTCACCCGCACCCCGCCGGATGTTCGACACCGTCCTCGTCGCCAACCGGGGCGAGATCGCGCTGCGGATCACCCGTACCCTCAGGAGGCTGGGCATCCGCTCCGTCGCCGTCCACAGCGACGCCGACGCCGGGGCGCGGCACGTCCTGGAGGCCGACGTCGCGGTGCGGCTGCCGGGCGGCTACCTCGACGCCGACGGCGTCCTCGCCGCCGCCCGGGCGACCGGCGCCCAGGCGGTGCACCCCGGATACGGCTTCCTCGCCGAGAACGCGGCCTTCGCCCGGCGCTGCGCGGAGGCCGGGCTCGTCTTCGTCGGCCCGCCGCCGGAGGCCGTGGAGGCGATGGGCGACAAGATCCGCGCCAAGGCCACCGTCTCCGCGGCCGGCGTCCCCGTCGTCCCCGGCGGCGCCGAGCCCGGCGACGACCTCGCCGAGGCGGCCGTACGGGTCGGCTTCCCCGCGCTGATCAAGCCCTCTGCGGGCGGCGGGGGCAAGGGCATGGTGCTCGTGCGCTCCGCGGCGGAGCTGCCGGAGGCGCTCGCCTCCGCCCGGCGCACGGCCGCCGCCGCGTTCGGTGACGCGACCCTGCTGATCGAGCGGTTCGTGGAGAACCCCCGGCACATCGAGATCCAGGTGATGGCCGACGCGCACGGCGGCGTCATCCACCTGGGCGAGCGCGAGTGCAGCCTCCAGCGCCGCCACCAGAAGATCGTCGAGGAGGCGCCGTCCCCGCTCCTCGACGCCGGAACCAGGGCCGCGATGGGCGCGGCGGCGGTCGAGGCCGCCAGGTCCGTCGGCTACACCGGCGCCGGGACGGTCGAGTTCATCGTCCAGGGCGAGACCGGCGACTACTACTTCATGGAGATGAACACCCGCCTGCAGGTCGAGCACCCCGTCACCGAGCTGGTCACCGGCCTGGACCTGGTCGAGCTCCAGCTCAGGGTCGCCGCGGGCGAGCCCCTCCCGCTCACCCAGGACGAGGTGCGCCTCGACGGCCACGCCGTCGAGGCCCGCGTCTACGCCGAGGACCCCTCCAGGGGCTTCCTGCCGACCGGCGGCCGGGTCCTCGCGCTGCGCGAGCCGCCGGGGGTGCGGGTCGACTCAGGGCTGATGGCCGGAGGATTGGTCGGCAGCGACTACGACCCGATGCTGTCGAAGGTCATCGCCTGGGGCCCCGACAGGGCGGCGGCCCTGCGGCGGCTCGACGGCGCGCTCGCGGCCACGGCCGTGCTCGGCGTGCCGACCAACATCGCCTTCCTGAGGGCACTGATCGGCCACCCCGCCGTGGTCGCCGGAGACCTCGACACCGGTCTGGTGGAGCGCCATCTCGGCGAGCTGGTCCCTGACGAGGGTGTCCCCGGCGACGTCCTGGCCGCGGCCGCCCTGGTCCTGCACCGCGAGCACGTGCCCGCCGTCCCCGCCGACCCGTGGGACGTCCCCGACGGCTGGCGGCTGGGCGAGGCGGCCTGGACGGTCTACCGGCTGGAGACCCGCGAGGGCGTCTCCGAGGTCAGGGTCCGCGGCCTGCCCGCCTCGGGAGCCGAGGTCCACCTGCCCGGCGCCGAGGCCGTACGGGCACGGCTGGCCGACGAGGGCGGCAGGGGTCATGAGAGCGGCGGGGGCGGCAGGGGGTACGAGAGCGGCGGGGGCGGCGACCTGCTCGTCACCCTCGGCGAGACCGCGAGGCGCTACGCCGTCGCGAGGGGCGGCGACGGCGGCGACACGATCTGGCTCGGCCGCGACGGCGAGGCCTGGGCGCTCACCCGCCGCCACCTGGGCGATCCCGGTGACGGGGCCGGCGCGGGCGGCCCCGGGGACGGGCTGGTCCGCAGCCCGATGCCGGGCACCGTCCTCGTGGTGAAGGCGGGCCTGGAGGAGCGGGTCGCCGAGGGGCAGCCGCTGCTCATCGTGGAGGCGATGAAGATGGAGCACACCGTGACCGCGCCGATCGCCGGGGTCGTCACCGAGCTGCGGGTTCGGGCGGGCCAGGCGGTCGCGATGGACGCCGTGCTGGCCGTGGTCCGGGGGGAGGAGCCGTGACGGGCGCCGCGCCGGTCGCGGAGGCCGTACGGGACCGCCGGGACATCGCGACGCGGACGGTCAGATGGGCCGTGACGCACGGAGACGGCGAGGTCACGGCCGGATGGGTCGCCGAGGTCGCGACACCGGCCGCGGGGATCGCCGCGCTCGAGGGGATCGCGGGAACCGTGCGGCGCGGGCCGGGGAGAAGGCCGTGACGCGCGAGCCGGAGCGGGTCCGGGCGGCTGGGCCGTCCGGGCAGGTGACGGGAAGCGTGACGCGCGAGCCGGAGAGGGCCGGGGCGGCCGTGCCGTCCGGGCGGGAGAGGAGGTCGTGATGCGCGAGCCACAGCGGGTCCGGGCGGCGGGGCTGCCCGAGCGGGTCACGATCTACGAGGTCGGCCCGCGCGACGGGCTGCAGAACGAGGCCGCGGTGGTGCCCGTCGAGGTCAAGGCCGAGTTCGTCGCCCGGCTGGCCGCCGCGGGACACCGCGTGATCGAGACCACCAGCTTCGTGCACCCCAAGTGGGTGCCCCAGCTGGCCGACGCCTCGGAGCTGCTGTCGGTCATGGAACGGGTGCCCGGGGTGCGCTACCCGGTGCTCGTCCCCAACGAGCGCGGCCTCGACCGCGCCCTCGAACACGGCGTCGAGGAGATCGCGGTCTTCGCCAGCGCCACCGAGACCTTCGCCGGGAAGAACCTCAACCGGACGCTGGAGTCGCAGTTCGAGATGTTCGAGCCGGTCGTCGCGCGGGCGCTGGCGAACGGCCTGAGGGTGCGGGCCTACGTCTCGATGTGCTTCGGCGACCCGTGGGAGGGCCCGACGCCGGTCGAGCAGGTCGTCTCCGTCGGGCGCAGGCTCCTCGACCTGGGCTGCTTCGAGCTCTCGCTCGGCGACACCATCGGGGTCGGCACCCCCGGCCACGTCGCCGCGCTGATCGAGGCCTTCGGCGGGCCCTCCCGGCTCGCGGTGCACTTCCACGACACCTACGGCCAGGCCCTGGCCAACACCCTCACCGCGCTGCGCGAGGGGGTGACCGTCGTCGACGCCTCCACCGGCGGCATCGGCGGCTGCCCGTACGCCGAGAGCGCCACCGGCAACCTCGCCACCGAGGACCTGGTCTGGATGCTGCACGGCCTCGGCGTCGAGACCGGGCTGGACCTTCCCTCGCTGGTGGAGACCAGCACCTGGCTGGCCGCGAGGCTCGGCCGCCCCAGCCCGTCGCGGGTCGTCCAGGCCCTGGGCGAGAACCCGTCCCGCACCACCGCACCGAACGTCGAGGAGTGACCATGCCCAAGCTGACCGAGGAGTACGAGGAGCTTCGCAAGACCGTCGAGGCGTTCGCCCGCGACGTGGTGGCCCCGGTGATCGGGGACCTCTACGAACGCGAGCAGTTCCCCTACGACATCGTGCGGCAGATGGGGGCGATGGGCCTGTTCGGGCTGCCGATCCCCGAGGAGCACGGCGGCATGGGCGGCGACTACTTCGCGCTCTGCCTGGCCCTGGAGGAGCTGGCCAGGGTCGACTCCAGCGTGTCGATCACCGTCGAGGCCGCGGTGTCGCTGGGCGCGATGCCGATCTACCGGTTCGGCACGCCCGAGCAGCGCGCCGAGTGGCTGCCCCGGCTGACCTCGGGCGAGATGCTCGGCGCCTTCGGCCTCACCGAGCCCGGCGGCGGCTCCGACGTGCCCGGCGGCATGCGTACCACCGCGGTGCTGGACGGCGACGAGTGGGTGATCAACGGTACGAAGGCGTTCATCACCAACTCCGGCACCGACATCACCGGAGTCATCGGCGTGGCCGCGATCACCGGCGAGCGGGCCGGGGGCAAGAAGGAGATCTCCACCATCCTGGTGCCGTCCGGCACCCCCGGTCTCACCGTGTCGAAGAAGTACTCCAAGGTGGGCTGGAACTGCTCCGACACCCGCGAGCTCTCCTTCGACGACTGCCGTGTCCCGGCGGGGAACCTGCTCGGCGAGCGCGGGCGCGGCTACGCGCAGTTCCTGCAGACCCTCGACGAGGGCCGCGTCGCCATCGCCGCCCTGTCCACGGGCCTGGCCCAGGGCTGCGTGGACGAGTCGCTGCGCTACGTCCGCGAGCGCCACGCCTTCGGCCACCCCATCGGCCACTACCAGGCCATCCAGTTCAAGATCGCCGACATGGAGGTCCGCACCCACACCGCCCGCCTGGCCTACCACCACGCGGCCGAGAAGATGCTCGCCGGGGAGCCGTTCAAGAAGGAGGCCGCCATCGCCAAGCTCGTCGCCGGCGACGCCGCCATGGACAACGCCCGCGACGCCACCCAGATCTTCGGCGGGTACGGGTTCATGAACGAGTACCCGGTGGGCCGCTTCTACCGCGACGCCAAGATCTTGGAGATCGGCGAGGGGACCAGCGAGGTGCAGCGGATGCTGATCGCCAGGGAGCTCGGACTGAACGGCCTCTGACCCCTCGCCCCTGCCCCTTCGCCTCCGGCACCGGCGCCGCGTGTGACAGTGCCGCGCGTGACGGCGCCGCGTGTGGCGGCGCGGCCGGGCCGCCGCTTTGCGGAAGTTTGACGCGGGGGCCCGGCGTGGTCCCGGATCCCGTCGGGCACGCTGCGGGGTACAGCGGTTGCGCAGTGTTCGTGAACATCACTGTGAGGTGATGGGAGAACCACATGCTGACAGGGTTGCCCGCACTGGGATCCGGCCTGGGACATCGCGTGGAGCTGGCCGAGGCGATCGAGGCGCACGCCGACAGGATCGACTGGCTGGAGGTCATCACCGAGCGCTACCTGTTCGCCCCCGCCGACGAGTGCGAGCGCCTGCGGGAGCTGGTCCGCCGGTTCCCGGTCGTGCCGCACGGGGTGGAGCTGTCCATCGGCTCGGAGGGGGAGCCGAACGCGGCGTACGTGGAGGCGCTGGCCCAGCTGGTCGCCGACGTCGACGCGCCCTGGTTCAGCGACCACCTGTGCTTCACCCGTACCGACAGCGTCGACGTGGGGCTGCTGGTGCCGCTGCCGCGGACCCGGGAGGTCGCCCGGCGGCTGGGGCGCAGGGCGCGGCGGGTGCAGGAGGCGGTGGGCAGGCCGTTCCTGCTGGAGAACATCACCTACTACGTGGACCTGGCCGCCCCGCTGACCGAGGCGCAGTTCATCACCGAGGTGATGGAGCACTGCGAGTGCGGCCTGCTGCTGGACCTGGCCAACCTCGACATCAACGCGCGCAACCACGGCTTCGACCCGCTGGGGTTCCTCGACGACATCCCCCTCGAACGGGTCGTCCAGGTGCACCTGGCCGGAGGCGCCGACGGGGACGGGGACGCGATGTCCCTCGACAGTCACGGCGCCGCGATCCCGGACCGGGTGTGGGACCTGCTGGCGGAGCTGGTGTCGCGGACGCCCGTCAAGGCCACGCTGGTCGAGCGCGACCAGGACTTCCCCGACGACTTCGGCGACCTGCTGGCCGAGGTCGACCGCGCGCGGGCCGCGCTGCGTTTCCGCGGCTCCCGTACCACCCGCCGACCGGCCGATCGGTGGGTGGCGCAACCGGCGGGAGGCGCGTGATGGGCGTGCGGAACGGAGGCGCGTGATGGGCGTGCAGGACGCGCTGGCGGCGCTGCTGACCCGCGAGGCGGAGGCCGCCCTGCTGCGCGAGGACCCGGTGAGGCTGCAGCGGCGGTACGAGCTGAGCGACGCCGAGCTGGCCATGTTGCGCGGCGCCGCGCCCGACGGCTACCGGGTGACGTACGACGGAGTGCGGGGCAAGCTGCGGTCGGCGGTCGCCGCCCGCCTGCCGGACACGGTCGCCGAGCTCCTCGGCCGTCACCGGCCCCTGTGGGAGGAGTTCGCCCGGGGCCTCGTACGCCGCCCGCAGCCGGTGGAGCGGCCGTTCGGGATGTGGGAGTCCGAGCGGCTGACGGCCTGGCTGGCGACCCGCGCGACACCGCGGCTGGCCGCCTACGCCCGGTACGAGCTGGCGCGCGCCGCGCTGGCCCACGACCGGGACGCCGCGCTGGCCGCCCGTGCCGCCGCCCCGGCGGCCCCGGCCGACCGGCCGCCGGGCGGCGCGCTCCGGCTGTCGGCCGCCGCCCGCGTCGGGACCTACACCCATGACGTCACCGCGGGGCCGCCGATCGGTGAGCTGCCCGCCGTGCGGACGCGAGTGCTGCTGCAGCGCCGGTGGCGGTCGCCCGTCGTGCGGGCCTACCGGATCGGTGACGGCACCGCCGCGTTGCTGGAGGGCTGTGACGGCACCCGTGACGCGGGCCAGGTGATCGCCGTGGTGGGGGGCGATCGCGCCCGCGCCGCGGAGACGCTCGCCGAGCTGGCGCTGGCCGGTCTGGTGTGGCCGCGATCCTGACCTCTCACGCGCCGCCCGCCGGGAGGGTCCGCCCCCGCCCTCGCGTGATCGCGGCAGGCCGTCACCCCCGGCGGGAGGCGGCACCGGACGGGACGTCCCCGTCCCGCGACGGCTTCCAGGCGTCGCCACCGATCCTCCGCGCCCGGCGCACCCGGTGTGCCGTACGCGGGGAAACCGGCCCGGCATCGGGCCGCCACCTCGCCCTGCCCCGGCAGGCGCTCCTGGAGGGAGAGACATCGTGAACGACGACATTACTCGCGAGGACATGGAGCCGGATTTCGTCTTCGAGGCCATCGTCGACGCCGACGGCCAGGAGATCACGGACCGCGCGTGCTGCGGCGGTGGTCGCTGCGGCCGCGACGATCCCGACGGGTGAACCGTGGCGAGGGGGAGTACGGCCGCTCGCGGCCCTCCCCCTCGCCGTCGCGAGGGCCCAAGCCCTGGGACCGTCTCGCCGATCAAGCGAACGGGGCCTGAGGTGGTGAAACTTTCAACGGACGCCGAGGGTGTTCGCACAGGTCAGCGTGCCCCGGTGTGAGGCGGCGCCGACGCGCACTACGTGCGGAAGGGGCGTGCCGCCTATGGTGGGAGCGCTCCCACATCTCCCTTGAAGGGGCCGATCCATGCCAAGAAGGTCGATCCTGGCCACGCTCTGCGCGGCTCTGGTGATCGTGTCAGGTGCCGCGGTCGCCGTCGCCTCCGGCGCGTCCGCCGCCGACTCCCCGTTCTACGTCGATCCGGAGACCAACGCGGCCAAGTGGGTCGCGGCCAACCCCGGAGACTCCAGGGCCCCGGTCATCCGTGACCGGATCGCCTCCGTGCCGCAGGCCCGGTGGTTCACCACCACCAACACCTCCGCCGTACGCGGCCAGGTGTCGTCGTTCGTCGGGGCGGCCGCGGCGGCGGGTAAGATCCCGATCCTCGTCGTCTACAACACCCCCAACCGCGACTGCAGCGGCGCCAGCACGGGCGGCGCGCCCAACCACACGGTCTACCGGCAGTGGATCGACGAGCTGGCCGCCGGTCTCCAGGGACGCCCGGCGTCGATCATCCTGGAGCCCGACGTGCTCCCGATCATGACCAACTGCATGAACTCCTCCCAGCAGCAGGAGACCAACGCCTCCATGGCGTACGCGGGCAAGAAGTTGAAGGCCGCCTCGTCCTCGGCCAGGGTCTACTTCGACATCGGGCACTCGGGATGGCTGTCGCCGTCGGAGGCCGCCAACCGCCTGCGGGCCGCGGACGTGGCGAACAGCGCGGACGGCATCTCCCTGAACGTCTCCAACTACCGGTGGACCTCCACCGAGATCTCGTACGCCAAGAACATCATCTCCGCCACCGGCGTCTCCCGGCTCCGCGCGGTGATCGACACCAGCCGGAACGGCAACGGCCCGCAGGGCAGCGAGTGGTGCGACCCGGGCGGCCGGGCGATCGGCACGCCGAGCACCAACGCCACCGGCGACTCGGCGATCGACGCCTTCCTGTGGATCAAGCTGCCGGGTGAGGCCGACGGCTGCATCGCCGGGGCCGGGCAGTTCGTCCCGCAGCGGGCCTACGACCTGGCCGTGGCGGCCGGGCCCGTGACCCCGACCCCCACCGTGACGCCGACGCCGACGCCGACGCCGACGCCGACGCCGCCCCCCACCCCCACCCCGACGCCGGGCGTGGGCAGGGCCTGCACGGCCGCCTACAAGCTGGTCAGTTCCTGGCAGGGCGGCTTCCAGGCCGAGGTGAGCGTGCGGAGCAGCGGCAGCGCGGCCGTCACGGGCTGGACGGTGAACTGGTCCTTCCCCGGCAACCAGAGCATCACCCAGCTCTGGAACGGGCAGCACACCCAGAGCGGCGCGAGTGTCTCGGTGCGGAACGTGGCCCACAACGGCAACCTCTCCCCGGGCGCCTCGGCCTCCTTCGGGTTCACCGGTAACTGGTCGGGGAGCAACGGCACGCCCTCCTCGGTCAGCTGCACCGCCGCCTGACCCGGCACGCGGCCATGATCAGGTGCGGCTCGCGCGGTATGCCCCCCGCGCGAGCCGTACCGGATTCTTCCGCCTTCCCCGCGCTCCCGTGGCCGAAAGGGAGAACCGGTCCCGGGGGCCCGTCCCGCGCGTTACCCTGGGCTTTTGCCCGATCGGTGCGCGCGGAGCGGGCCCGCCGGAGCCGCCTCCATGGCCGCTGTGGCCTTTGTCATGATCTGTCGCATGGTCTCGACCTCCTCGGGGGTGAGGCGGTCGATCAGGAAGGCGCGCACCACGGCCACGTGTCCGGGCGCGGTCCGCTCCAGGCAGCGCACGCCCTCCTCGGTGAGCACGGCCAGGACCCCCCGCTCGTCCGACGGGCACGCCGCCCGCTTGACGAGCCCTCTCCGCTCCAGTTGCCCGATCTGGTAGGTGAGACCGCTCTTCGAAACGATCAGCCGATGGGCCAGCTCGGTCATCCGCATCTGCCCGCCGGGGTGCTGGGAGAGCTTCGCCAGGATCTCGTACTGGGCGTGGGTCAGGCCGGAGTCGGCTTTCAGCTGATCCTCGACACGGCGCTCCAGGAGGTGCGTCGCGGCCACGTAGGCCACCCACGCGGCCATCTCGCTGTCATTGAGCCATTTCGTGTCGTTCACCGGAATATTGTACGGCTTGTTCAAATTTGAACTACCCGCTATGGTTTGGTGCAAATTCGAATGACAAGAGGAGTCATCATGCTTGACCAGGTACGTCCTTACGTCCTGCTGCTGGCGCGCATCGCCCTCGGCGTGATCTTCCTGGTCCACGGCGCGCAGAAGTTCATGAACGGACTGGGCCAGACCGCTGGCTTCTTCGAGTCCACCGGGATCCCGCTCGCGGCCGTCGTCGCGCCCGCGGTCGCCGTCCTGGAGGTCGTCGGCGGCATCGCGCTCATCCTGGGCGCGGCCCTGCCCGTGTTCGGCGTCCTGCTCGCGCTCAACATGCTCGGCGCCATCGCCTTCGTCCACCTCGCCAACGGCTTCTCGGTGGGGGAGGGCGGCTACGAGTTCGTCCTCGCCCTCGCCGCCGGCACCCTGGCCGTCGCCTTCAGCGGCGGCGGGGCCCTCGCCGTCGACACCCTCTGGCAGCGCCGCCGCCAGCCGGCCGCCGTCTGATCGTTCGGCCGGCTCTGGCGCCCAGCCCCCGGCCGATGCGCTCAAAGGACGAAGCGGTCACCGGTCCGGCCGCGGACCTCGACGCCGCCGGAGCCGGGATTACGGATGCCGGGCCTTTCCCCAAAGGAAGGGCCCGGCCGACCGGAATTCAAAACATCGGACATCGCGAGATCCCACCCCGGACAATGGGCATAGCTATTTCGACAGCGCCCAAGAACTGGGGGTCGGTGTGCGTTGGCTGCGAAGAATCGGCAGGGATTTCAAGGCGCGGCAACATATGGACGCGTACGCTCTCACGGTCGTCGTTTTCGCTTTCGCGTTTCTTTCGATTTTCAGCGACTCGCTGGACGAGAACCTCAGATGGGCCGTGCTGTTCTCCGGGGTCGGCCTGCTCCTCTACCGGCTCACCCTGCCCGACGAGCCCGCCGAGTCGCCGGCCGGCCTCCTGCACGACCGTTCCGTGTACGACGTGGTGCCATTGTCGTCGCTGCTCGCCGAGGCGCGCGACGTGCGCGTGTTCGCGCCGTCCGCGGTCAACCTGCTGTCGGCGCAGACCTGCGAGCTCATGCGCAACACGGTGCTCGCGCGGGAGAGGGGAAAGGTCAGGATCGTCATTCTCGACCCCCTGGAGAAGACGGCCGTGCGGCAGGCCGCGAGGCAGCTGGACGATTCGATCGAGTTTCCCGTGCAGCGGCTTCCGGCCGCGCTGGACAGCACGATGGAACGCCTTCGCCTGATGCGCGGCTGGAGAACGGCGGGCGGCTTCGAATACCGCCTGCTTTCCTACAGCCCGGGATTCAGCCTCGTGCTCGTCGACCCGGAAACCCCCCGGGGCCGCGTCATCGTGGAGATTCACGGTTTCCACAACGCGTCGACGTCCTCGCGAATGCACCTGGAGCTGACCCGCGGTCGCGACGAGCGCTGGTTCACCTACTGGCTGAACCAGTTCGACCACATGTGGGAGGCGGCGAGGCGCGACGACGTCACGCCGTCCTCCGTAGAAGTTCCTCGGCCTGCTTCCGCAGATGTGGCGGAAGCCCAGGAGTGACCGCGCCGAGCGCTCGCGCGGCGAGCCCCTCCGAGGTCGCGGCCCGCCCCAGCAGGGCGTGCACCCGCGCGGCACGCACCAGGACGGGACCGCTGTCGGACTCGTCGGCGAGCGCGTCGAGGATCTCCTGCTGGGCGGCGTCGAACCGCCGCTCCAGGGCCAGCGCCAACGCCCTGGCGGCGATCGTGGCCGGTCGCTGGTGCCTGCGTACGAGATCCAGGTCGCGCAGGGCCTCCGCGGCCTTGCCGAGGTCGGCCAGGATCTCGCCGCGCAGCGCGAGAGCCTCGGCGGGGGGCTCGTCCGCGAGCGCCACGGCCCCGTTGAGAAGGGCGAGGGCGGCGCGCGGCTGTCCCAGGTGCCAGAGGGCCTGTCCGAGTGCCAGGTGCGCCCGCAGGTCGTTGGGCACCCAGGACAGGGCCGCGCGCAGCC
The DNA here is from genome assembly GCF_042888905.1 of Streptosporangium sp. NPDC002721. Taxonomy (NCBI): domain Bacteria; kingdom Bacillati; phylum Actinomycetota; class Actinomycetes; order Streptosporangiales; family Streptosporangiaceae; genus Streptosporangium; species Streptosporangium sp. NPDC002721. The sequence goes on from NZ_JBIAQI010000022.1 coordinate 18,407, forward strand.
GCTCGACCGCCCTGTCGTGCTGTCCCCGCGACAGCCAGAGCCGTCCCTCCCCGGTCAGCGCGGCGGCCACCCCGTTGAACCGCTGGAGCGTCGCGAACAGGTCGGCCGCCTCCTCGAACAGGCTCCGCGCGCTCTCCGTCTCGTCTCCGGCCGCCGCCACCTCGCCCAGGATCAGCAGGGCCTCGGCGCGCACCCACGTCTCGCCGGTCCCCGAGGCGCGGACCGCCTCCTCCGCGAGCCCGCGGGCCGTCTCCCAGCTCCGCCTTGCCAGCGCCAGCCTCGCGTCCTCGAGACAGGCGGCCGGGTGCCGCGACTGGCGCACCGGGCCGATCAGGCGGTCGTGCTGCAGCTCATACCAACGGATTCCCAGCCGGTGCTCGCCCCGCAGGATGTGGGAGTCCTCCAGCGACTTGGCGACGGCGTTCGGCATGCCGGCCGTCTCGTGCAGGCCCTCGTAGACGGTGTTGCGCGTCCCGTGCTCGGTGACGAAGGCCTTGCGCAACCAGGAGCGGATCTCGCCGGAGGTGACACCGGACTCGGCGGAGACGCGCGTGAGCATCCGCTCGCAGAAGCCGGTCAGGAACCGGTCGACGTTCACGTGCAGGTTCACGTGCTCCACGCTGATCTCCCGGAGGCCGGGGGGCAGCGACTCCCACAGCGCGGAGCAGACGACCTGCAGCTGGACGGGTTCGACGGTGTTCAGGGTCAGAGTGGTGGTCCGCCCCTCGTCGTTGGAAATCGGGACGGTGCGCAGGTCGTCGACGAGCCGTTCTGCGGCGCCGGGGGCGAAGGACCGGCCGGTGCCCCCGAGAGGTCTGACGGTGGCGTCGAGCGCCGCGGCCCGGGTGAACGGCAGCAGCTGGAAGCGCGCCCGCGAGCCCCGGCCCAGCGGGCGCTCGTGCGGCAGGACGGAGGCGAGGTACTCCTCGCGCAGCGACAGCAGCAGGTGGAGGCCGTCGTGCTCCTCCACCGCCCCGGCCAGCTGGCGCAGCAGCCCCTGGCGCTCCTCCTCCAGGTCGAGCGGGCCGCCGAACAGCTCCTCCGCCTGGTCGACGGCGACCAGGACGGGCACGGGGTCGCCGTACCGGTCGACGCGCTCGGGACGCCGCGCCAGGAACTCCGAGACCGTCAGCCCGGCCAGCGCGGGCAGCGGCAGGTCCGGCGCCCAGGCCGACAGCAGCGCCAGCACGTAGGGGTTGCCGGACACCCTCGGGCGCAGCGAGGTGATGCCGCGGGGCGACACGCGGGCGACGGGCAGCACGTCGGCGCGCTCGGGCTCGACGCGCGGCAGCACGCCCGCGTGCAGGAGGGACGTCTTGCCGACCCCCGACGCCCCGAACAGCACGGTGAGGCCGGTGGCCTGCCAGATGGTGGCGATGTCGCGGGCCTCGCGCTCCCGCCCGAAGAACAGCGCGTGCTCGCTCCGCTCGTAGGGCCGCAGCCCCACGTACGGCCGGATGGTCGCGTCGCCGCCGCGGGTCGCGGTCGTCATGGCATTCCTCCCATTCTCCGCTGGAGCTCCGCGCAGAACTCCGAGGCGGTCCCCAGGAAGATCGAGATGTTCCAGCGGTCGAGATAGTGGGTGATGTAGCGCCTGGCCTTGTCCTCGGCGCTCCCGGGGTCGCCCGCCGCCCCGTTGATCTCGGGCATGAGCTGCACGCTCACGTGCCGCCGCTTGTTGCTGCGCGGCGTGTTGCGCACCAGGCCGTGGAAGAGCACCCGGAACGTCCAGTCCTGCAGGCTGTAGCCCACGAACAGCAGCGGCCGGGTGGTCATCGCCCGCAGGATGGGGGTCGGCAGCGGATGCCGCCCGTCGGTCGCGACGGCGTCCACCATGTTCACAAGGTACGTCAGATAGTCGGCCTCGGTCAGCACCAGCGACGCGGGCTCGGCCCAGCTTCCGTGCAGGTGGTAGACGACGGGCCGCTCCACCGTCGGCTCCGGCAGCGGGAGGGCCGCGACGGGGTCGGTGTCCCACCAGCGGGAGACGGCCACGTGGGGCTCCTTGCCCTCGGCCCGCAACGCCTCGGCGAGGAAGTCGTCGTAGTTCGTCGTGAGGAACGTCGTCAACGGGAAACCGGCGAGCAGCCGGTGCGGCTCCCCGGGGTCACCCGAGGGAGGCCGCCCGTGCGAGCGCAGGTGGACGCAGACCGTCTCCTTGAGGTCGACGGGATCGCGCACCACGGCCTCGCCGTACTGCATCACGCGGGCCAGGTCGCCCACGTCGGAGAACGGGTAGCCGTAGCGGAGGGCGTACTGGTTGCTGAGGACGGTGCCGGTGGGAAGGGTGCCGGCGCAGGCTCCCGCTCCGAGGAAAGGGGCGCAGTCGCCCCTGCCGAGCTGGTCGATCAGACGTTCCCAGTCGACATCGTCCATGGGCCACCCTGGTTGTCGGGAAACTGTCCCTTATAAGACTCTATTTCCCGTCACGACTGCGCGAAAGTCAAGTTTTTTCATATGGACGATGTGAATCCGGCGGCCGTGCCGGCGCTGTCGTCCTCAAGTATCCGCCTTAATGCGCGTTTAAGATGGGGATTATCTATTTGATCAAGGTCGCTCAAACTCAGCCCGGTGACATCGATGAGATTGCTCCCGATGGAATCGATCTCGTCCGCGACGACTTCCTCGCCCATGTGAACTCCCCTGCCCGTGGCCCGGCTCACGCGAGCCACTCGCGCCGCGCGCACCACTTACACCATCATCTTTCCACCCTCGCCGAGCACTTCTAACCCAGGGTATCCGGTTATCTTGGCATCACAAGATAGAGAATGATTCACGTCTTATCCTCTGTTTGGCATGTCGCCATGAGAGTCTGACTTCCCCGTCCATGCACTTGGCCCGGCCGGGAGTCTAGGCTGAACGACAATCGGCTGTAGCGGAGGTGGTCGAATGTCCATTTCAGGGCCTTCGGGAATTCCCCGGCCACCGGGACGTCAGCCCCGGATCTGGGGCAAGGTCCCGCAGCAGAACAAGAATTTCACCGGTCGCGAAGATCTTCTCGACAAGCTGCACACCGGGGTCACCTCCGAGGTCACCGCGGTGGTGCCGCACGCCCTCCACGGCTTCGGCGGTGTCGGCAAGACCCACGTCGCGATCGAGTACGCCTACCGCTTCCGGCACGAGTACGACCTGGTCTGGTGGATCCCCGCCGACCAGCCGATCCTGGTGCGTTCCTCGCTGGCCGCGCTCGCCCCGCACCTGGGCGTGTCGTCGTCCGCCGCGATGGGGGTGGAGGAGGCCTCCAGGGCCGTGCTCGACGCCCTGCGCCGCGGCGAGCCGTACTCCCGGTGGCTGCTCGTCTTCGACAACGCCGAGCAGCCGGAGGACATCAACGAGATCGTCCCACGCGGCCCGGGACATGTCCTGATCACCTCGCGCAACCACGCTTGGCAGAGCGTGGTCGACACCGTGCCCGTCGACGTCTTCACCCGGGCGGAGAGCATCGCCTTCCTCAGCAAGCGCGTCCCGAGGTCGACCACCTCCGACGACAGGAACCGGCTGGCCGAGCAGCTCGGCGACCTCCCGCTCGCGCTGGAGCAGGCGGGAGCGCTGCAGACGGAGACGGGAATGTCCGTCGGCCAGTACCTCCACCTGCTCCAGGAGCAGACCGTCCAGCTGCTCGACGCCAACAAGGCCTCCGACTACCCGCTGTCCATGACCGCGGCGTGGTCGCTGTCGGTGTCCCAGCTCAAGGCGAAGCTGCCCGAGGCCGTGCGGCTCCTGCGCTGCTGCGCCTTCTTCGGCCCGGACCCGATCCCCCGCGACGTCTTCGGGATACTCCCCGAGGAGTTCGCGGCGGAGTCGCGTCTCGGCTCGCTCCTCGCCGACCCGATCCTGCTGAGCAAGGCCATCAGGGAGCTGGGGCGTTACGCCCTGGTGCGGATCGACTCGGAGAACCGGACCATCCAGGTGCACCGGCTGATCCAGGCGCTCCTGCGTGACGAGCTGACCGAGGAGGAACACGTGTCCTTCCGCAGGGAGGCCCACCTCCTGCTGGCGGCGGCGACACCCGGCCTGCCCGACGACAACGCCTCCTGGCAGCGCTACGGGGAGCTGCTCAGTCACGTGAGGCCCTCGATGGTGGAGGAGAGCCAGGACCCCCGCATCCGCCGGTTCGCCCTCGACGTCGTCCGCTACCTCTACTCGTCGGGCGGTTACCAGTCGGCCGTCGATCTCGTGGGGAGCTTCATCCGCAGGTGGCGGGACGACAGCGGCGCCGAGGACCAGAACGTGCTCTCCGCGCAGCGGCACCTCGGCATCGTCCTGCGGGAGTTCGGCGACTACCAGGCGTCCTTCGAGCTCAACCGCGACACCCTGGCACGCATGCGGGCGGTCCTGGGGCCCGAGCACGAGGAGACCCTCCTCCTCGTCAACAGCCACGGCGCCGACATGAGGATGCGGGGCGACTTCGCGGGCGCGCTGGAGCACGACAGGGAGTCGCTGCGCCGGCACGGGGAGGTGTTCGGATCCGACCACCGCAGGACGCTGCGCGCCATGAACAACCTCTCCGTCGACTACATGCTGCTCGGCGACTACCGGCAGGCGTTCGAGCTGCAGAAGGTGCTCTACACCAAGCAGCACTCCTCGACCTCGAAGTCGAGCCCGCTGGTCATGCTGGCCTCGCGGAACGGCCTGGCCCGCATCGTCAGGCTCAGGGGCGACTACTCCGAGGCCTGTGACCTCGGTGAGGACGCCTACGAGTTCGGTGTGCAGGAGCTGGGGCCCGACCATCCCTGGACGCTGCGGGCGGCCAAGGACCTGTCCATCGCCAAACGCAGGGCGGGGCTCGTCGAGGAGGCGTTCGAGATCGCCCAGCGGACGTACGAGCGCCAGGACCGCATCTTCGGCCGCGACCACCACGACACGCTCGCCGCGGCCCTGTGCCTGGCCAACGCCCAGCGCACCAGGGGAGAGGTCGTCGAGGCGCTGGAGCTGCTCCGTGACACCGCGGCCCGCTACCCCGAGAGGTACGGCGACGAGCACCCCTTCACGTTCGGCTGCGACATGAACCTGGCGCTGCTCCTGCGGGTCAACGGGGAGATCGAGGAGGCGAACCGGCTCGACCTGAGATCCCTGGAGGGTTTCGACCGCACGCTCGGCCGCGAGCACCACTACTCGCTCACCTGCGCGATCAACCTCGCCAGCGACCTCGCCGCCAGGGGGGACACCCGCAGGGCCAGGGAGCTGGGCCAGGAGACCCTCGGCCAGCTGCGGGAACTCCTGGGGGTGGACCACCCCCTCACCCTGGCGGGCGCGAACAACCTGATCATTGACCTGCGGGTGGAGGGGGCCGAGGAGGAGGCGGGGCTGCTGGAGACCGACACCTTCGAGCGTTACCAGCGGGTGCTCGGCAACGACCATCCCGACACGAAGGTCGCCCTGAGGGGCGAGCGGCTCGACTTCGACTTCGATCCGCCCGCCCTGTGAACACCACGTTCCGGCGGAGGCGTCGTGGCACCCGCGGGTCCGGCGTCAGCCGTTGCGTTCGAGCCAGCGCGCGCGGTGCGCGTCCGCGCGCTCGCGGCCCAGGGCCCGCGCGCGGGCGGGCACGCTCTCCCGCGACCAGTCGTCGAGGCGCCGCGCCATCCCGGTCACGAAACTCTCCCCGGCGGGGGTGAGCCGCCCGCTGCCGAGGAGGGTGCCGGTGACCAGGTGCGAGGCCTCGCGCCACTGGAAGAACTCCGCGCTCGCGCGCAGGGCCGCCTCCCCCGATTCCAGGCCGCGCTGGCGCCTCCAGAAGCCCGCCACGCCCAGGAAGGCGTACGCCCCCTGGAGCAGCCCCGGCACGGGGCGGGGATCCTCGCGCCAGGGGGCGTAGTGACGGGAGCCGTCGTCGGGCAGGGTCAGGGGGACGAGGTCGAGCAGGGCCGAGAGCTTCGCGTGCTGTGTCTCGTGCGTCAACGTGACCGCGAGCGAGGAGGCGTCCGGCGGCGTCGACAGGGCCACGCAGCCGAAGGTCTCCCGTGAGGACGAGCTCGCCAGGCCCCTGGTGGGCGCGACCAGCGGGGTGAGGACCGTGATCGCCGTGGACACCTCCTCGGCCACGGTCCTGTGGTGCCGTACCAGCAGGTCCCAGGCCGTGTGCAGCGTCGACTGCCACCGCTCGATCTCGGCCCCGCCGAGCCGCCCGCCGACGTTGGTCGTCCCCGGCATCCGGTAGGGGTCGACGTCGTCGACGACCAGGCGGAGCGGCATGCCGTCCGTCTCGGCGGACAGCGAGCGCAGGCCCCGCCACCCCGGCGCGTCCCGGCGCGGGTCGCCGGGGATCCGGACGACCATCCGGTCCGCGGTGACCTCGGCGCCCTCGGCGGCGCACTCGACCGTGGCCCGGGAGACGGTCGGCGACAGGACCGCCTGCCCCAGCGACGGCAGCGTGACCACCCCGTCCACCGCGGGCACGTCGACGTCGCAGGCCGTGCCGGAATGGATCGCCGCCGCGGCGGCGAGCGCCGAGAGCTGTCCCGGTGCCGCGCGGGCGTCGCCCGCGCGGAGCATCCTGATCGTCCGGCGCGCCCAGGCGCCCACCGACGAATGCCGCAGCACGGTGTCGACGGCGCCGGGGTGACGGCGCTGGACGGTGGCGAGCAGGTCGTAGGCGCGGCGCGCGGCGGCCGCCTCCGCGTGGCCGGTCGTGCGGGCCGTCTCCATCACCCCGCGTACGAGAAGCACGTGCTTGCTGTACTGGGCGGCGGAGAGGCGGCTGACCGCGGGGGCGCCACCACCGCCGCGGGCCAGTTCCGAGAACACCTTCACCGGAATCCGGTGCTCGCGCAGATTCATCGCGCCCCCTTCGGTCGAGTGGTGCTTCTCCGCCGTACGGCAGGATCTCGACGCTGTCGAGGTCGTGGACGCGTCCGGCGTTTCTCGCGTGTCGCGGCGGATCTCCCGTGGCACGCGCTTCGGGCGGTTCCGGCGACCGGAGTCCGCCATTTCGTGGATATAGCAATATTCGCATGCGGGATCGCATCTGCCGTGGATCTTCACCACGAACCGGCGAAAAGGGGTGGACCTCAGGCCGGCGGTGGCCGATCCCTCGGTATCCGGGTCCGACGGCCAATCGCGCACCGTCGATCAGCCCCCACCTTGGCGCGGTGATATGCGGAAGACCCGAAAGCCTGCTACAGGGTAGAGGGATAGGGAGTCTCCTCGCAGTGGAAGAACTCATCGCACTGTATGACTGTGGCGTGCGACTGAAGCAAGCTTTACGAGATTTAATCTTGACTAACGGCACAAAGTGGTGCGAGATGGGAATGGCGCAAGAGAGGCGTGCCGCATTTGTCAGAGAAGTCGGAACCGAAGATTCTGTCGGCCGAAAACGTGTTTCCGGCCACACTCGACGTGGCCGGACTGCTGGCTTCAGGATGGAGGCCGTTCGCCTTCCGGCAGTTCATCCTGAAGATCCACAGCAGATGTGACCTCGCCTGCCGCCATTGTTACATCTACGAGATGGCGGACCAGTCCTGGAAGGCCCAGCCGCGGCGCATGTCCGGGGCGATCGTCCAGCGGGTGGCACAGCGCATCGCGGAGCACGCCCTCGCCCACGAGCTGGCGGAGGTGGAGGTCATCCTGCACGGCGGGGAACCGCTGCTGGCCGGGCCGGACCTCGTCTCCCACGCCGTGCGCACGATCAGGGGAGCGGCCGCCGATGTCGGGACCCGCGTCCACGTCGGCGTGCAGACCAACGGGCTGCGCCTGGACGAGACCTACCTGCGGCTCTTCGACAGCCTGGAGATCCGGGTCGGGGTGAGCCTGGACGGCTACGAGGCGGCCCACGACCGGCACAGGCTCTTCGCCGGCGGGAAGGGGAGCCACGCCAAGGTCGCCGCCTCGTTGCGGAGGCTGACGGCGGGACCCTTCCACCACCTCTTCAGCGGCCTCCTGTGCACGATCGACGTCCGCAACGATCCGCTGGCCACCTACGAGGCGCTCCTGGAGTTCGACCCGCCGGCGGTCGACTTCCTCCTGCCGCACGGCAACTGGCTCACCCCTCCTCCCTTCCGCGACCCCGGCTCGGCCGCCACGCCGTACGCCGACTGGCTGCTGCCGATCTTCGAGCGCTGGTACGGGGCCGCGGTCGAGGAGACCGAGATCAGGTTCTTCAACGAGATCGTCCGCCTGCTCACCGGCCGCGCCTCCCGCACCGAGGCCATCGGCCTCTCCCCGGCGCGGATGGTCGTCGTCGAGACGGACGGCAGCATCGAGCAGTCGGACATCCTCAAGTCCAGCTACCACGGCGCCCCCGCGACCCTGCTGCACGTCCTGCGCGACTCCTTCGACACGGTGCTCGGGCACCCGTCCATCGTGGCCCGGCAGATCGGCGAGCTCGCGCTGGCGCCCGTGTGCCGGGCCTGCGACATCCGTTCCGTCTGCGGCGGCGGCCTCTACCCGCACCGCTACAGCGAGACCCGCGGATTCCTCGGCCCCTCGGTCTACTGCCCCGACCTCTACCGGCTCATAGATCACATTCGCGCGCGGCTCGTACGCGACGTCGCCCGGCTGAAGGGAAGCGGATGAGGCTCACCTCGCGTCCGGTGTCCGACGAGACGTTCTCCGTGCTCGCGAAGGGCGGGGGCGGGGCCGGGGCCATGGCCGAGCTGCGCGCGACGCAGGTTCTCAAGAACAGGCTCCTCGTCCGCGCGCTCGTCGTGGAGGCGGAGGCGGCGGGCCACCCCCACGCCGCCCTCTCGGCCCGCGCCTACGACCTCCTGGCCGAGATGGAGGCCCAGGACAGGGAGCGGGTCGAATCGGAGCTGTGCCACCCGGCCGTGGGCGCCTGGGCGCTGCGGACCTACCTCTCGCTCAGGGCCGGTACGGGGGTGAAGGACGATCCCGGCCGGCTGGCCGCCCTCGCCGTCGCGATCGCGGTCAGGGCCGGGATCGCCTGCCGGGTCCGCCTCGCCGTAGAGGAGGACACCCTCGTCCTGCCGGCCCTCGGCAGCCTCACCGTGCCGGCCGGTGCCCGCGGGGTGCTCGACGTCACCGTACGGCCGGACGCGGGCGGGGCCGAGCTCGACCTCGGCCGCTCGACGGTCCGCGTCGACCCGCTTCGCGACGGGACCGGCTGGCAGGTCCTGCGCCGGCTGCCGGTGGGGCCCGGCTTCAGTCTCGTCGTCGACGACGCGGATCCCTACCGGTGGCCGGCGGGGCACGTCACCGAGCCGCGGCTGGGCGACGCGAAGCTGGGCCACTGGGCCTCGTGCCTGCGCGACGCGTGGCGCGTGCTGACCGCCCGGCACTGGACCGTCGCCGCGGAGCTGACCTCCGGCATCTCGGTGCTCACCCCCATCCACGCCCCGGCCTTCGGGCAGAACAGCGCCACCTCCCGCGAGACGTTCGGGACCGTCGCCCTGTCGGAGCCGCAGCACGGCCTGGGGATGGCCGCGACGTTCGCCCACGAGATCCAGCACGCGAAGCTGACGGCGCTGACCGACATGGTCGACCTGACCCGGCCCGAGGACGGGCGGCGGTACTACGCGCCGTGGCGGAGCGACCCCCGTCCCGTCAACGGGTTGTTGCAGGGGGCGTACGCCTATCTCGGGGTGGCGGGGTTCTGGAGACGCCAGCACGACCTTGAGCAGGGTGCCCGCGCCTTCCGGGGGCAGGTCGAGTTCGCGCGCTGGAGGGAGGCAGCGCACCGCGTCACCGGCACGCTCATGGCCGGCGGGGGCCTGACCGGGCGCGGCGAGGAGTTCGTGAAGGCGATGAGGGGCACCCTGGAGAGCTGGCTGGAGGAGCCGGTGGACCTCGCGGTGGCGGCGCAGGCGCGCCGCGAGGCCGACCAGCACCTCACGACCTGGAGACGCCGGAACTCCTGAAGGGGGAGCGGCCGGACCGGCGGGCCGCCGGTCCGGGGCTCGCGCGGTGCCGGCCGGACGGCCTTAACTCCTGGAGGGGGAGTGGTCAGATCGGCGGGGGGTCGAAGTCGCAGTCGATGCGACGGCCCTGGCTCGCGAACAGGGCGTCGGGGTGACCGATCTCCAGCGGCCGTTCGTACTTTCGCATCGTGTCGGCGTACAGGGTCTCGGCCTCCTTCTCCGCGCCCGTCGCCCGCAGGTCGAGGACGAGGTTGCCGGCGCAGGCCAGGCTCAGGAAGTGGTTCTCGCCGAGGAGGTCGCGCAGCCTTCCCAGGGTGTCCTCGCCGATCTCGCGGGCCTCGTCGCTCTCTCCCAGGGCCGCGAGGTCGCTCTGGAGGCTGATGGCGCAGCTCAGGGAGTAGTGGTGGTTGCGGCTGACCTTCGTGATCAGGCCCGCCCTGGCCTTCTCGTTCAGGGCGCGGGCCACCGCGGCGTCCCCTCGCAGTCGGTGGAGGATCGCCAGGTTGCCGATGCAGGCGTTGGTGTAGGGGTGGTCGGGGCCGTACACCGCCGGGTATCGGGCGACGGCCTTCTCCGCGATCGCGAACGCCTCGTCGATGTTCCCGGCCGCCCGCAGGGCGTTGGAGAGGTTGATCGCGGCCGCCATGGTGTCGGGGTGCCCGTCTCCGAACAACCGCTGGAAGCGGGTGTGCGTGTCGTGCGCGAGCTCCAGGGCCTCGGAGATCTCTCCCGCCCGCCGCTTCGCGATGGAGAGGTCCTTGGCGGCGAGCAGGGTGTAGTGGTGGTCGAGGGTCAGCTCCTGGACGCCGTAGGCGTAGGCCTCCTCGCCCAGGTCACAGGCCTCGGTGTAGTCGCCGCAGAGCCGCACCGCCCTGGCCAGGCTGTTCCACGACAGCAGCAGGGTGCCCTTGCTGATCCCGTCGGTCGCGTCGCTCTGCGCGAGGTAGGTCTCCTGGTGCAGCCTGCGCGCCTCCGTGTAGTCACTGGTCAGCGCGTAGTCGAGGGCCAGGTTGTACACCACGCGCAGGGCGGAGGCGGAGGTCGGTTCCGGGCCGTTCATGTAGGTGACCCGCGACTCCTGGTCCAGCGTGCGAGCGGCGAGGAAGTCGCCCCGGGCGCGCAGCGAGGCGGCGTAGCCGTTGATCGTGGAGAGGGTCTCCGCGTGCTCGGGGCCCAGGATCTCCTTCATCTTGTCGAGGGTCTTGTGGTCGACCTCGTACGCCGTGGCGTACTGCCCGAGACCTCGCAGGATGTTGCCGAGGTGCCTGTGCGCGACGAGCACGTCCGGATGGTCCGGCCCGCTGACCTCGGTCCATCTCTCGATGAAGCTGGTGACGAACGAGTGGGCCGACTGGTAGTTGCCCGACCGGTACAGGTATCGGACCATTCTCATGGCGAACGACCTGGCCCGCCGGTCCGTGCACTCCTCCAGGCCGGAGGGGGCGACGTGGGCGACCAGCTCCTCGAAACCGCGCCACCTGTCGGTGTCGTCGGGATCGTTCGGGGCGCTGCCGGCGAGCAGCACGTGGACCTCGTGCCGGATCTCCCGCTGGTCCTCCTCACGCAGGTCGTCGCGCAGGAGGGCCTGGACGAGGCGGTGGACCTGGATGGTGCGGGTCGCCGGCTCGATCCGGGCCAGGGCGAACCGCCTGAGCTCGCTCAGCGCCGTGGCGAGGAGGATGGGGTCGGACAGGATCGCGCTCAGCCGGGGGACGACGGCCTTGTTGCCCTTGCGGAACACGTCGCGCGGGATCGGCTCGGGGCCGAAGAAGGCGCAGCACCGCAGGACCGTGATCGCCTCGGGGAGACGGTCCTCCAGGAGGGACACCGACACCTTCCAGGCCGCGGTCATCGACAGCGGGTATCCCGGCGCCCGGTTCGCGCCCAGCAGCCGGCTCGCCTGCTCGTCGAGCTGCTCCAGGTATTCGTCGACCGACATGCCGGTCTCGTACTGCAGCGCGCCGGCCTGCTCCAGGGCGAGCGGAAGGTCGCCGAGCTGCTCGGCGAGCCGCGAGGCGTCGGCGTCGGGGACCTCTCTGCGCAGGCGCTTCTTCAGGAACGCCACGCTCTCCTCGCGGGTGAAGACGTCGACCTGGAGGGTCTCGAAGTGATCCTCCCACTTGGGGTTGCGCGAGGTGATCAGGACGTGGCCGGGCCCGCGCGGGATGAACTCCTCGACCTGTCCCGGCTCCTCGGCGTTGTCGAAGATCAGCAGCCAGCGGCGGTAGGGGTCGCCGCTCTGCAGCGTCCTGCGCACGGCCTCCGCGGCCTCCTCGACGCCGGTGGCCGACACCGGTGGCAGGCCCAGGTGGGGCGCCATCGCCGCCAGGGCGGAGGGCACCAGCACGCGCTGGTCGGCGGGGATCCACCAGACGAGGTCGTAGTGCGAGCGGTAGCGGTGGGCGTACTCGATGGCCAGGTGGGTCTTGCCGACGCCGCCCCAGCCCTGCAGGGCCTGGGGCTGGGGGACCACGGCGGTGACGGTGCTGATGCCCTGGCGGAGCTTGAGAAGAAGATCGTCTCGCCCCGTGAAGTTCCTGTTGCGGGGTGGAACCTTCTCCCAGATCTCGGGCTGCCGTTCGGGAACGGTGTTCGCCGCGTGTGAAAGCTCTACCACCTATGGCCTCCACCCTGTCCGATCCGAAGGATTCTGCCGCCATCCTAGAGCTTGATTCGAGAAGCCGGGCATAACAGAATCAAATAAATGACGGGCGCATCTCGAATTCCACGGGTACGGCGGAACGTCGTCGCATCGTGTTTGGGATGACCGAAAACAGGCCGACGGCAGGGTCGCCGAGTAGGGAGCGCAAATGCATTTTGACGGTGCGGCGTCGACGGTCTCCATCGACATCACCGATCTTTCGTTCAGGGATCTGGAGAAGGTCGGCAGCGCCTCCCTCAGAAGGGTGCTGGAGGAGTTTTTCGAGCACGGCGCGGACCTGGAGCCGAGCGCGGGTTTCGACAGCTCGATATAAGAGATCGCCTTGTGGTTCCGGGCAGACCGCGACAGAAAGATAAACGTGAGACATCCGCCCGTTTCCCGGCGATCGGTAAGTCAGGCGCGCAGGCACGGCCCGCCCGGGGTTGACTGTGGCAATAGAGTCGTTCGGCATCGGGTCCGCTTTCCGGACGGGCCTTCGGCCGGTGAGGTGGTGCCCTGCGTGCACAATATGGGGGAGGCCGAGTGGGAACGCCTGCTCGACCAGTTGAACAGCGGGGACTGCACACCTTTCCTGGGGTCCGGGGCGTGCGCGAGCACTCTTCCGACGGGGACGGCGCTGAGCCGCGACATGGCACGCCGATGGGACTATCCCTTCGACGACGACCACGATCTCCCACGGGTGACGCAGTTCGCGGTGATGAGATACGGGGATTCCGTATATGTGAAGAGGCGGATCTGCGACGAGCTCGACGCCGGGATCGCGCCCGACTTCCTGGACCCCCTCGAACCGCACGGCCTGCTCGCGAGCTTCCCGCTTCCGGTGTACCTGACGACGAACTACGACGACTTCATCCTGCGCTCGCTCGAAGCGGTGGGGAAAAGGCCGAACGTGGCCATCTGCCCGTGGAACAAGGGGCTGGCCTACGCGGAGGATCTGTTCAGCAGCGAGGCGGGCTGGAACCCCAGACCTGACGCCCCGCTCATCTACCACCTGCACGGCAACCTGCAGGATCCGGCGTCCATCGTGCTGGCCGAGGACGACTACCTGGAGTTCCTCACCAACCTCGCGGTGGACGGCGTCGCGGGCGGCCAGCGGATGCTGCCCACCTCCATCCTCGCGGCGCTGACCAGGAGACCCCTGCTGTTCATCGGCTACAGCCTGCAGGACTGGACGTTCCGCGTGCTCTTCCACGGGCTGCTGAAGGCCGTTCCCGGGATCAACCGCCGCAGGCACGTGAGCGTCCAGCTCGCCCCCTCGCTCGCCAGCACGAGGGCGGACGTGCTGGAAGTCCAGCGCCAGCTGGCCAGATACTACGAAGACTGGCGGATCTCCATCTTCTGGGGGACGGCGGAGGAGTTCTGCCGTGAGCTGCGCCGGCGGATGGGACCGGTGCCGTGACCCCCGACCACGAGCGGTCCGACGCGGCCGACCAGCCGTACGTCGGCCTGCGGGCCTTCCGCCGCGAGGACGACTCCAAGTTCTTCGGCCGCGACAGGGAGGCCTGCGAGGTCTCCGACCTGTGGCAGGCCGGGCGCCTGACCGTGCTGTACGGGCCGTCCGGCGTGGGCAAGACCTCGCTCATCCAGGCCGGGGTGCTCCCGCTGCTGGACGCGGGGAAGACCGACGTCCTGCCGATCGGCCGGGTGTCGCACGGCTCGCCCTTCCCCTCCGCCGCACTCTCGCGGCACAACCCGCACGTGTTCGCGCTGCTGTCGTCGTGGGCCCCGCTGGAGACGCCCACCAGGCTGGCCGGGCTGACGATCCGCGAGTTCCTGGGCCGGCGCCCGCCGCGCCAGGACCCGTACGGCGACCCGGTGCTCACCCTGGCGGCGATCGACCAGGCGGAGGAGCTCTTCGGCGACTTCGCCCACCGCCAGCCGTACCGCGAGTGGTTCATCGGCCAGCTCGTCGAGGCGCTGGACGAGGATCCGAACCTGCGCCTCCTCGTCTCGATCCGGGAGGACTACCTCGCCGCGATCCTTCCCCACGAGCCGAAGCTGGCGGGCATGGCCAGGAGCCGCTTCTCGCTGACCGCCCTCGACACGGCCGCCGCGGTCCGGGCGACCGAGGGCCCGCTGGAGGGGACCGGCCGCTCGTTCGCCCCCGGCGCGGCGCGGGGCCTGGTCGACGACCTGCGCATGATCAGGGTCGGCAGGGCGCTCGGCGAGGAGGTCGTCGCCGACGCCAAGGTGGTCGAGCCCGTCCAGCTGCAGGTCGTGTGCTCGGCCATGTGGCGTTCCCTGCCCGGCGACGTGCGGGTCATCTCCTCCGATCACGTCCGCAGGTTCGCCAACGCCGATCGGTCGCTCACCAACTTCTCCGAACGGATGATCGCCGAGGTGGCCCGTGACCACTTCGGGGAGGACGTCGCCGAGCTCAGGAGCTGGCTGCGCCGCTGCTTCATCACCGAGCTCGGCACCCGCGAGGTCGTCTACCAGGGGGAGACCGTCACCGCCGGCATGCCCAACGCGGTGGTCAGGGCACTGGTCGACCGCCACATCCTGCGCGAGGACATCAAGGCGGGCACGCGGTGGTGCGAGCTGTCGCACGAGCGCCTGATCCAGCCGATCCTCCAGAACGACCACCTCGTCGTGCCGGCCGAGAGCCGCTCCTTCCCCGACGACTACCTGCGGGCCGCCGAGCTCTCCTTCCGCGACGGGGAGTTCGCGCTCGCCGCCAAGCAGGCCGAGGAGGCTCTGGAGCGCTGCGGTGACAACACCAGGATGCGGGCGGAGATCGAGTCCTTCCTCGGCAACGTCGCGCACCGGCGGGAGGACTTCGAGAAGGCCGTCTCCCACTACCGCACCGCCGCGGTCCTCTTCGAGACGCTGGGGGCGACCTCCGCGGTCGGCGGGCTCCTCGCCGGGATCGGCAGGCTGCGGCTGGCGCAGGCACGCTCCTCGGCCGCGGTGCGGGAGCTGTACTCGGCGATACGCCGCGTGCCCAACGACATGCACATCCAGACCGAGCTGGCCTGGGCGCTCTGGTACGACGGCCACCCCGACGCGGCGCGCGACGTCCTCAACGACGTCCTGGGCAGGGAGGGAAACCTCACCGAGGCGTTGCGCGCCCGGGGTGAGATCCTCGCCGGGCTCGGCCGGGCGGAGGCGGCGCTGAGGGATCTCGACCGGGTCCGGCCGCTGCAGTGGCCGTCCACCCGGGCCGCCCACGCGCTCGCGCTGGCCACGCTGGGCCGGCTCGCCGAGGCGAGGCGTGAGATCGGGGCGGTGCCGGCCGAGGCGGGAGACCACGGCCCGGTCCTGCTGTACGCCGCCAGGATCGAGGAACTGGCCGGTGACGTGGCGGCGGCGGCCGCGCTGGCCGGACGGGCGCGAGCGGCGAGGACACCCGCGCTCCCGGCCCACCTGGCGGTGGAGGCGGAGCGCCTGGTCCGGCTCGCCTGACCGGGCCTCTCAGGGGTGCGCCTGTCTCTCCCCGCCCGGTATCAGGCCGCCGCGCAGGGCGGGAACGGCCGTGACGACCAGCGCGATGACGACCATCGTGACGAAGAGGACCACGGTCGCCCCGTCGCCGCCGAAGCAGGCGACGAGAAGGGCGCCGAGCGGTGCCGCCACCGATATCGCCAGGCGGCTGGTGAGCCGGGACACGCTCGCCACTCTCGCGATCTTGTCCGAGCCGATCTCGTGGGCCTCGAAGGTCCTGATGCTGATGTTGCTGAGGGCCCCGCTGCACCCGGTCAGCAGCGTCGCCAGGGCGAAGGAGGCCGGATGCCCGCCGAAGGCGGCGATGAAGAGCGCGAACGCCCAGATCCACACCTGCGCGAACAGCATGAAGGGCGGCGGTGTGACGCGCAGGACGAGGAGGGACCCCAGGACCCCTCCCAGCCCGCCTCCCGCGAGCACGACCCCGACGACCAGCGGCGGCAGCTCCGCCGAGCTCGCGAGGAAGACCATGGTCAACGCGTTGATCATCAGATTGCTGAGGGCGGTCAGCGCCATCGCGGTGCGAAGGAAAGGCCGCTGGGCCACCTCGCGCAGCCCTTCGCCGACTTTGACCAGCGGGCGCGCCTCTCGCCGGACACCGTTCGCGTCCATTCGCAGCAGAAAGCCGAACGAGACGAAGAAGAGCACGGTGTTGACGGCGGACGGTATCGCCTGTCCGATTCCCAGCAGGAACCCGCCGAGGGGCCTTCCCGCCAGGACGGCGGTGTGGAAACTCATCTCGCTTCGCGCGAGCGCGCGGCGGAGCCCGTCGCGGCCGGCCAGCGAGGGGATCAGCGCGTTCTCCGCCAGCGAGTGCAGAACCCACAGCGCGCCCTCGGCGACGGCCGCCACCATCAGCTGGGTCAGCGAGGCCGTCCCGCAGAGCAGGGCCACGAACACGCCGGCCGCGGCGATCCCCCTGGCGGCCTCCGTCCACAGCATGACCTGGCGCGGGTTGAAGCGATCGATCAGGGCGCCGGCCGGGATGTACAGCAGGAGACCGGGAACGGTCGAGGCGAACCCCACCCATCCGGCGGCCATCGGGGAACCGGTGAGCGCCAGGGCGATGAGCGGGTAGGAGACGCCGAGGGTCCGGAACGCGGTCATGGAAAGCGCGGATCCGGCCCACGCCAACCTGAGGTCCTTGCTGTCGCGTGTCCGGGTCGCCTGGGCCGGTCCGTCCCCCACAGTTCGCGCATTCCTGTTCTCGTGTCAGCCATTGGACAACAGCTGACAACTGATTTGCGAGGTGGGCCGTCAAAATCGCCGACGGAAGAGCAGAAATGGGATTTTGTTGACATGAAAACGACCAATGGGACCCCTGGAGCTCGGGTCCCATTGTTAATTCCGGCCTCGGGAGGCCCAAGCATAGCGCTGATTCACATAAATGAATCAAGGTCGCCCGCTCCGCCGGTGTTCGCCGGATTGCTGTGCTCGTGCCTGCCCTCCCCCGGGGGTGCGACTCCGGGGAAGGGTGGGCGGAAGGTCGTCAGGCCGGCAGCTGGGCGTCCAGGCGGTAGCCGTCCACGGTGACGTAGACCTGGTCGCCCGGACGGGCGTTCAGGCGCATCAGGACGGGCTGCAGGGAGTCGAAGACCGGGTGGTCGCGCCAGACCAGGACCACCGCGTTGTCACCGGGGCCGGTGACCGACAGCAGCGTGCCGGGGCGCATGCCCAGCTGGGTGGCGTACCCCTCGGGCACGGCGACCGGGCCGCCCCGCAGGTGGTCGCTGGTCACCTCGATGCGCTGCCAGCGGGTCGGGTCGGACGACGGGCTCGCGGGCGGGTGCATCGGGACCCGCTGGCTGGTGATCAGGTGTGGCCTGGAGTTCCCGCTCGCGAGGGCCGACAGCGTGGCCAGGGCGGCGCGGGGGTCGATGGCGCCGGTGTTCACCTGTGGGATCGGCTGCCCGCCGCGGTGGTGGTGGCCGTTGGCCCCCGGGGTGCGGCGCGGCAGCTGCCTGACCTCGGCGGTGTTCTCCTGCGGGGCCGCCTCCTGCGTGGCGCTCGCGGCGAGGGCGTCCAGCCAGGCCTGGACCGAGTGGGCCCGGATGCCGAGCTGGTGCTCCATGAGCCTGAGCGCGTCGCTGTCGATCGTCTTGCCCGCCAGGAGCTGGCGGGTCCGTTCGCGCAGGCCGCCCAGGTCGCCGACGACGAGCCAGTCGTCCTGCAGCCGCCGGTCGGGCATGAGCGTGACCAGCACCCTCCACAGCGGGGTCCGCAGGGTGGGGACCTCGATCGGGTGCGCGGGGTCGGCGCCGATGAGCTGTTCCTTGGTGGCGGCGGAGCCCAGCCACTCGGTCAGCCCGAACATGTGCCCGGTGAGCGGAGCGGACTCCGAGGAGCGCAGCCACAGCAGGATGCGCTCCTCGGCGGCGCGCTGGGCCGCCGAGAGCGAGTCGCGGTCGGCGTTCAGCTTGTGCGCGAGCGCGCGCAGGCTGATCGGGTCGACCGCGAAGAGCCGTTCGACGGCGACCGCGCGCTCCAGCGGGCTCCAGTCGCGGAACATGTTGTCGACCAGGCGGACCAGCGGGTAGTCGCTGAGAACGGTCTGGGGGCTGGGGGCGACCGGCTCCGGGGCGGCCGGTTCGGGGACCGGCGCCTGCCGCTGCTCCTGCGGCGCCGACGGCTGGGCGGGGACCTGCGGCACGGCCACGGGTGCCTGCGCCGGGTCCTGGACCCGCTCCTGGAGCGGGACCTGCGCGTGGGCGGCGGCCGGCGCGGCGTGCTCGGCGATGCCCGGGATGTGGCCGAGCACCTCGCGGAACACGGCGGTGACCACGAGCTCGGGGGAGGACGCGGCGGGCCCGGTGGCGGACCCGCCCAGGTCTCCCGCGGTCAGGCGGCGCAGGCGGTTCCAGCCGCCGAGACCGGCGATGGCCGAGCGCGCGGGCTCCGGCCAGCCGGGCAGGGTGGGGTCGACCGTGTGGACGTGCAGCGCGGGCAGCACGTCGCTCAACGGCAGATGGTCCCAGCGTGCCAGCGAGAGCCGGGCCAGCCTGTCGCAGACCCAGTCGAGCCCCGCGGCGCCGAGGGCCTTGGGCAGGGTGACCGACGACCACCAGCCGGCGGGCAGCCGGGGGTCGGCCAGGGCTTCGGCGACCTGCTGGGGACGGCTCCAGCGCAGGGCCGGGACCAGATCACTCAGGCAGATCGATGACTCGGCATCCATCGGCGGACCGTAACCTCCCCAAAGTGACGCGTGTGGCTAATGGTGCAGCTTACGCCGCAAGCTATCAATTGGTGTTAAGAGGGTAAAGCTCCTTGGTACCCAAATCAGACGGAAGGACACGTGGACGTCCACCCAGGACCGTCACGGCCTCCGCTCCGGCGCGGCGTCCGGCGTCCAGCGCGGCCTCGTCGGCGGCCCCGCTCAGCAGGGCCGTTAGCAGCCCGGCGGCGAACGCGTCCCCCGCTCCAATGGAGTCAATCACCTCGGTGGTGAGCGCGGGAACCCGGGCGGCCAACTTTCCTTCCCTGGCCATCAGCGCGCCACGGGATCCGAGCTTCACCGCCGCGGCGCCGTAGCGGAGGCTCAGGCTCTCGGCCGCCCTCTCGGCGCCGGTCTCGCCGGTGAGCAGCAGCGCCTCGTCCAGGTTGGGGATGATGAGCTGGGCGGTCAGGGTCTCCTGGACGAACCGCTCGACGCCGAACGAGCGCAGGAAACCGGTCGAGGCGGGGTCCACGCTGATCGAGACGCCGCGCCGGGACGCCTCGGCCATGGCCAGCCGGGAAAGCTGGAGCCCCGGCTCGGCGAACAAGGTGTATCCGGACAGATGGAGATGACCCACCCCGTCGAGCAGGCTCTCGTCCCAGTCGCCCGTGCCGATGTGCCCGCCCGCGCCCCGGTTGGTGAGCATGGAACGCTCCCCGGTCACGTCGACCATCGCGATCACCACCGCGGTGGGCCGGTCGGGGTCGACCCGCAGGTGCGGCCGTACCCCGAACCGCCGCAGCTCGGCGGCGTGCCAGTCGGCGGTGTCGAAGCCGGCGCGGGTCAGGATCCGCGCGTCGGCGCCCAGCCGGGCGGCCCAGGAGGCCGTGTTGGCCCCCGAACCGCCGGGCCGCAGCACGATGTCGGCGACGGTGTCCGTCCCGACGGCCAGGCCGCTCCGGGCGGACCCACCGTGAAGTGCGACGACGTCGGTCACCACGTCGCCGATGACCAGCAGACCCGTTCCGGCCACGGTGTCCTCAGTCTCCCCGGCTCCAGGAGGCCGCGATCTGCCCGGCGACGCGGGCGTTGCCCCGCACCGCGGCCAGGTTCGCCTCCAGTGAGGCGCCGTCGGTCCCGCGCACCAGGTAGCCCAGCAGGAACGGGGTGATGGCCTGGCCGGTGATCCGCCGCCGCTCCGCCTCGGCGAGGGCCCCGGCCAGGACCCGGTCGTGCAGCTCGGGGTCGAGCTGCTCGGGCAGCGGCACCGGGTTGGCGACGATCAGCGCGGTCTCCGGGCCGCCGAGCGCGTCCTGGGCCCGCATGATGCCCGCGGCCTCGTCGGCGGTCTCGATCCGCCAGTCGATCGGCTCGCCCGAGGAGTGCAGGTAGAAGCCGGGGAACTCGTCGGTGCGGAACCCCGCGATCGTGACGCCGCGCGTCTCCAGCCGCTGCAGGGTGGCCGGGACGTCCAGGATCGACTTCACGCCCGCGCAGACCACGGTGATGCGGGTCCGGCTCAGCATGTCGAGGTCGGCCGACTCGTCCTGGCTCTCGGTCCACCCGCGGTGCACGCCGCCGAGACCGCCGGTCGCGAAGATCCGGATGCCCGCCCTGGCGGCGAGGAACGAGGTGGCCGAGACCGTGGTCGCCCCGCTCGCGCCGAGCGCGGCGGCGGCGGGCAGGTCGCGGAAGCCCAGCTTGCGAAGCCCCCGCTCGCCGGCGACGCGCTCCAGCTCGCTCTTGTCGAGACCGATGCGCGCCACGCCGTCCAGCACCGCGATCGTCGCGGGCACCGCCCCGGCCTCCCGGACGATCCCCTCCAGCTCCACCGCGACCTCCAGGTTGCGGGGCTGGGGCAGGCCGTGAGAGATGATCGTGGACTCCAGCGCCACGATCGGGGCACCCTGCTCCAGCGCCTCGGCCACCTCGCTGGAGGGGCGGAGCATGCCGGAGAGGGGCTGTCGGGTGGTACGCATGAGCTGGTTCTGTCTCCTTGTCCGAGGTCGTAATCATTGCTTGCTTTTGGAACGGTGTAAACGACACCGTCTTCCCCAAAAAGAGCACGTTACGGCGGTTGCCGGGAGACGTCCACTCAAAGATCAGCCAATGACCAGCACTCCGAACAGTGAGATCCCGCCGATGATGGCCGTGGCGATCCCGCCCAGGAGCAGCGATCGCCCGCCCCGCGCGAGCTTCCGAAGATCGACACCGGTTCCCAGGGCGAAGAGCGCGGCCGCGAGCAGTACCGCCGTCAGGTCGGGGACCACCCGGGTGATCCCGGCCGGCACCACGCCCAGGCTCCGCACCGCCACGGCCGCGACGAACCCGGCGACGAACAACGGCACCACCGGCGGGCGCCGCGCCGCCTTCCCGGCCTCGAGACGGTCGGCCTTGGTGTGCTCGGCTTCGGTGTGGTCCGTCTCGGTCTGGTCTATATCGGTGAGGTTGGTTTCGGTGCGGTCCGTTCCGGTACGGCGCGGGGAGGGCGGGGTGCGCCGCAGGGAGATGGAGGTGAGCCCGACGATCGGGGCCAGCAGGACGACCCGGGCCAGCTTGACGGCCACCGCGCTCATGAGCACCCCCGCTCCGGCCGCCGCGCCGATGGCCGCCACCTGCGCGACCTCGTGGACCGAGGCCCCGGCCCACAGGCCCAGCTGCCGCGGGGTCAGTCCCAGCGCCCCGGCGAGCAGGGGCAGCGTGACGATTGAGACGCTGCCGTACAGGACGACCACGCCGACCGCGGCCGCCACGTCGTCGTCGTCGCTTTCCGCGACCTCGTGCATGGCGGCCACCGCCGCCGCCCCGCAGACGGACACGCCGGTCGCGATCAGCAGGGACCTGCGCGGGCTCACTCCGACGAGGCCCCCGATCCACCGCGTCGCGGCGAAGGTGACGCCGGTCCCCACGGCGACCAGCGCCAGCGCCCGCCAGCCGAGCGCCAGCAGTTCCGGCACCGCGATCTGCAGGCCGAGCAGCACGATCGCCAGGCGCAGCACCCGGCGGGAGGCGAACGCGAGCCCGGGGGCCAGCGACCGGCGCAGGCCGCCGAGGTTGGTGAGCGCGACCCCGAGGACCACCGCGATCACGGCGGCGCTCACCCCGGGGACGACGCGGGCCGCGGCCGTCGCCAGGACCACCGCGAGGGCCGCGACCCCGAGCCCCGGCGCGAGCGCCTTGAGCACTCCGCGCACTCCGCGCACTCCGAGCACTCCGAGCACTCCGGGTCCCGCCGCCGGTGCCGGTGATGGTGCCGGTGCCTGTCGTACGGGTGCCTGGGGGGGACGTGTGGCGGAGCCGGGGGGGCGGGTGGGCGGGGAGACGGGCATCCCCCGAGTTTCGGCGCGGCGGGGGGAGGCCGGTACCCGTCACCTTCCTGGAAGGTCATAGCCTGGCGCTATGAGCGAGCTGCCCGATCTGGAGTCCCTGCGCCTGCTCGTCGATGTGGAACGCCTGGGCAGCCTCGGCCAGGCGGCCCGGGCCGCGGGCATCGCGCAGCCGTCGGTGAGCAAGCGCATCTCGCTGCTGGAACGCCGTCTCGGGCTGCCCCTGCTGGAACGCACCCCGCGCGGGTCCACCCTCACCCCGCAGGGCGTGATGGTCTCGGCCTGGGCCACGCAGGTGCTGGCGGCGGCGGAGGAGCTCATGCGGGGGGCGGAGGCGGTACGGCGCGGCCGGGCCGCGCACCTGCACATCGCCGCCAGCATGACGGTGGCCGAGTACCTGCTGCCGCGCTGGCTGGGGGAGCTCCAGGACCGCGAGCCCCAGGTCCAGGTCGGCCTGGACGTGCAGAACTCGGCCGAGGTGGCGAAGCTGATCGGCGGGGAGATCGAGCTCGGGTTCGTGGAGGGGCCCTCGGTCCCGGCCGGGCTGGTGTCGCGGGTGGTGGCCACCGACAGGCTCGTGGTGGTGGTCGCGCCGGGGCACCCGTGGGCGCGCCGCCGCACCCCGCTGCTCGCCGCCGAGCTGGCCGCCACCCCGCTGGTCGTCCGCGAGCGGGGGTCGGGCACCCGCGAGACGCTGGACCTCGCGCTCACCGGCCACGCCGCCGCCGCCCCGAAGCTGGAGCTCGGTTCCAACGCCGCGGTCAAGGGCGCCGCCCGCGAGGGCGCCGCCCCCGCGGTGCTCAGCGGCTACGCGGTGGAGGCGGAGCTGGCCACCGGCCGCCTGGTCGAGGTGCCCACCCGGGACATCGACCTCACGCGACGCCTGCGGGCGGTCTGGCGCCACGGCCGCGCCCCCACCGGCCCCGCCGCCACCCTGCTCACGATCACCCTCTCCGCCGCCCGGGAGCGGCGGTGATCCGGACGCCCGCGGGGTGAACGGGGTGAGCGGGGTGAGCGGGGGCTGATGATTTGGCGATATTTCGGGATATGGTGGAGTGCATGGTGATGGTCGAGACGCCGAGCGTGCTCTGTCCCGAGCCGCACTGGCAGACGGGTCTCTGAGCGGCCGCGACCCCGGCCCCGCGTCCCCTCACCGAACCTCACCCCCGTCGGGAAGTCCCGTGCTCCGCTCTCGCTACGAAGCCGTGATCGTCGGAGGCGGCCACAACGGCCTGGTCGCCGCCGCCTACCTCGCCCGCGCCGGACGGCGCGTCCTCGTCCTGGAACGCCTCGGCCACGTCGGCGGCCTCGCCGTGTCGGCGCGGGCGTTCCCCGGGGTCGACGCCCGGCTCTCGCGCTACTCGTACCTGGTCAGCCTGCTCCCCTCGAAGGTCGTCGCCGACCTGGGGCTCAGGATCGCGCTGCGCCGCCGCAGGTACGCCTCGTACACGCCGGTGGGCGACACCGGGCTGCTGGTCGACAACGGCGACGCCGCGCGGACCGCGGCCTCCTTCGCGCGGGTGACCGGCGGCGACGGCGAGCTGGGGGCGTGGCGGCGCTTCTACGGGATGACCGCCGACGTGGCCGAGCGGGTCGCGCCGACGCTGCTGGAGCCCCTCGCCGACCGGGCGACGATGCGGCGCCTCGTCGGCGAGGAGACCTGGCGCGACCTGTTCGAGCGGCCGGTCGGCGAGGTGGTGGACGAGCGGTTCGCCGACGACACCGTGCGCGGCGTGGTCCTCACCGACGCCCTCATCGGCACCTTCGCCGACCCCTCGGACCCGGGCCTGCTGGCCAACCGCTGCCTCCTCTACCACGTGATCGGCGACGGGACCGGCGACTGGAACGTCCCCGTCGGCGGCATGGGCGCGGTGTCCGGCGCGCTCGCCGACGCCGCCCGCGCCGCGGGGGCGGAGATCCTCACCGGCGCCGAGGTCCTCGCGGTCGACCCCTCGGGCGAGGTCGCCTTCCGCGACGCGGACGGGGAGCACGCGGTGACGGGCGAGCGGATCCTCGCCAACGTGCCGCCCGCCGTGCTCGCCCGGCTGCTCGGCGGCGACGAGCCCGTCCCCGAGGGGGCCCAGCTCAAGGTCAACATGGTGCTCTCGCGGCTGCCGCGCCTGCGCGACCCCGGCGTGGACCCCGCGGCGGCGTTCAGCGGCACGTTCCACATCAACGAGGGCCGCGACCAGCTCGCCCGCGCGTACGCGGAGGCGGCGGCCGGGCGCGTCCCCTCGCTGCCCCCGGCCGAGGTCTACTGTCACTCGCTGACCGACCCCTCCATCCTCGGCCCGGAACTGCGCGAGGCCGGAGCCCACACGATGACGCTGTTCGGCCTGCACATGCCCGCCAGGCTGTTCAGGGAGGATCCGGCGGGGGCGCGCGAGGCCGCGCTGCGCGCCACGCTCGCCTCGATGGACGCGGTTCTCGCCGAACCCGTCGAGGACTGCCTGCTGCGCGCCCCCGACGGCACTCCCTGCCTGGAGGCGAAGACCCCGGTCGACCTGGAGAACGAGGCGGGCCTGCCCGGCGGCCACATCTTCCACCGCGACCTGTCCTGGCCGTACGGGGAGCCGGGGCGGTGGGGGGTGGAGACCGAGTTCGAGCGCGTCCTGCTCTGCGGCGCGGGCGCCCGGCGCGGCGGCGGCGTGAGCGGCATCCCCGGCCACAACGCCGCCATGGCGCTGCTCACCTGACGCCCGGTCGGGACAAGAGGCCGGAGGCGTTCATCCCGCTCTCATGATGGGCGTCTACCGTGGAGGCCATGGCCGAGGGTGAGGCGGCGCGGGTGCTGGTCGTGGACGACGAGCCCGCGCTCAGGGAGGCGCTGCAGAGCAGCCTGGAGTTCGAGGGTTACCGTGTCGGCGTGGCCTCGGACGGCCAGGCGGCGCTGGAGGCGATCGACAGGGAGCCGTACGAGCTGGTGCTGCTCGACGTCATGATGCCCCGGCTGGACGGGCTGACCGCCTGCCGCAGGCTCAGGGCGGCCGGCAACCACCTGCCGGTCCTCATGCTCACCGCTCGCGACGCCGTGGGCGACCGGGTGTCGGGCCTGGACGCGGGGGCCGACGACTACCTGGTCAAGCCGTTCGAGCTGGACGAGCTGCTGGCGCGGGTCAGGGCGCTGCTGCGGCGCGGCGCCCTGAGCGCGCCCGCGGCCGAGGACGACGCGGCCCTGACCTTCGGCGACCTGCGGATGGACGTCGCCGGTCGCGAGGTCACCCGGGGCGGTGAGCCGCTGGAGCTGACCCGTACCGAGTACCTGCTGCTGGAGCTGCTCATGGTCCACCCCCGCCAGGTGCTCACCCGCGAGCAGATCCTCGGCGAGGTGTGGGGTTTCGACTTCGAGCCGTCCTCCAACTCCCTCGACGTCTACGTCATGTACCTGCGGCGCAAGACCGAGACCGGCGGGCGCCCCCGGCTGATCCACACCGTCCGGGGCGTCGGCTACGTGCTGCGGGCCCCGGCGTGAGCGCTCGCCGCTCGCTGCGCTCCCGGCTGACCCTGCTGGTGGCGGCGGCCGTGACGCTGGCGATCGCGGTGTGCGCGGTGCTGTGCTGGTTCGTCGTACGCGCCGAGCTGCTGCGGCAGGTGGAGCGCTCGCTGGACGGGCGGCCGCAGGGCGTCGACTGGATCGGGCCGTACTGCCCCGGAGTCCCGGGGGATCCGGGAGAGATCACCGGTCGCAGGCTGCCGCCCCGCCTCCCGCCCATCCAGCTGGTCTACGCCGACGGCGGGCGGTGCGTGGTGGGCTCCACGCCCGTCAGGGTCACCCCGGCGGACCTGGCGCTGACCCACGGCCCCCCGGGCGGGCGGGCGTTCAGGAACGGCGTGACCGACGGCGGCGAGGAGGTCCGGGTGATGACGAAGAACGTCCGTCCCGGCGTCGCGGTCATGGAGTCCCGCTCCCTGGAGGAGGTCCACGCCACCCTCGCCACGCTCGCCTGGATCCTCGCGGGGGTCACCGCCCTCGGCGTGCTCGGCGCCGCCTCGGCCGGGCTGCTCGTCTCCCGTACGGCGCTGCGCCCCGTCGGCCGTCTGACCGAGGCCGTCGAGTACGTCGCCAGGACCGAGGACCTCGGCACCAGGATCCCCGTCGAGGGCACCGACGAGATCGCCAGGCTCGGCGTCTCCTTCAACGCGATGACCACCGCGCTGGCCGGGTCCCGCGAGCGCCAGCGGAGGCTGATCGCCGACGCGGGGCACGAGCTGCGCACCCCGCTCACCAGCCTGCGTACCAACGTCGACCTGCTGCTGCGCAGCGAGAACACCGGACGCCCCCTCGACGCCGCTCCCAAACGCAGGCTGCTGGCCAACCTCAAGGCCCAGTTCGAGGAGATGTCCACGCTCGTCGGGGACCTGCTCCAGCTCTCCCGTTCCGAGGACGAGCACGAGCCGCACGTCGAGGTCGCCTTCCACGACGTCGTCGAGGCGGCCGTGCGCAGGGCGCGGCCGCGCGCCCCCGACACCTCCATCGAGGTGGAGCTGGGCCCCTGGTACGTGCTGGGCGACCAGGCCGCCCTGGAGCGGGCCGTGGTGAACCTGCTGGACAACGCGGTGAAGTTCTCGGCGGACGGGGCCGGCCCGGTGAGCGTGCGGCTCCGTGACGGCGAGCTGACCGTCAGGGACCACGGCCCCGGCATCCCGGGGGAGGAGCTGCCGTACGTGTTCGACCGGTTCTGGCGCTCGTCCTCGGCCCGCGGCATGCCCGGTTCGGGACTGGGGCTGGCCATCGTGGCCAAGGCCGTGCGCGACGCCGGGGGAGAGGTGAACCTGGAGAACGCCGCCGGGGGCGGCGTCCTCGCCCGCGTCCGCCTGCCGGGTTCTCCCACCAGGTCTCCTGGTTCTCCGGTCGCGTAGCGGCTTGCCCGTTTCCGTCTGCCGGCTCTCCCGCCCGGTCTCCCGGCTCTCCGGTCGTGTGAGCGGCTCGGCCGCGCCCGCTCGCTGTTGAGAACCGCGCCCGCTCGCCGTCAAGGACCGGGCGTGTCCCTTTCTCACCCGGTGTTAATGATCGCCTCAGGATCGCTCAAGATCACACGACCACTGTGAGGGCATGAGACAACCGAGCCCCCGCCCCCGGAGGGCGGCGTGAAGCGGGCCACGGCACCGGCGCGCACCCGGCTGGTCGAGATCGTGGTCCCCGTGCACAACGAGCAGCGGGTGCTCGGCGAGAGCGTCCGGCGCCTGCACGCCTACCTCACGGGAACCTTCCCCTACGGCTTCCGCATCACGATCGCCGACAACGCCAGTACCGACGCCACCTGGCGGATCGCCACCGCCCTCGGCGACGAGCTGCCCCACGTGCGGGCCCTGCGCCTGGAGGCCAAGGGCCGGGGCCGCGCGCTGCGCCGGGCGTGGTCGGCGAGCGACGCCGACGTGGTCGGTTACATGGACGTGGACCTCTCCACCGACCTGGACGCCTTCCTGCCGCTGGTGGCCCCGCTGCTGTCCGGCCACAGCGACCTGGCCATCGGTACCCGGCTGTCCAGGGGCTCCAACGTCGTCCGGGGACCGAAGCGGGAGTTCGTCTCGCGGACGTACAACCTGCTGCTCCGGTCGGCGATGGGGGCGCGCTTCTCCGACGCGCAGTGCGGTTTCAAGGCGGTCCGCACCGAGATCGCGCAGGCGCTGCTGCCCGCGGTCGAGGACGAGGAGTGGTTCTTCGACACCGAGCTGCTGCTCCTCGCCGAGCGGCACGGGCTGCGCATCCACGAGGTGCCCGTCGACTGGGTGGACGACCCCGACAGCCGCGTCGACATCGCCAGGACCGCCGTGGACGACCTCAAGGGGATGGCCAGGGTGGCGCGGAGGACGTTGTCGGGGGCGGCCGGGATCCCGGTGCCGCCGCGCGTGCGGGGAGCGCGGCTGCCCGGGGGCATGGCCCGCCAGCTGTCCGGCTTCGCCGTCGTCGGCGCGGTCTGCACCCTGGCGCACCTGGCCCTGTTCGTGACCCTGCGCCTGGCGATGCCGGCCGTCGTGGCCAACGGGGTGGCCCTGCTCGTCACCGCCGTCGCCAACACCGCGGCCAACCGTCGCTTCACCTTCGGCGTCACCGGCCGTGCCGGAGCCCTCCGCCACCAGCTCGAAGGCGGCCTGGCCTTCCTCGTCGGCCTGCTGCTGAGCACCGGCGGCCTGGCCCTGCTCGACCTCCTGGCGCCCGCGGCGTCCACCGCCGCCGAGGTCGCCGCGGTCGTGGCGGCCAACGCCCTCGCCACCCTCGTACGCTTCCTGATGCTCCGCGCCTGGGTCTTCGCCCCCCGTCGCGCCAAGGAGACCACTCCATGACCACCGATACTTCGCGGGACGCGGGGTCCCCGTCCTCCACGTCCCTGTTCTCCACGCGCTCGTCCTCCACGTCCGCGCCCGGAACGACGACCTCCCCGCGGCTCTCCGGGTGGGGCCGCGCGGCGCGGGACGGCGGGTTCGGCGGTGCGGTGCGGCGGGTGTTCCTCGGCGGCCCCGGCGACCCCCGGTGGGCGCGGCCGGGCCTGTGGGGGGTGCTCGCGCTCGCCGCGGTCCTGCACGTGTGGGCGCTCGGCCGGAACGGCCACGCCAACGACTACTACGCCGCCGCGATCCTGTCGGGCACCCAGAGCTGGAAGGCGTTCTTCTTCGGGGCCCTGGACGCCGGGTCGTTCATCACCGTGGACAAGCCGCCGCTCGCGCTGTGGGTGATGGGGCTGTCCGCGAGGGTCTTCGGGTTCGGCACCTGGAGCATGCTCCTGCCCCAGGCCGTCGCCGGGATCGCCGCCGTCGCCGTGCTCCACTCGGCCGTGCGAAGGGCACTGCCCGGGACGCTGCCCGGAGTACCGTCCGGGGCATACAGTCATGCCGCCGCGCTGGTCGCGGCCCTGGTGATGACGCTGACCCCGATCACCGTGGCCATCAACCGGGACAACAACCCCGACACACTCCTCGTCCTGCTGCTGGTGCTCGCGGCCTGGTTCTGCCAGGAGGCGGTACGCGCCGGCCGGTTGCGCGCGCTCGTCGTCTCGGCGGTGCTCGTCGGGCTGGCGTTCAACACCAAGATGCTCCAGGCGTATCTGGTGCTCCCGGTCTTCGCCCCGCTCTACCTGGCCATGGCTCCCGGATCCCTGCTCCGCCGCCTCGGGCACCTGCTCGCGGCGGGTGCCGCGCTGGTGGTCTCCAGTGCCTGGTGGATGGTGGTCGTGGACCTGTGGCCCGCGTCGAGCAGGCCCTACGTCGGTGGCAGCACCGACAACTCCGTCAGGGACCTCGTCATCGGCTACAACGGCCTCGGCCGGGTCTTCGGCGGGAGCGGCGGGCCCGGCGGCGGTGGCGCGCCCGGCGGTGGCGGGTTCGGCGGGTTCGGTGGTGAGGCGGGGGCCGGGCGGCTGTTCAACGACGTCATGGCCGGGCAGATCTCCTGGCTGCTGCCCCTCTCCGTGATCGCCCTCGTCGCGGGCCTGGTCCTGGCCGCGCGCGGCCCGTTCCGCGACGCCAGGATCGCCCTGACGCTGTGGGGCGGCTGGCTCGCGGTCCACTACGTGGTGTTCAGCTTCTCCAGCGGCACCTTCCACCCGTACTACACCACGGCGATGGCCCCGGCGATCGCCGCCCTGACCGGTCTCGGCGGGGTGCTCGTGTGGCGAGCCCAGCGGGAGTCCATGGCCTGGTCGTGGGTACTGCCTGTCGGTATCACGGTCACCGGGGCGTGGGCGTTCACGCTGCTGCGGCGCACCGGGGATGCCGGGGATGCCGGGGATGCCGGGGATGCCGGGAATGCCGGGGGCTTCGTGCCCTGGCTGGCCTGGGTGGTGGCCGGCGCGACCGTCGTGGCGGTCGCCGGGCTGCTCCTGGCCCGTCTCGGGCGGCGGCCCGGAACGCGGCCCGGAACGCGGCTTGGAACACGGCTTGGAACACGGATCGCCGCGGTCGCGGTGGCGGCCGGGCTGGTCGCCGTCCTCGCCGGACCGGCCGCCTACGCGCTCACCCCTCTCGGCTCGCCCGTCAACGGCACCAACCCCACCGCGGGCCCGGCGGGGAGCGGAGGCCTCGGCGGCATGCGGGGCGGCTTCCCCGGTCCCCCCGGTTCCCCCGGTTCCTCCGGTTTTCCCGGCGGCCCCCGGAGCGACCTCCCGGGTGGCTCGCGGAGTGCTCCTCAGGACGACCCCGGGAACGGCCTTCCCGGTGGCGGGCCGCAGAGGAATCCGGAAGGGGGGCCGGGGCAGGGCGCCCCGCGCGTGCGCTACGGCTTCCCCGGTGGGGCGCGGGGCGGCTTCGGCGGGGCCATGGACCAGCGGATGATCGACTACCTGAGGAGGAACCGGGGCGGCGCGACCTGGCTGGTGGCGGTGGGCAGCGCGCAGGGCGCCTCCTCGGCCATCCTGTCGACCGGGCTGCCCGTCATCGCCATGGGCGGCTTCACGGGCGGCGACCCGGCCATGACCGTGGACCGGCTCAAGGAACTCGTCTCCTCGGGACGGCTCAGGTACGTGATGACCGGGGGCGGCGGCAGGGGCGGGCCCGACGGGGGCGGTTCCCAGGTGACCGAGTGGGTGCGGGCCAACTGCGCCGCCGTCAAGGCGTCGGACTACGGCGGCTCCACCGACCAGTCCACCGGCCAGCAGTCCCTCCACCGCTGCGGCTGACCTCACCGCGACGGTCCCGTGCGTCGCGGTGGGCCCGGCCCCTCGGGACGCGTACCGGATGTCACGACGGTCCGGGACGTGTCCCGGTGGTCCCGAGATCTCGGACGTTCCGGCGGTCGTCGTCGCATCCGGTCACCGCGCTCCGCCCGTACGGTGACCGGATGCGGCCGGTTGGGCCGGGGCAAATCTATTGACTGACCAGCCAATCAAGAGTAGTGAGGCGGTGGCTTCGTGCTGCTGTAGTCTTGCGCCGTGCACAGCGGAGGAGGGGCGCGCAGCAGCCGCGCAGACCAGGCCGACCAGCGTCGAGCGGAGCTCCTTGAAGCCGCCAGGCGAGTCGTGCTGGAGCGCGGGCTGGCCAGCACCCGCGTCGCCGACATCGCCAAGGCGACGAACGTGAGTGGCGGGCTGATCCACTACCATTTCGCCACCAAGGACGAGCTCATCACCGAGATGCTCCGCAGCACCAGCGACTCCGAGGTCCAGCGGCTGAAGGAGATCGTCGCGGGCCCGGGCACCGCCGTCCAGCTTCTCGACCGCGTCCTGCGCTTCTACATCCCGGCCTCCCGCTCCGACCAGAGCTGGATCCTCTGGGTCGACGCCTGGGCCGTCGGGGTGCGCGAGGAGCACGTCCGCGCCATCCTGCTGGAGCTCGAGGGCTCCTGGATCGAGATCCTGAGCCAGGTGATCTCCAACGGCGTGGCCTCGGGCGAGTTCACCTGCGACGACCCCCTGGGCTCGGCCGAGCGGATCGACGGCATGCTCGACGGCCTCGTGGTCCGGTACACCCTGCACACCGGCAACATGTCGCGGAGCCGGATGCTCCACCACGCCCGGGTCGCCGCCGCCCGCGAGGTCGGCCTGGAACTCTCCGACTTCCCCGACGCGCCGGTCGAGAGCTTCCACGAGGGCTCCCAGTAGGACTTCGCGGGTTGATCCGGCCTTGGCTGTCGGGTGCGGCGTGCCGCTCCTGCGGACCCGGAGGAGATCGAACGGCTCCGGGGCGAGCCGGCCGGCCCGAGCCGGCCGTGTCATGGAGTCCTGATCGGCGGCTCCTGAGCGCCACACCGCGGCGGTTCCCTCCGCGGTGAACCGGCTACGCCGGCGACGGGCGGACTTCGGCGTGGACGCGCACCGACGAGCGATCTCGGTGTTCGAAACACCGCCCGCGGCCCACGACGACTAGGAGTCGGCGGGCTGAGGCCCTGGTTCGGCTCCGTAGCGCAGTCCGTCGATGAGCAGGGCGACCATGCGTCCGGTACGGGCGGGGTCCACCTCGGCCGGCAGGCACAGGTTGGCCACCGCCTGCAGAAGCTCCATGGGCTCGACGTCGCCGCGGATCTCACCGGCGGCGGCCGCGGCGGCCAGCAGCGATCCGAGGGCGGGCTCGAAGCGCTGCC
The DNA here is from genome assembly GCF_042888905.1 of Streptosporangium sp. NPDC002721. Classification (NCBI taxonomy): domain Bacteria; kingdom Bacillati; phylum Actinomycetota; class Actinomycetes; order Streptosporangiales; family Streptosporangiaceae; genus Streptosporangium; species Streptosporangium sp. NPDC002721. The sequence continues at coordinate 50,820 of NZ_JBIAQI010000022.1, forward strand.
GGAAGTAGGCGGGCAGCGGTTCGTAGGCGGGGTCGCCGGAGTGCAGGGCCGCGGCGAGCCCGCGTTTGGTCCCGATGAACTCGGTGTACCGCCGCAGCCAGCGGGTCAGGGCCTCAAGCGGCCCGTGCTCGGCGGCCAGGGTGGCCGCGGTGTCGGCGCAGGCGTCGACCTCGTGCCGGAAGACGGCACCGATCAGGTCGGAGCGCTCCGGGAAGTGACGGTAGAAGGTGGCGAGCCCGACCCCGGCCCTGGCGGCGATCTCACGTACCGGGGCGTCCGCGCCCGAGGCGGCGAAGACCTCCCTGGCCGCGTCGAGCAGCGCGTCGATGTTGCGCTGCGCGTCGGCGCGTACGCGACGTGCCCGGTCAGGTGTGGCCGCGCTCACCCAAGGCCTCCGGTTGCATAAGTGAGAAGGTGTTCCGTATAGTGCGAAGTGAGAAAGCGTTCCGCTTCGTTCATGATATGCCACCCGAGGAGAACCATGCACTACCGCACGCTGGGACGTACGGGAATCCAGGTCAGCCCCTACTGTCTGGGCGCGATGATGTTCGGAGCCATCGGCAACCCGGACCACGACGACTCCGTCGCCATCATCCACAAGGCTCTGGACGCCGGCGTCAACTTCGTCGACACGGCCGACATGTACTCCGGCGGTGAGTCCGAGGAGATCGTCGGCAAGGCGCTGAAGGGCCGTCGCGACGACGTCGTGCTCGCCACGAAGGTGTGGGGGCCGATGGGTGAGGACCCGAACCGGCGCGGCAACTCGCGGCGCTGGATCGTCACCGAGGTCGAGAACTCGCTGCGCCGTCTGCAGACCGACCACATCGACCTCTACCAGGTCCACCGCCCCGACCCGACGGTCGACGTCGAGGAGACGCTGTCCGCGCTGACCGACCTCGTGCGCGGCGGCAAGGTCCGCGCGATCGGATCGTCGTGCTTCCCCGCCTCCGACATCGTCGAGGCGCAGTGGGCCGCCGAGCGCCGCGGCCTCGAGCGGTTCCGCACCGAGCAGCCGGCCTACTCGATACTCAACCGCGGCATCGAGCGCGAGATCCTGCCCGTCACCGAACGCCACGGCATGGGAACGCTCGTCTGGAGCCCGCTGGCCCAGGGCATGCTCACCGGACGCTTCCGCAAGGGCCGGCAGGCCGACACCCACCGCGCCAAATACGGCTTCAAGCACTACGGCGACGAACGCCGCCTCGATGTCGTCGAGCGGCTCATCCCGCTCGCCGAACAGGCCGGAATGAAGCTGACCCACCTCGCGATGGCGTTCGCGATCGCCCACCCCGGCGTCACCTCGGCCATCATCGGGCCGCGCACCATGGAACAGCTCGACGACCTGCTCGCCGGCGCCGACATCGTCCTGGACGAGGAGATCCTCGACGAGATCGACGCGATCGTCGCGCCCGGCACCGACGTCGGTCAGCTCGACGCGGCCTACGTCCCACCGGCGCTCCAGCGCGCCACGCTCCGCCGGCGACCGGTCGCCGAGCGCGCGGCCGCCTGACGGAGGCGGGCGGACGCCGCGTACTCGTCCGGGGGAGGTCAGACCCGGGGGGTGGGCAGGGCGGCGAGGAGGTAGGCCAGCCGGGCCGCCGCGTCGTCGATGTTCTCGCTGCTGCCGAGCCGGTAGCCCCACGAGGTGATGAAGCCGCCGTCCTGGGAGCAGGTCACGGTCTCGGCCAGCGTGCTGCTGAAACGGTTGCGCACGTAGACGTAGGCGGGATCGCCGAACGAGATCCGTTGCACGGAAAGGTCGGCGTGCAGTCGTATCGCGGCAACGAGCCTCTCGAGACAAGACAGCGTGTCCAGCATCGTGCGTCACCTCCGTCTCGACAGAGAATTGCACGATCTTGGGATGCTAATCAAGCAATTGCGGTGTTTAGTCCTCCGATTGTCCTGAGAAATCGCTGAGTACTCGGACGATCACCGATCTGGCATCCTCCCGGAAGGCCGCGACCTCGCAGAACTCCTCGAAGGTCCGCGCGTAGAAGGCGACGTCCTCCGGGTCGCGCAGCAGCAGGTCCCTCGTCCGGGTCGGCACCGCCACGTGGTCCTCGTCGTACATCCAGAAGCCGTTGAGCAGAGCCGAGGGCAGGGACGCCTCGAAGGGGATCACGCCGAACTCCACGTTCGGCAGCGCCGTCACCGCCAGCAACCGGTCGAGCTGCCCGCGCATCACGTCCAGCGGGGCCAGCCGGTGGCGCAGCGCCGCCTCCGGCATGACGAACCTGAACCGCTTGCTCTGGTCGTAGAGGATGTCCTGGCGCTGCATGCGCACCCGGATGGCCGCGTCGATCTCGTCGGGCGCCCGGTAGAGGCGCTTGATCCGGGTGAAAATGCTCCGGGCGTACTCGGTGGTCTGCAGCAGCCCGATGACCACGCCGGGCTCGAACACCCGCAGCTGGGTGGTCCGCGCCTCCATGTCGCGGATGTCCTCCTGGAGGGCGGCCAGCCCGCTGCGGTGCCGCTGCCGCCAGGAGTCCTGGCGGTCCAGGAGGCCCGCGGCCTGCTCCACCAGCTCCCCGGTGATCTCGGGGGAGGCGTCCAGGGCCCGCGCCCACCGGGTGACGTCGTCCTCGGTGGGGGTCTGGCGGGCGTTCTCGATCCGGGAGACCTTGGAGGCCTGCCACCTCAGCCGCTCGGCCAGGTCCTTGCCCGACAGGTGAGCGGCCTCACGCAGGTGCCGCAGCCGGGCGCCGAGGTCGGTTCTGGCCTGCTGGAACCCGGTCACACGCTCTCCTCGGCCGTTCGCGCGAGCCGGGGACGGCGGCCACCGCGCGCCTGTGCTGCCCGCGTGCTCACGTCACCTCCCGCATGGTGCGCACGACGCTAGACCCGAGCGTGTGGATCAAGCTATAGAGCACTCCTAATCGTGACCAATATTTACAGAAAGTACTCGGCGGGCGATGTCCGCGAGAAGCTCACGCGGTACCTCGACGGCGGTCTCGCCGTCCAGGACGTGGCGCAGGTCGGCCAGTGCCCGCGCGTCGGTCACCCGGAGACCCTGCACCACGATGGTCCCGCGGTCGGTCTCGTAGAGGGAGGGACAGGCCCCCGCCTCGGAGGTGGAGCCAAGAAACCGGAGACGCATGACTGAATCCTTCCCCGAACCATATTCGGAAGCAATTGCGAGCAATCCTGGAACGCGGAAGGTTGCATGAAGGTTTCATCGCCGGTTGACGCATATTTCCGTTATTTCATTGCATGTCACATGAACGTCCTGGCGCGGGCGAACAGGTTGAGCGTGGTGGCGTGGAGCAGGTCCCCGATCTCCTTGGGGGCCTTGCCCGCGCAGGCGCGGGCGTGCGTGCCCTCCAGGACGATGCCGAGCTTGAAGCAGGCCAGTACCGCGTACCAGTCGACGGCCGACAGGTCCCGGTCGGACAGGGCCGCGTAGCAGTCGACGAGCTCGGTGGCCGTGGCCAGCCCGGTGATCCCGCCGGAGATCACCCCCACGCCGTCGGGGGTCGGCCAGGTCGCCAGCAGCCACCCCAGGTCCAGCAGCGGGTCGCCCACCGTGCACATCTCCCAGTCGACGATCGCGGCCACCCTGGGCCCGTCGCAGGCGAACATGAGGTTGGCCAGGTGGTAGTCGCCGTGCATGATCCCCGGGGTGAACTCCTTCGGCCGGTTGCGCTCCAGCCAGCCCGCGGTCTCCTCCAGTCCCGGGATGTCGGGCCCCGGATATCCCTCCAGGGCCCCGTAGCCGTCCAGCTCGCCCATCCAGCGGGGCACCTGGCGCTCCAGGAACCCCTCGGGGCGGCCGAACCCGTCGAGTGCGCCGTGGTCCACCCGCCCGAGGTCGGCCAGCGCCGAGGCCGTCTCCAGTCCCATCCGGTGCCGGATCGCCGGGTCGCTCGCGTGCGGCTCGGGCAGCTCGACGGTGGCGTTGAACCCCCGTACCGGCTCCATCAGGTAGAAGACGGCGCCCATGACGCTCTCGTCGGTGCAGGCCGCGACCAGGCGCGGCGCCGCCACCGGCGTGTCGCGCAGCACCGCGAGCACCCTCGCCTCCCGGCGGAGCACCTCGTTGCTCCGGGCGCGCGGGTGTAGCGGCGGCCTGCGCAGCACGTACGACGCCCCGCCCCGCTCGAAGCGCACCATGACGTTCTGCGTCCCGCCCGCCACCGGCGTGACCCGCTCGAACGGCCCCTCGGGCAGCCCTCGCGCGTCCATCCACGCACCGAGCACGCCGAAGTCGATCGCGGTGACGTCGATGTGCGTGGACGTCATGCGCCCTCCCTGACCGAATTATGTTCTAGGTGGGGTGAATCTATGATTCCCGCCCGCGACGGTCAATAGCCTCTCCCTCCGGAGGAGACGGCGCCCGCGCCGCGAGAACTCGTTTCCGGACACCGGGTGAAAGAGGGTGACCGTACCGAGGAAACGGAGCCCGATCTCGCCCTGGCCAGGACCGGCGTGGACGAGGTGGCGGAGAGCTACGCCGACCGGGTGGAGGCCCGGGTGCCGGCCTCGGCGGCGCACCGCGAGCTGGCGGGGGCGCTCGCGGTGCTGTCACCGAAGGACCGCGAGGTGCTGCTGATGATCGCCTGGGCGGACCTCAGCTACGAGGAGGTGGCGCGGGCGCTGGACATCCCCATCGGCACGGTGCGCTCGCGCCTGCACCGCGCCAGGAGGAAGACCCGTGAGGCCCTGGGCGGGGTCGACCCGTCCGCCGTGGAGGAGGAGTCCGGCCGTGGATGACCTGAAGACGCTGAGCGGCCTTCGCGCGGACGCGCCCGAGCCCGACGCCGACCGGCTGCGCTCCCTGCGGGCGCGTTCCACCGGGCGCCCGCGCCGGTTCCGGTTCCGGTTCCGGCTCGGGCCCTCGCTGGCGGCGGTGGCCACGGCCGCCGCCGTGGCGGTGGTGGCCGTGAACGGCACCGGGTGGACAGGAGGGCGGTCCGCCGCACCGGTGTCGTCACCACCGGTGAAGGTGGTCCCCGTGGAGGCGGGGATCGTGCTGGAGCGGGCGGCACTGATGGCCGAGAGGCGCGAGCGGGCCGCCGAGCCGCGCCCCGACCAGTGGATGTATCGGAAGGTCGCCGTCAAGCAGCCCGCCGACACCGTGAACGACGTCCAGGAGTACTGGACGCGGTACGACGGCACCCGGCAGGCGTTCCGCCAGAACGGGGAGGAGATGGACATGCGGACCATCGAGCCCGATCCGGCCGACGACGACCTGACCCCGCGGCAGTACGCGGCCAAGCTGGCCGACCTGCCCGCCGACCCGGACAGGCTGCTGGACCACGTCAGGGGGGACCGGCACTGGGCGACGAAGCCGGAGGGCGATCCGGGAGCCGGGGAGCACCCGGACGCGCGGGCGTTCCGCGTGCTGTCGCTCTATCTCGGCCAGGAGGTGGCCATGCCGTCCGATCTCGAAGCGGCGATCTTCCGGGCCCTCGCCAGGATCGAGGGAGTCAGGACGACCGCCGGCGTGCTCGACGCGCTGGGCAGGCCGGGCATCGGCCTCACCTACGAGGCGGACGTTCCCGGCGACGGCATCCAGCGTGACGCGAACGGCCGGGCCGTCACACGGTCGTACGTCATCCTCGACCCCACGACCTACCGCTATCTCGGCAGCCGCGTGGACTACCTGGAGGACAAGATGCTGGGCGGCGAACTGGCCTTCCCGAAGGGAAGCTTCTACGCGACCGCCGAGGTCGCGGCCGGGGTCGTGGACGACCCCGGGCAGATCCCCTGAGCGCCTCCCTCCGCCCCCGTGCCCGCGGCACTCGGGCGGGTGGCGTACGGCCGGGTCAGAGGAGGTGTCGCGGGATGTCGGCGAGTCCGGCGCGGAGTTCCTCCCCGAGGGCCTTGGCCTGGGCGTCGAGACGGGGACTCGCGGCCACGCCCCGGCCGAGGAGGCCGTGCACGACGAAGTTGAGGGCGAGCAGGTTGGGCAGCTCGAAGCGCTCGACCTTCAGGCCCGCGGTGAACGGCAGGAGCTCCGCCAGCCGTTCCACCGTCAGGTAGCCCTCCAGCCACCCGAACCGCTCCGCCGTGCGGACCCAGACCCCCAGGTTGGCGTTGCCGCCCTTGTCCCCCGAACGGGCGCCCACGATCGTGCCCAGCGCGACCCGAGCGGTCCCGCCCTCGCCGCTCACGGCCCGCGCGGCCGTCACCTCCGGGAGAGGGGAGTCGGGCGCGCCGGTGACGTCGTGTGTGTCCTGTACGTCGCGCGTGCCGGTGACGTCGGGCGTGCCGGTGACGCCGGGCGTGCCGGTGACGCCGGGCGTGCCGGTCAGGTCGGGCGTGCCGGTGACGTCGGGCGTGCCCGGTACGGCCGGCAGCTCGCGGCCGTCGAGCCAGACGCGGGCCCGTACCGTCTCCGCCGGGACGAGCGTGGGCCAGTAGACCCCGTACGGCGAGGCGTCACCGGGAGGGGTGAGGCCGTAGAAACCGGGATAGCTCGCCAGGCCGGTCTCGACCACGGCCGAGGAGAAGGCGCGGCCGGCCCGCCGCCGGTCGGCGTCCATCACGGTCACGCGCAACAGGGCGGTCCCGGCGGACGAGGTGGTCCCGGGAAGCGAGGTGGCCTCAGTGGGCGGGGCGGTCCCGGCGGGTGAAGCGGCCACGGGGAGCGAGACGGTCCCGGTGGGCGGGGCGGTCCCGGCGAGCGGGGTGAGCTCCACGTGGACCTCGTCGAACGACTCCCTCGGCACCCGGGACCAGATGGCCTCCTCGGCGAGCCGGGCCTTGGCCTCGATGTCCAGGCCGGTCAGGACGAGCGTCATCGTGTTGCGGTAACCCGCCAGGTAGTTGACGGCGACCTTGAGCGTGTCCGGAGGCGCCTCGCCGCGCACCCCCGAGACGCGAACCCGGTCGGGTCCCTGCTGCTCCAGCCGGATCGTGTCGAAGCGCGCGACCACGTCGGGCCCGAGGTAGCGGGGCGACCCGATCTCGTACAGCAGCTGCGCGGTGACCGTGCCCACCGAGACCAGCCCGCCGGTCCCCGGGTGCTTGGTGACGACGCCGGAGCCGTCGGCCTCCAGCTCCACCAGCGGGAACCCGCAGCGTGCCGGGTCGGGCACCTCGCCGAAGAACGCGTAGTTTCCCCCGGTCGCCTGGCAGCCGCACTCGATGACGTGCCCGGCGACCACCGAACCGGCCAGCGCGTCGAGGTCGTCCGGCCCCCATCCGTACCGCCAGATCCCCGGCCCGGTGACCAGGGCGGCGTCCGTGACGCGGCCGGTCACCACCACGTCCGCCCCGGCAGACAGGGCGGCGGCGATCGGGCGGCCCCCCAGGTAGGCGTTGGCGGTCAGGGCGGGGGCGGGCAGCGGCTCACCGGTGTCGGCGTTGAGGGCGCCGCCCAGGTCGCGGCCGGTCAGGTCGTCGCCGGTGACGTGGGCGACCCGCACCGGCAGCCCAAGGCGCCCGGCCAGCTCGTGCACGGCCTCGGCGCACCCGGCCGGGTCGAGCCCGCCCGCGTTGGAGACGATCTTGATGCCCCGCTCCAGGCACGTCCCGAGGACCTCCTCCAGCTGTCTCAGGAAGGTCGGCGCGTAGCCGGGGCGGCCCTTCAGCCGGTTCCCGGCCAGGATCAGCATGGTCAGCTCGGCGAGCCAGTCGCCGGTGAGCACGTCGATCGGGCCGCCCTCCACCATCTCCCTGGCGGCCGACAGCCGGTCACCGTAGAAGCCGGAGCAGTTGGCGACGCGCAACATCAGCTCTCCCCGGTCCGGGACACGCCGTCGCGCGCCCCTGTCTCGCCGTGCGGCATCAGCTCTCCCCGGTCCGGAACGTGCCGCCGTGCGGCATCAGCTCGCCCCCGGTGCGGGGATCCACGACGCGGGCCGCTTCTCCATGAAGGCGGCGATGCCCTCCTGCCCCTCGGCGGAGGTGAAGCGCCGCGCGGACAGCTCGGCCATCTGGCGCATGCCCTCCTCGACGCTCAGGCCCGGCACGGTCCGTACCAGCTGCTTGGTGAGGGCGAGCGCCTCGGGGCCGCCGCGCAGCAGCATGCCGGTGTAGTGGGCGACCGTCGCGTCCAGCTCCTCCTCGGGCACGGCGCGGGTGAGCAGCCCGATCTCCGTGGCGCGGGCGGCGTCGAACGTCTCCCCGGTGAGCAGGTACTCGGCGGCGGCGCGCGGGTCGAGCCGCCGCAGCACGGTCACCGAGATCATCGCGGGCACCACGCCGAGCCGCACCTCGGTGAACGCGAACGACGCCGAGTCCGGGGCGATAGCGAAGTCGCAGGCCGCCACCAGGCCGAGCCCCCCGGCCCGCGCCGTACCGTTCAGCCTGCAGACGACCGGCTTCGGGCTCTCCCAGATCAGGCTCATGATCTCCGGGAACGACGCGGTCACCGGCGCCTCGTGCGCGCCGCCCGGCGCGACCCGCTGCTCCTTCAGGTCGGCGCCCGCGCAGAACACGGGCCCGGTCCCGGTGAGCACGATCACCCGTACGCTCTCCTCGGCCAGCGCCCAGTTGAGCCGGTCCTCCAGGTCGCCCAGCAGCCGCACCGACAGCGCGTTGCGGTTGCGGGGGGAGTCGAGGGTGATCGTCGCCACCCCGCCGGACACCTCCTTGCGCACCAGGCGTTCCACCGGCCAGCCCCCGTCGGTCTTCATCTCGGTCCTTCCATCGTCAAGACCCCTCCTGGCCCCTGGGAACCCGGGGGAAGGTCACGTCCGCTCCTCGATCACGGCCAGTACGGCCCCCGCCTCGACCTGGCGGCCCGGCGTCACGTTCACCGCCGCCACCGTGCCCGGCGCGGACGCGGCGATCCGGTGCTCCATCTTCATGGCTTCGAGCACCACGACCACCTGCCCCGCCCCGACGGCCTCGCCGGCCTTGACGTCGACCCGCAGCACCGTACCGGGCATGGGCGCCACCAGGGAGCCGGGCAGCACGTGTTCCACCGGCTCCGGCAGGCGGGCCAGCGGGGTGAGCCGTACGGAACCGAGGGGGGAGTCCACGTGCGTCACGCCGTCGTAGCGGGCGACCGCGAACCGGTGCCGCACGCCCGAGGTCTCCAGCACCACGAGCGAGGGCGTCGCACCGACCAGGACCGTATCGGGAAACCCCTCCGCCCGCAGGCCGTCCCTGGTGATCCGGTACGAGATCTCGGCCTCCGCGAAGGCGGTGCGCTGCGGCTGCGACACCACGTTGCGCCACCCGCTCGGCAGCCCCGCCTGCACGGTCGCCGCCGCCCGGTTGGCCGCCGCCCCCGCGAGCGCGGCGGCGAGCGCGGACAGGCGCACGAGATCGGTGTCCTTCCGGCCGGTCGCGGGAGGACCGGCGAGCCCGTGCTCCTCCAGGAAGCCGGTGTGGGTGTCCCCGGCCAGGAACGCCGGGTGGCGCAGGACCTCGACCAGCAGGTCCCGGTTGGTGACGAGGCCGTGGATCCTCGCCCCCGCGAGCGCGGCGGCCAGCCTCCGCACGGCGTCGGGGCGGCTCGCGCCGTAGGAGACGACCTTGGCGAGCATCGGGTCGTAGTGGACGCCGACCTCCGAACCGTCCTCGACGCCGGAGTCCAGCCGCAGGCCGTACCGCCCGCCGGGCACTGCCCCGAAGCGGGAGTCCACGCCGGGAACCTCGAAGCGGTGCAGGACGCCGCTCTGCGGGAGCCAGTCGCGGGCCGGGTCCTCGGCGTAGAGGCGCACCTCGACGGCGTGCCCGGACGGCTCGGGCGGCGACGCGGGGAGCCGGGCGCCCTCGGCGATCCGCAGCTGCCACTCGACGAGGTCGACGCCGTGGACGCACTCGGTCACCGGGTGCTCCACCTGCAGGCGGGTGTTCATCTCCAGGAAGGCGACCGTCTCGTCCCTGACGAGGAACTCGACGGTCCCGGCGCCGACGTACCCGATGGCCCGCGCGGCGGTGACCGCCGCGTCGAGGAGCCGCGCCCGCATCGCCGGAGAGATCGCCGGGGACGGGGTCTCCTCGACCACCTTCTGGTGCCGCCGCTGGATCGAGCACTCCCGCTCGCCCAGCGCCCACACCGTCCCGTGCCCGTCGGCCAGGACCTGCACCTCGATGTGCCGGGCGCCCTCCAGCAGGGGCTCGACGAACACCGTGCCGTCCCCGAACGCCGACGTGGCCTCCCGGCGCGCCGACTCGACCGCCTCGGGCAGGTCGTCGGTGAGCCGCACGACGCGCATCCCGCGCCCGCCGCCCCCGGCGGACGCCTTCACCAGCAGGGGTACGGCCCACCCGGAGGCGCCCCCGCTCATCCGGGTGAACACGGCGTCGAGGTCGCCCTCCAGGTCGTCCATCGAGTAGCCGGGCCCCGCGACGAAGCCCGGCAGCACCGGGACCCCGGCCTCGGCCATCAGCGCCTTCGCCTCGATCTTGGAACCCATCGCGGCGACGGCCTCGGCCGGGGGACCGACCCAGGTCAGCCCGGCCTCGGGTACGGCCCGCGCGAAGGCGGCGTTCTCCGACAGGAAGCCGTACCCGGGATGGACCGCGTCGGCCCCCGACACCCGGGCCGCCTCGATGATCTTCTCCGCCGACAGGTAGGTGTCGGCGGGCCTGACCCCAGGCAGCCGTACGGCGTGGTCGGCCTCGGCCACGTGCGGCGCGTCCGCGTCGGCGTCGGAGAAGACCGCGACGGTCTCGACGCCGAGGTCGCGGCAGGTACGGAAGACGCGGCGGGCGATCTCGCCCCGGTTGGCGACGAGCAGGCGGCGGATCGGTGAAAGGGACATGGTCACATCCGGAAGACGCCGAAGCCCGAGGGCTGCGGGGCGGTATCGACGGTGGAACTGCTGACGGCCGACAGGCACAGGCCCAGGACCGTCCGCGTGTCGCGGGGGTCGATCACCCCGTCGTCGTAGAGGCGGCCCGACAGGAAGAACGGCAGCGACTCGGCCTCGATCTGCGCCTCGACCAGCTGCCGCATCGCCGCGTCGCCCTCCTCGTCGTAGACCTGGCCCCGGGCCTGGGCGGCGGCCCGGCCGACGATGGACAGCACCCCGGCGAGCTGGGCGGGCCCCATCACGGCCGACTTGGCGCTGGGCCAGCTGAACAGGAAGCGGGGGTCGTAGGCCCTGCCGCACATCCCGTAGTTGCCCGCCCCGTACGAGGCGCCCATCACGATCGTGATGTGCGGGACGGACGAGTTGGACACCGCGTTGATCATCATGGCGCCGTGCTTGATGATGCCGCCCTGCTCGTAGTCCTTGCCGACCATGTAGCCGGTGGTGTTCTGCAGGAAGACCAGCGGGACGCGGACCTGGTTGGCGAGCTGGATGAACTGCGCCGCCTTCTGCGCCTCCTCGCTGAACAGCACGCCCCTGGCGTTGGCCAGGATCCCGATCGGACGGCCGTGCAGGCGGGCCCACCCGGTCACCAGGCTCCCGCCGTACAGGGGCTTGAACTCGTCGAACTCGCTGCCGTCCACCACCCGCGCGATCACCTCGCGCGGGTCGAACGGGATCTTCAGGTCCTCCGGCACGATGCCAAGCAGCTCGTCCTCGTCGTACAGCGGGTCGCGCACGGCAGCGGGGGAGACGCCGGGCCCACGCCGGTTCAAGCTCTTGACGATCCGTCTCCCGATCCGCAGCGCGTCGTACTCGTCGGCGGCGAGATAGTCGGCCAGGCCGCTGACGCGGGCGTGCATCTCGGCGCCGCCCAAAGACTCGTCGTCGGACTCCTCCCCGGTGGCCATCTTGACCAGCGGAGGTCCGCCCAGGAAGACCTTCGCGCGCTCCTTGACCATGACCACGTGGTCGCTCATCCCCGGCACGTACGCCCCGCCGGCCGTGGAGTTGCCGAAGACCAGGGCGATCGTGGGGATCCCGGCCGCCGACAGGCGGGTCAGGTCGCGGAAGATCCGTCCGCCGGGGATGAAGATCTCCTTCTGGGTCGGCAGGTCGGCCCCGCCGGACTCCACCAGGTTGATCAGCGGCAGCCGGTTCTCGAAGGCGATGTCGGCCGCCCTGAGCGTCTTGCGCATCGTCCACGGGTTGGACGAGCCGCCCCGCACGGTCGGGTCGTTGGCGACGATCACGCACTCGACGCCCTCGACCACCCCGATGCCGGTGACCACGCTCGCCCCGACGGGGAAGTCGCTGCCCCAGGCCGCGAGCGGCGAGAGCTCCAGGAACGCCGAGTCGGGATCGACGAGCAGCTCGACGCGCTCCCTGGCCAGGAGCTTGCCCCGCGCGCGGTGCCGGTCGACGTACTTCCCGCCGCCGCCCGCCACCGCCCTGGCCTGCTCGGCGTCGAGCTCGGCCAGCTTGGCGAGCATCGCCTCGCGCCGCGCCAGGTAGTCCTCGCCGGAGGTGTCCAGGCGGCTCATGAACTCGCTCCCTTGGTTGACGCGGGCGTCATGTCAATGACCTGGCTTGTCCGTGCCGGTGCCGGTGCCGGTGCCGGGGTCAGGCCGATGGCACGGGCCCAGAGCGTGGAGAGGGCCGTGACGGCGGTCCGCTCGTCGGCGTGCTCGCCGAGGTCCAGCCAGACGTGGGCGAAGTGCTCGACCATCCCGCCCAGCATCACGGCGGTCAGCCGGGGGTCCAGCGACGGGTCGGCCAGCCCCTGCTCCTGCAGGCGCCGCAGCCCCTCCGCGCCCCGCCGCACGAAGACCTCGCGCAGCTCCAGCAGGAGGCCGCGGAAGCTCTCGTCGGTGGCCGCGACCTGCTCCAGCATCCGTACCAGCCGGGAGTTGGCGGCCCACGCGCGCAGGTAGAGCAGGTTGGCGGCCTCGATGCGGGCGTACGGGTCGCCGGGGGCGGCGGGCCCGACCACGCTGGCGGTGAACATCTCGCCCACCACGGTCGCCGCCACCTCGCGGAAGAGCTCCTCGCGCGAGCCGAAGTAGGTGTAGAAGGTGCCGTGCGAGACCCCGGCGCGGGCGCAGACGTCGTCGACGCGCACGGCGTCGTAGCCCCGCTCCTCGAACGCCTCCCGCCCGGCCTGGACGAGCGCCGCCCGGGTGCGCCGCCCCCGGCTGCTGAGGGTCTCAGACTTGACGATCACGTCAGGTACGGTAGCCCACAACCGGCGCTCCCGCCAGGGACGCGCTTCCCCCGCTCACGGTCGGGGTGGCCGGGAAGCCCCGGGTTCCGGGGACGGCCGGTGCGGCGAGATGACACGCTGACCGGGCGCATGTTCCACGAGGACAGGGGAAGTCGGCAGCACATGGATGAGAAGTCGGACGACGCGTCGAAGGCCGCCACCGGTCTTTCCATCGGTATCGCCGTCGGCGTCGCCATCGGCGCCGCCCTGGGAGTCGCGCTCGGCAACCTGGCCATCGGCATCGGCATCGGGATCGCCATGGGAGCCGGGCTCGGAGTGGCCTTCGTGACCGGCCGGAAGAAAACCGAGGGGTGAACACCCCCGGTCCGCGCCGGGCGTCGTGCGAGCCGGCCCGCCCGCACGACGCCCGGCGCGCACCAGAGAGAGCGCGTACCGCAAAGAGGTGTGGGACGCGTACGCAAAGAGCGCATACCGCCAAGAGCACATACCGGAAAGAGCGCGTGCCGCAAAGAGCGCGCACGCCGTCCTACGCGGGCTGACGCTGTGACGGGGAGCGCGGCACGAAGCTCTCCCGCGAGCGCGCCATGACCGCCAGCAGGGCGTCGCGCTCGGCGGCGAGGCCGCCGAGGTCTCCGGGGTTCCCGAGGCCGCCGGGGTTCCCGGGGGCGGTGCCGTCGCGCTCGGCGCGCTGGTGCAGCATGACCAGCTCGGTCGCGGCCTGCTGGTAGTCGGACATCGCGCGGCCCGCCCCGATCCCCCTGGCCCACCGGCGGGCCTGCCTGCGGGTGCCCAGCGAGCCGAGCATGCCGATGTCGTACGGCGTGACCAGGCCGGTCGGCAGGTAGGCGGGCAGATACACACTCATCATGGCCACCAGCCGCCGCCGCTCCCGCACGGTGACGACGACGAGCGCGCAGATGACGACCAGCTCCAGGAGGTAGGCGGCCCCGAGGGCGGGCAGCGAGTCCAGTGCCGAGGTCCCGTTCCACAGGCCGTGCAGGAGCACCGCGCCGAGATAACCCAGCGGGACGGCGAGGAAGGCGCCCCTGCGGCGCGAGGTGACCGCGTAGGCGACACCGAGCCCGATCATGGAGGTGAAGAGAGGGTGCCCGAGCGGCGAGACCAGCCCCCGCAGCACGAAGAGGCCCACCGCCCCCTCCGTGCCCGCCTCGGTGAACGCCGCGGAGTAGTAGACCATGTTCTCCACGGCGGCGAACCCCAGGCCGACCATGGACGCGTAGATGATGCCGTCGGTCGGGCCGTCGATCTCGCGACGGCACCGCCAGATCAGCCACAGCAGCGCGGCGCCCTTGAGCGCCTCCTCGACCACGGGGGCCACCGCCACCAGTGTCACGGTCTCGGCCGCCCGCTCGCCCACGTCGAAGGCTCGCACCAGCACCAGCGTGCCGCCCAGTTCCAGGACGACGCCGAGGACCACCGCGATACCGGCGCCCCAGGCGAACGCGAAGAGCAGGTTCAGCCGGGGCTCGGGCTCCAGCCGGTCGAGCGCGAGCACGGCGGCGAGCAGGATCGGCAGCGGCGCCAGCCCCAGGGCGAACGAGACGCCGAAACCGGCGGGGCCCCCGTTCGCCAGGACGATGCCCATGGCGATCAGCACGCAGATCCCGGAGACCGCCAGAGCGGCGATCAGCCCCCTGCCCGGCCGGGGCGGCAGCACCCGCGACCGTCCCCCCTGCCCCGGCGGGGCGGCCGTCTCGTGTGTGTCCATCGGTGCCGGTCTCCTCGCGGTCGCTTCCTGATGAGAAGCACCACGGTCCCCCGGACCGGTTGACACCCGCTTGCAATCCGTGGGACGCCCGCCCTGGGGGTCGTCTTCCAGATGTTCCTCAGGGGAGAACAGTCAGGCGGGGAACAGCCAGGGGGAGAGCAGCCGGGTGAGGCGGAGCGCCTCGCGGACCGTCCGGCTCGATCCGCCGCGCGCGGCGATCACGGCCAGACCGGGGACCGGCGTGGTGTCACCGGGGGGAGCGCTCCTGACGCCGAGCGAGATGAGGTCGGCCAGGCCGCTGAGCGGCCGTTCCCTGTCGATGGGCACCAGGTGCGGAAGGGTGGCCGCGACGGTCCGCCACACCTGCGCGCCCGCGCCCGCCCGTTCCGCCTCGGCCAGCGACGGGATGACGCGGCTCAGCGTCGCCATGCCGGTCCTGAACAGGTGGCCGAGCCGGTCTCCCAGGTCGGCGGCGGGCAGGTCGCCGGTCGCGGAGAGGACGAGGAACAGGTCCAGGGCCGCCGTACGACCGGCGGGGTCCTCGTCGTTCAGGTGGAAGGCCAGCATGGTCGCGAAGGCGGGGCCGAGGGGGCCGTCCGCCCGCGCGAGATCGTGCAGGATCGACAGGCCGGGACCGCGCTCGGGCTGGTCCCAGTCGAGGAACGGCAGCAGGTGGGCCGCGACGACCTCGCGATGGGAGGGCATGACCCCGGCCCACCAGCTTATGTACCCGTCACGGCCGTGGACGTAGGTCTGGGGATCGCGGCACAGCGAATCGACCAGGTCGAGCTCGACCGGTGAGGCCGCGACGAACGAGGCCGCACGCGCGTTGGAGTGGTACGGCGGCTCTCCCTCGTCGAACCAGCGGCGGGAGGCGCCTGCGGCGTAGCTGTACCGGACCGTCACCACGGGATCGGCCAGTCCCTCCCCGGCCATCCACCGCGCCACGAGCCGCCCGGCGGGAGTGGTGAGCCGGGCGGCCCTCGCGGCCACCTCGGCGTCGACCCGCCGGGGGATCCGCAACAGCGCCTGCTGCAGGTCGGCGTCCGGCGGATCCACGCCCACGGCCTCCAGCCGTTCGAGACGGGCGAGAAGCTCGGCGGGGTCGACATGGCCGCCGGCGCTCGTCGGGGTGGCCAGCAGCACCGGCGGCAGGGCGTCCGCCCGCGCCGCGGTGACGAGCTCGGCCATCCGGCGCAGGGTCAGCGCGTGCGGCACCGAGACATGGCCCGGTCCCGGAAAGCGAGGCGCGGACGAGGGCCGCGACGGGAAGGCGACGGCCCGCATGGCCGCCCACAGCCACGCCAGCGGGTCGGCGTTCTCGCTCCATCCCCACTCGCGGACCGGAACCGCGCTCAGGGCCGCCCGCACGGCCTCGCGGTCGCGGTGGGTGAGCTCGACGAGCCCCGCCGTCAGCCGTTCGGTCTCCAGCCAGCCGAGCCGGCTGTAGGGGTCGGCCGCGAGCCGGGCGAACTCCGCGCCGAGCTCGGCCACCGTGGTGACGGGCGGCGGGAGCTCGACCACGGGAAGTCGCGGGGCGACCAGGAGAACCGGTTCCTCCTCCTCTCCCGGCCGCTCCGCGACGCCGAGGCCGGCACGCAGATCGGCGCGCAGATCGGTGGGCAGGGAGGCGGCCGCCTCGCGGAGCGGTTCCGGGTCCAGGTGCGCGGCGTGCCTGACAGCGAGCCGCACGGCGCGTTCCTGCACGTCGGAGGCGTCGTGGGCGAAGGCGGTCGTCAGGGCCCCGGCCGCCGCCCCGGCGTGCTCCGGCGACAGCCGTACGGACCGGTCGAGCCAGGAGAGACCGGCGCGCACGAGCTTCTTCTCCGGCCGGTACATCAGCGCCTCGACGGCCTCGGCGAAGTCGCCGGGGGACACGCCGGGCAGCTCGCGTACGTGGCCCAGGGCCAGCTCGGCGACCGTACCGGGCGCGGACGGCAGCAGCCGCAGGTAGTCGCGGGCCCGGGACGTCAGCTCGGCCCGGGTGGGTTCGAGCGCCCGGTGCAGACGGACGAAGAAGCGCAGTTCCAGCGCGGTGCCGCCGCGCAGGAAGCGGCCGACGCACCCGTCCAGCAGCATCGCGCGGTCGACCCGGCCCTCGGCGGCCAGCGTACGAAGCCCGCCCAGCCAGGTGCGGTCGGAGGTGGGGTCGCCGTCCCACTGCAGGGCCTCGCCGACCCCCTGGGCGTCGAAGATCCGCGGCAGGAGCGCGTCCAGCAGCGGGTCGGCGGCCAGCACGTCGGCCACCCGCCCGTGGCCGGGCGCCGCAGACACCCAGCCCACGACGAAACCGTCGTCGGCCGGCGGCTCGACGCCCGTCCGGTGGATCAGGGCCGCGGCCAGCTCGTAACTCGGGTCGCGCCCGCGGAGCCTGCCCGCCAGCCGCGCCGCCAGATCGGCCTGCCACGTGTGCGGGCGGGTGCCGACCAGATCGAGCAGCCGCTGAGTGTCGCCGATCCTCCGGTCGGCGCCGACCAGGCCGCGGCGGGTGAGCCAGGACGCGACGGCGGTCGCGGTGGCGATCGTGCCGGCGCCCGCCGCGCGCAACGCCTCGGCCCGCCCTCCGGCGCCGCGCCAGGAGTCGAGATGGAGCCGGATCTCCTTGAGATGCCCCGGCAACCGCCTGGCGACCTCGCGCCTGGCGTCACCGTCCAGGGTCACGACCAGCCTCGCGACGCCGTCGGCGTCACACTTGTCGATCAGGTCGCGTACGTCGTCCCACGCGGTCATGCCCGGGGTCCCTTCATGGTCTCCACGGCGAGCGCGTGCTCGCACGGTCCTCGTCGTCCTCGACGCCCGGCGCACGCGTACGCCGGCACCGCGTTGGTCATGATCGGGACCGTAACCGTGATCACCGACATTTCCCCTGCGGTGCCGGTTGCGTGGTCGTTCCATGACACCCGCCCGTCGCGTCTCCGGATCGGGGAACAGGCGCGATGCCTACGTCGTCGACCGACGGTGACGCCGTCCCCGCACCGCCGCTCTTCGGGGACGAAGTCTCGCCGCTCACGGTGGCAGGGACGATGAGGCCGCCGTTGACCTCGTACGGCGCGTGCGCGGCGGGTCCGGCGTCACCGGGTAAGCCTTCCGAGGCTCTCACCTGTCCGCCGTCCGGGGGCCGGGT
This sequence comes from Streptosporangium sp. NPDC002721, assembly GCF_042888905.1. Classification (NCBI taxonomy): domain Bacteria; kingdom Bacillati; phylum Actinomycetota; class Actinomycetes; order Streptosporangiales; family Streptosporangiaceae; genus Streptosporangium; species Streptosporangium sp. NPDC002721. The sequence goes on from NZ_JBIAQI010000022.1 coordinate 68,612, forward strand.
GCGGTCCGGCGGCACCCGGCGGCGGTCGCATCCTGTCCGCTTACCGCGTTGCCGGTGGCCAGGAGGGCGGGTCAGGATTTCTCGGGGCGGATGCCCAGCTCCTCGGCGACGTGCTTCACGTGCTCGTCGCCCATGCCGTTGCGGAAGGTCGTGACGGCGAGTTCCGAGGGGTCGTGGAAACCGAGCGTCCGCAGTGCCTCGACCGCCTGCGTGGCCAGCGGCCCGATGTCCGCCCAGACGACCGGGCTGCCGACCGTCCAGCTGACGCACTTCTTGGTGACCATGTCCGGAGTCCAGCCGAGCTCGAACATCCGCCGCTCGCGGTCGTTCCTCGGGTTGTCCGGATCCGGCTTCTCCGCCGACACCGGCCGGTAGTCGAGGGCGCCGGTGCTCGCGAAACCAAGATGATCCGTCATGAACTGCACCCCGCCGAGTTCCCCGCTGGTCAGGATCACGGCGCTGTCGGTGGGGAGGGTCTGCAGCACCCAGTCCAGGCGCCGCCGCAGATCCTCCCAGTCGGTGCAGTCGGCGGGAGCGCCGGTGGCCGTGGGCCGCTCGTCGCGGTCCTTCAGGAGGTACGGGGCGTTGAAGGGGCCGTCGTCACCCCACGACCAGCACCGCAACCGCTCCGGAGGCACGGCGAGCACGTCACGCAACGCGCCGATGACGGCCTCGGCGCGACCCATGAGGAATTCCAAGTCGCTCTCGTACCATGTCCAGCCGACGGTCCAGGTGGGACGGATCTGCGAGGTCCCGGTGGCCTCCAGCCTCCAGCCCAGCGCCTGAAGCCGCTCCCGCTGGACGTCGGAGAGCCCGCGCGCCTCGAAGATCTCCGCGCAGATGTACCTGTCCATGAACTTGCTCAGCATGACGTACGTCCCGGTCGCCGGATCGCCCAGGCGTATGCGATCCCCCGGCGCGTTGGAGCCGTCCAGGCACTTGACGATCCACGGGGGAGCCGACCCGGCCTCACCGGAGTAGGGCCGCGCGAGGACGTCCCAGATCGAATCCCGCGTGTCGTCTTCGCCGCGGCTTCCGGAACCGTGAGTGTGCGCGTTCATTCGACACGTCCAACGGGCTAGTACGGAAAGGATCTTCCGCCCGATGCTAGCGGCCACGGTGGTACATACCGACCGAGCGGGCGCGGGTGTGGACGGGAACACGACAGCGAACACCCTGTCTGATGACGGCGGGCGGCGCGGGCCCGCGTCGAGTGGTTCGCGGCGCGGTCGGCCCGGTTCTTTCGGGGTGCTTACGTCTGCGCGTACCCCCTTAAAACGGCTGCCGGCAGCGCGCACGATGACGAGCGTCATGACCGACAGGAATGGAGTGTTCCCATGCGTCATTCGGCTCTCTACCGGGCCACCGGGGCCGCCGGTCTCGTCTGTGCCGTGCTGCTGCTGGTCAACATCCTGCGCCGCGCGGGCGCGCTGCCGGAGAACACGCTCACCCACGCCGTCGCACCGTTCGGCGCGCTCGCCGGGCTGCTCGCGATCACCGGCCTCTACCTGCTGATACGCGGTACGGCCGGAGGGCTCGGCCTCGTCGGCTACCTGCTCAACGCGGCCGGCCTGGCCGGGGCGTTCGCGATCGAGTACACCCTGCACTACGTCTTCCCGCTGCTGGGCAGGTCCGTGATCGACGAGTTGCTGGCCGGGGGCACCGGACGGGCCTTCCTCGTCACCTCGGCCGTCCTGATCGCGGGAGTCCTGACCTTCAGCGCCGCGGCCCTGCGCTCGGGAGCCCTCCCGGCCGTCGCGATCGCCTTCTACGCCGTCGGCATGATCCCGGGCTCGCTCCGGAACCTGGTGCCCGTACCGGTCTACCTGACGGGCCTGGTGATCGCGGCCGTGGGCATCGCGTGGATGTCCGCGCGGCTCTGGACCGCCCGGGAGGAAGCCGCCCCCCTCCGAGCCGCCGGCGTTTGACAGGGAGTGTGGCCGAACCTCGTGTTCAGCCGCAGTGGCTCCAGCCGCTCTTCCACGACAGTGACCCGTGCGAGCCGCCCCAGATGACGCACTTCTTGGCGGCGGGCAGGCGTACGGGGCCCGCGTAGGCGGTGAACCTGCCGGGGGTGTTCGCGGTGGAGCCGCCCTTCACCTGGAGGGTCGCGTTCATCGCGATCTTGGAGGGGAAGACGTACCTGGACATGGTGACCACGCAGTTCCTGCCCTGCGCGGTGTTGTAGAGCAGGTAGACGGTCGCCGCGCTGCCCAGGGCCCTGGAGTTGACCACCTTGTAGCCGCTCCCGCAGACGCCGGTGGCCGTGTAGGGGTTGGCCTTCTGGCTCGGCTTGGCGGTGACGGTGGGCTGCATCGTCGACGCGAATTGCGAATTCGGTGCTATGCCCCACAGGCCGCACATTCGTAACGGAGACCGGTCCTGCCGCGACGGTCCTGCTCGTAACGGATCAGCATCCGGCGGCAGCGGCCGCAGTCATCACCGAGCTGCCCGCTTCCCGGGGCTCCCGCGCCGGAACGCCGCCGCTGGGCTCGGCGTGCGGCATCGGCGAAGGCACGGTGCTCGGTACGGAGCACAAGCCCCGGCTCCATCCCGAGCAAAGATGTCGACGAGGACCAGACGACGTCGCCGATGATGGCACTGGATTCGAGGATGGGCAGGCAGGGCCGGATGTTGACTCCCTCCCGCCGGGCCTGGAGGGCTTCGACGGAAAGGTAACCATCTCGCTCCGGCTCCATCCAGATCGTCACCGCTTCCGAGCCGTCGCCGTGGACGGAGGTGAGTTCGGGAAGGAGCGACGGCAGAACGCGATGGGAACCGCGAGGCAGCCACATGTCGACCGTAGCGGCTCGTCTGATGTCGGCCCGCAGCCGTTCCACGAGGTTCTCATCGATGCGCTCGGTCACTCCGGTAGAGAGTGCCGTCTGCCACGGCATCGGTGCCGCAGTGTCGATGAGGTGGGCGAAGAATGTCCACACCGGGTCACGGGAGGCGGCAGAACGGTGGTGCAGGGCGTCCAGCGCACCGATCACCACGAGGTGGTCACGCGCCCGGCTGGCCGCCACGTTGAGCAGGCGGGCGCCCTCACTGCCGGCGTGGCCCTCGGTGAACCAGCGGTTGAGCGGCGAGACGCCACGGCCGGTGTCGACGGTGTCGTAAATGACGATGTCTCTTTCGCCACCCTGGAAGCGGTGGACCGTGGAGGCCGCCCAATCCTCCAGATGATCCTCTGGCAGAAGCGACTCCAGCAGACGGGCCTGCGGGGCGAAGGGCGTGATCAGGCCGAGGTCCGCTGCTGTCGCGGTGGCACCGCCGGTGAGCGAGGCGGCCAGCTGGGCATGGGCGAGGTTGTATCGCGACAGGCTGCCCTGTCTGCGTGCCGTACGGCTGCGCATGGAGGCGGTGTCGATGACGACGAGCTCGGCTTTGGCCCATGACGCCCGGCTGCGGACGGTTCTGCTCGCCGTGCCGGGCGCTGTTGAAAGCCGGCTGCCGTAGAAGGCGGTGCTGACGACGTCGCCGATGGTCTGGCGCATGCGGTACTGCTCGGTCAGGGCGGCCAGGCGAGGTGGATCCTTGTGCTCCGACACGGCCACGGGGATGCCCGCCTTCTCGAACGGGCTGTGGCGCAGCCATTCCTGTGCTTCAGGAGTGTCGGCGATCACCACAGGCGGTAACTGCCGGAAATCACCCGCGATGATGGTGTGCCCACTACCCGCTCCAGCCACGAGCATGGCGAGCGCGGCTGTGGTCATGCTCGCCTCGTCGAGGACCACGACGTCGAAGCTGAGATTTTTGAGGGTTTCCAACGCGAGCTGATGAGCGGTGGCGGCCACCACGGTGGCCTCCCGGCAGACCTGGCGCCGGACCTGACCGAGTCTGCTGTCCAGCTCACGCAGGAGCGCCTGCAACTCGGCGATCTGTGTCTCCAGCCGCAGCCGTTCGGTTTCCTCGGCCCGGGTCAGCTCCCGCTGCTTGAGCGCATTGAGATCTTTGCGGCATTCGCGTAGCTGACGGCCTTTCTCGACGCGGTGCTGGGCCAGGGGAGCCCCTCGGGTAGCGGCGATCTCCTCGACGAGGACCTTGCGGGTCAGGGACGGGTCGGCGGGCTGGCCGATCCGGACGAGCGCACCATCGGTCAAGCCGGGCCGACGCCTGAGCAGTGCCTGGATCGCCACGTCCAAGGCCGCGTTGGTCGGCGCCGCCAGCAGCACCCGCTGCCCACGTGCGCACAGTTCGGAGATCAGGGCGGCGACCGTTGTCGTCTTGCCGGTGCCCGGCGGGCCCCAGAGCCAGGTCACGCCAGGCGTGAGCGCGAGATGAACTGCCGTCCGCTGCCCCTGGTTGAGGTCTGCGGGGCCGGCTGACTTCGCCGGACGTATGGGTGCTCCGGTCTCAGGCGGTGTCACAGCGGCCAGGGCGGCTACGGCGTTGAAACCGGGGCCGCCCTCGACCAGCTCGTTGAGCCGCTTGCTCTGCTCGGTCAGCAGCCACGACAGGTCCGTGCGCAGCGTCGCCTCAGTCACCACCGGTGCGTCGGGTGGTGTCGACAGTGTGACAACGCTGCCGAACACCGACACGACCTCCACCTGGAACTGCTTGTCCTTGATGATCAATATGGCAGAGGTGCCCTCACCGGCGCCGATCTCGCCCTGCGCCTCGAAACGTCGCAGCTTGCCTCCTGACACTGCCGAGCCCGCGACTGCGATCAGCGGCACATCGGTCTGTACTCGGCGTTTGGAGACGGCCGTCAGTTCGTGACGAAGCGCGGCCGCCGCCTTCCTGGCGGCTTCGGGCCACTGGGGCGACATGGGGCCAGCGGGCGGCAGGGGCTCGTGCGCGGGCAGGCCAAGCGACATGGCCATACGTGTGGCCTCCGCTGCGGCTCGTTCCTCGACAGACTCCCGAGGGCGAGGTTGTACGGCAGGGAGAGCAGCCCATCCTCGCGGTACCCACATGCCGTCACGAAGATCGGCGAGGCCGTGGGTGGCGCAGATTTCCCAGAGTGCCCCGGAGTCGGTTCGCCGCAGTCCGGCCTGATGGACCGCAGTGAGCAGGTCATCGACCGCCACGGGCCCGTTCGCCAGTGTCCTCTGGATGACGGTGACCAGGTTCGGCTTCCTGGGACCTGCCATGGGAGCTCCAGTCAGTCGATGCCGGTGAGGCAGGCGATCGTCGGGATAATCGATCCGGCTCTCACCGGTGTGCCGCCGGAGTCCTTGCGGGAAGCGCATGCCGGATTCGGTTGAGCCTTGCGGAGTCGACGGTCTGCACGCCGTCCAAGGCCTGATTCGGGCGCCGCTAGGTGTTTTCGGCTGCGATCAAAATTAGGACGTAGTAGTTCCAAATCTCGCCACGTCCGTGAGGTTGTCCAGTCCACCGCCAAGGTTGCGCTCGCCATGTTGAACAGAAGAACCAGGACGAACCTATTTTTATGGGCGGACAGCCCTTGAAGAAGGCTTCGGGTTCATAACAATCAGTACATGCAACGTAACCTTCCCCCCTCCAAGCCCTGATATCACGGGCATGCAGCCTCTCCACACAGCTTCCCTGCCATCGCGGTCAGCCTGGCGGCTTCGAATTCGAGGCCGCCAGGCTGCAAGCAGACTATAAATCTGTTAACTAAGTCAAGAGAGAAAGCTTGTCTTATTTTTGAAACAACATGTTACTCTGCCGGAAATAGTGGGGTTTTGCCTAACCGCAGCATCGGAGCCCGCTGACGGCCGCTGGGGCGCGTTCCCAGCTCAGAGCATGGGGAGAACGCGGAGTGCCTGTGAACCTGGACCGGGTGGCGAGTCGTTTCCGTCTCCTGGAGGCCGTGGGCAAGGGCAACATGGGGGAGGTCTACCGCGCCGAGGACCTCCAGGCGGACACCGAAGACCGGGACCGCGTAGTCGCGGTGAAGCTGATCCTGCGCAACCGCTCCGGTGCGATCATCGACTCGCGCGCCGACGACAAGGCGGTCCAGCGGTTCGGCCGTGAGATGCGCATCATGCGCAGGCTCGACCACCGCAACCTTCCCCGGATCATCGCGGGCGACGTGGACGCCACCGGCCTGCCCTACATCGCGATGGAACTTCTCGACGGGGAGACCCTGAAAGACCTGGTGAGCGAGCATCCGCAGCTGCCCATCGGCTGGGTCTCGGCGCTGGGCGCCCAGATCGCGGACGGACTGTCCGCGGCGCACACCGCCGGTGTCATCCACCGCGACCTCAAGCCCGCCAACGTGATGCTGCTGCGCGGCGGAGTGGTCAAGGTCCTCGACTTCGGCATGGGGCGGATCCTCGACGACATCGAGGGGGGCAAGGTGACGAGCACCGGTGTCACGGTCGGCACCGCCCGCTACATGGCCCCCGAGCAGTTCCTCGCCTCGACGGTGACACAGGCGGCCGACCTGTACGCCCTCGGCTGCGTGCTGTTCGAACTCCTCACCGGTGTCCCGCCGTTCCACAGCGAGTCCGCGTACGAGCTCGGTCGGAAACACCTCACGGAGCCGCCGCCCCCGGTACGGCTGCTCCGCTCCGACGTTCCCGCGGAGTTGGAGAGGCTCATCGAACGGCTGCTCGCGAAGGACCCGGCCGACCGGCCCGCCGACGCCGTCACCGTCCGCGAGACGTTGCTGCCGTTCGCCGTGGGGGAGGAGCGCGTCCTCGGCTGGGACGGGCTCGACCCGGTACGACACCTGGCGAAGGTACGCGCGGAGAGCCGCCTCTCCCAGCCGGCCACTGAACCCGCGGACACCCCCGAGCCCCAGACCTCCGGGTCCGGGATGGACGTCTTCGGGCTGCACCGCAAGCTCATCAAGGACTACCGCTCGTTCACCGAGGGCGGCACGGTCATCCGCGACGACCGGATCGCGGCCTTCGTCGAGAACGACCTGGACGCCAAGTCCCAGTGGCCCGACCCCTGGCTGTCGCTGAACCCGTTCTTCGCCTCGGGCGGCACCGTCCTCGAACTCGCGACCGCAGGGGTGCTGCATCCGGAGTGCGCGCGCATCTTCCAGGCGGGGAAGACCGAGGACGGCACGGTGTGCGACGGCCGCCCGCTCACCCTGCACCGCCACCAGCGCGAGGCGATCGACACCGCCAAGTCCGGCGCCTCCTACGTGCTGACCACCGGAACCGGCTCGGGAAAGTCCCTCTCCTACATCGTGCCGATCGTCGACAAGGTGCTGAGGGACCGCGAGCGGCAGGGACCCGAGGCGCGCAAGCGGGTCCGCGCGATCATCGTCTACCCGATGAACGCGCTGGCCAACAGCCAGATCAAGGAGCTCGACAAGTATCTGCGCGACGGTTACGGCCCCGGCCGCGAGCCGGTCACCTACGCCCGCTACACCGGCCAGGAGAACGAGGAGCAGCGCAAGGAGATCCGCGACAACCCACCGGACATCCTGCTCACCAACTACGTGATGCTGGAGCTGATGCTCACCCGACCGGGTGACCGGCGCTCTCTCATCAAGATGGCCAAGGGACTGGAGTTCCTCGTCTTCGACGAGCTGCACACCTACCGAGGCCGCCAGGGCGCGGACGTGGCCCTGCTCATCCGCCGGGTGCGTGAGGCCTGCCAGGCGACGCGTCTGCAGTGCATCGGCACCTCCGCCACCATGTCCAGCGAGGGCACCGCGGAAGAGCAGCGGAAGGCCGTCGGCCGCGTCGCCACCACCCTCTTCGGCACCACGGTGGGACCCAAGAACATCATCGGCGAGACCCTCGTGCGCGCCACCGACGAGGCCCCCGGCACGGTCCCGGTCGAGCGCCTCCGAGCCCCGGGCGCGCCGCGCGCCTACGCCGACCTGGTGAAGGACCCTCTCGCCCGCTGGATCGAGACGCGCTTCGGTCTCACCACGGACGAGACGGGGCGCCTGGTCCGGCAGAGACCCGCCAAGATCGAGGAAGCGGCCCTCGAACTCGCCGGAGACAGCGGGCTGACCGTCGCCGAGTGTGTGCGGGCGATCCGCCGCACGCTGGAGGCCGGTTCCGAGGCGAGAAACCCCGTCACCGAGCGCCCCCTGTTCGCCTTCCGGCTGCACCAGTTCCTCTCCAAGGGCGACACCGTCTACGTCACCCTTGAGGACAAGCCGGTCCGTCACCTGACGCGCGACTACCAGCTCGTCCAGCCCGGCTCGGACGGCAAGATCCTGCTGCCGCTCGCCTTCTGCCGCGAGTGCGGCCAGGAGTACCCGACCGTGTGGCGCACCGAGAAGGACGGTCGCGTCGTCTACGAGCCTCGCCGCGACACCGCCGCCACCGGTGGCCGCGCCGGGGACGGCTACCTCTACGTCGACTCCGACCGGCCCTGGCCGAGCACGCCGGAGGACGTCATCGCCGATCGCCGGCTGCCCGAGTCCTGGCTGGAGATCGACGAGCGGGGACAGGAGGTGATACGCGCCTCCTACCGGGTCCGGCTGCCCAGAGCCGTCACCGTCGACGCGTACGGGGTCGAGGGCCAGGGCGAGCTGAAGGCGGCCTTCATCCCCTCGCCGTTCCTCTTCTGCATGCACTGCGGGGTGAGCTACGAGCAGGTCAGGGGGAAGGACTTCGCCAAGCTCGCCACCCTCGACCAGGAAGGCCGCTCCTCGGCGACCTCCCTCGTCTCCGCCTCCATCGTCCGCTCCCTCAAGGAGGTGCCCGCCGAGGCGCTCAAGAAGGAGGCCCGCAAGCTGCTCACTTTCGTCGACAACCGGCAGGACGCCTCCCTGCAGGCCGGTCACTTCAATGACTTCGTCCAGATCACCCAGCTGCGCGGGGCCCTCTACCACGCGGCCGTCGAGGCGGGGGGGGCGGGCGAGGAGGGCGTCAACCACGAGGAGCTCGCCTCCCGCGTCTCGGTCGCCCTGGGCCTGAAGCTCGCCGACTACGCGGGCAGCGCGGACCTGCCTCCCTCGATGGCGCGCAACGCCGCGAAGACCTTCCAGGACGTCGTCGCCTTCCGCCTCTACCTGGATCTCGAACGCGGCTGGCGCATCACCATGCCCAACCTGGAGCAGACCGGCCTGTTGGAGATCCACTACGCGGATCTGCAGTGGCTCGCCGAGCAACAGGACCGGTGGTCGGGGACCCACCGGAAGCTGCGCGAGGCGGCCCCCGGCCAGCGTGTCGAGATCATGCGGGCACTGCTGGACGAGATGCGCCGGGCCCTCGCCATCGACGTGCAGCACTTCCGTGAGGACTTCGACACCCTCCAGCGCGCCAGCGAGGAGCGCCTCGTCGATCCCTGGGTACTCGCCGCGAGCGACCGTCCCAAGGTCGGCACCGCCTACCCGCAGGGTTCCAGGCCCGGTCTGGACCGGTCGGGTCTTTTCCTGTCCGGCCGAGGCAAGTTCGGCAAGTACCTGCGGCGGGTGCACTTCGGCCAGGACCTGCCGGTCGACGACGCCCAGCTGATCATCGCGGAGCTGCTGAAGGTGCTCGCCAAGGCAGGACTGGTCAAGGAGATCGCCACGACCCCGCAGCGCGCGGGCCGCTTCCGGAGCGGCTCAGGGCCGGCCGTCACCGGTTACCGCATCTCCGCCGCGGCCCTCATCTGGCGGGCCGGAACGGGGGAGAGTGGCACCCACGACCCGCTGACCCGCACCTACGCCAGCGGCGACGGCCCCCGGGTCAACGCCTTCTTCCGCGACCTCTACCGGGGCGCGGCCGGTGCCCTCGGGGGCCTCGTCGCCCGCGAGCACACCGCCCAGGTCACCCCGGAGGAGCGGGAGCGACGCGAGGAGGCCTTCCGCAAGGCCGAGCTGAAGCTGCTCTACTGCTCGCCGACGATGGAACTCGGCGTCGACATCTCCGAGCTCAACGCCGTGATGATGCGCAACGTGCCGCCCACCCCGGCCAACTACGCGCAGCGCAGCGGCCGGGCGGGCCGGTCCGGGCAGCCCGCGCTCGTCACCACCTACTGCGCGACCGGAAACAGCCACGACCAGTACTACTTCCGCCGCTCCGAGCGCATGGTCGCGGGAGCCGTCGCCCCACCCCGTCTCGACCTCGCCAACGAGGACCTGGTCCGTTCGCACGTCCAGGCCATCTGGCTGGCCGAGGCCGGGCTCAAACTGGGCAACGCCATCCCCAACATCATCGACATCGGCTACGCCGAGGACGCCCGCGTCCCCAATCCCGCACTCGCCCTGCAGGACCACATCGACGAGGCCCTGCGCGACACCGCCGCGCAGGAGCGTGCGCTACAGGCCGCACAGAAGGTCTTCGGCGGACTGCTGACCGACTTCGCGGCCACCACCTGGTGGGACGACCGGTGGATCGAGGCGGCGATCCGCCTGGCTCCGAAGGAGTTCGACCGGGCGTTCGACCGTTGGCGTGGCCTGTTCAGGGCGGCCCTGGTCGACCAGGCCGAGCAGAACCGGCGGGTCCTGGACCACACCCTCTCAGAGCGCGACCGCAAGATCGCCGTCGGCCGCCGCAGGGAGGCCGAGACCCAGCTCAACCTCCTCAAGAACGAGAGCGCGGACAGCAGGTCGGTGCTCTCCGACTTCAACCCCTACCGCTACCTCGCCGGCGAGGGCTTCCTGCCCGGCTACTCCTTCCCGCGTCTGCCGCTCGCCGCCTACATCCCCACGACCGGCAGCCGGTTCGGCGACGGCGACTACCTCCAGCGTCCCCGCTTCCTGGCCATCCGCGAGTTCGGGCCCGGAGCGCTCATTTACCACGAGGGGGCCCGCTACCAGGTCACCCGCATCCAGCTGCCGCCGGACGCGACGGGCGACGTCGTCACCAGCAGCGCCCGCAGGTGCGCCGGGTGCGGCTACCACCACGACGTCCACGACCGCGACGACCGCTGCAAGATGTGCAAGGAACCCTTGGGCGAGACCACCTACGGGCTGCTCCAGCTGCACACCGTCTACACCAGGCGTCGTGAGCGGATCTCCTCCGACGAGGAGGAGCGGCGCAGGGCCGGGTTCCGGCTGGTGACCTCCTACAGCTTCCAGGATCACGGTGATCGTTCCGGCCGTCAGGACGCCCTCGTCTTCGAGGCCGGAGACAAACTCGCCATCCTGTCCTACGGCGACTCGGCGACCGTCCGCATCACCAACGTCGGCCGGGTGCGAGCCAAGCCGACCGAGCCGGACGGCTTCTGGCTCGACCCCGCCGACGGCCGCTGGATGAACGAGCGCGACGCCGGTGAGGCCTCCGGCGACTCCGGCGAGATGCCCGTCATCGACGCGGACGGCAACGAGAAGCGGCGCAAGAAGCGGGTCATCCCCTACGTCCAGGACAGCCGCAACATCCTGGTGCTGAAGCTGGACGAACCGCTGGACGAACCGGTCGCGCTCTCGCTCATGTACGCGCTGGAACGCGGTATCGAGGCCGCCTTCGAGCTGGAGGACTCCGAGCTGAGCAGCGAACTGCTGCCCCCCGACGACGGTCCCCGCGACCGGATGCTGTTCACCGAGGCCGCCGAGGGCGGCGCCGGCGTGCTGCGCCTGATGCAGTCCGAGTCCGGAGCGCTCGCCCGCGCCGCCGCGGAGGCCCTCGCCATCTGCCACTTCGACGCCGACGGCAACGATCTCGGCGGACCGCACCCCGACCGCCCCTGCGCCAAGGGCTGCTACGAATGCCTGCTCACCTACGGCAACCAGTTCAACCACGCCCTCATCGACCGCCACTCGATGCGCGACCTGCTGCTGCGGATCGCGGGCTCGACGGCCCGTACGACCGGCAGGGGCGAGTCCCGCTCCGAGCAGCTGGCGCGGCTGACCGCGCAGTCGGACACCGCGCTGGAGACCAGGCTCATCACCTGGCTCAAGGAGCGGGGACTGCGCCTGCCCGACGAGGCGCAGACCCTCGTCGCCGAGGCACATGCCCGGCCCGACTACGTCTACCGGCTGCCCGGCGCCAACGTCGCGGTCTTCGTCGACGGCCCCGTCCACGAGCACGCCTCGGTCGCCGAACGCGACCGCGAGGCGGAGGAGCGGCTGTTCGACAAGGGCTGGGACGTGGTCCGCTTCCCCCACGACGCCGACTGGTCCGCCATCGTGGCGGAGTTCGGGCGTTACTTCGGGACCGGCGCCTGAACCAGGAAACCGACAGCGATCAACTAGCCAAGGATCCCCCCTTTCGATGACGACTCCCCCCACCGTCGGTTCCCTGGTCTCCGCCCGAGGCCGTGACTGGGTGGTGCTCCCCGAGAGCGCCCCCGACATGCTCGTCCTGCGTCCCCTCGGCGGAGCCGACGACGACATCGCGGCCGTCTTCCCCGACTTCGAGAAGGTCACGAGCGCCGAGTTCGCACCCCCGGCAGCCACCGACCTCGGCGACGCGCACGCCGCGGGCCTGCTCCGCTCGGCCCTGCGCATCGGCTTCCGCTCCGGAGCCGGTCCCTTCCGCTCGCTGGCCGGGATCGCCGTCGATCCCCGCGCCTACCAGCTCGTACCGCTGATGATGGCATTGCGCCAGAAGACGGTACGGATGCTGATATCCGACGACGTGGGCATCGGCAAGACCATCGAGGCCGGTCTGATCGCGAGCGAGCTGCTCGCCCAGGGCGGCGCGAAGAAGCTCGCCGTGCTCTGCTCACCCGCGCTGGCCGAGCAGTGGCAGCAGGAGCTGCGCACCAAGTTCGGCATCGACGCCGAACTGGTGCTGGCCTCCACGGTCTCCAGGCTGGAACGCGGCCTGGACCTGGGCCAGTCCCTCTTCGACCGGCACCCCCACGTGGTGGTCTCCACCGACTTCATCAAGTCCACCCGGCATCGCGACGACTTCGTCCGGCACTGCCCAGACCTGGTCATCGTCGACGAGGCCCACACCTGCGTCGCCGCCGACGAGAACAGCTCCACGCAGAACCAGCTGCGCTACGAGCTGCTGCGACGCATCGCCGACCCCAAGGCCGACCGTCACCTGCTGCTGGTGACGGCGACCCCGCACAGCGGCAAGGAGAGCGCGTTCCGCAACCTGCTGGGCCTGGTGCGGCCGGAGCTCGCCGAGGTCGACCTCGGCTCGGAGGAGGGCCGCAGGCTGCTCGCCGCGCACTTCGTGCACCGAAAGCGAGCCGACGTCCGCCAGTTCCTCACCGTGAACGACGGGCTGGCCGACGACAGCCTGGCCGAGGAGACCTCGTTCCCCTCGGACCGGTACTTCAAGGACGAGACCTACAAGCTCTCCCCGGCCTACCAGGCACTCCTCGACGACGCCATCGCCTACGCACGCGAGCGGGTGACCGCCGCCGGTGACCGGGGCAGGCGTGAGACCCGGATCGCCTGGTGGTCGGCGATCGCGCTGCTCCGCTCCCTGGTCTCCTCACCGCGTGCCGCAGCTCAGACGCTGCGCACCCGCTCCGCGGCGGCGAAGGCCACCACCGCCGAGGAGGCCGACAGGCTCGGCGCACCCCTGACCAGCGACTCCTCGGAGAACGACGCCCTGGAAGGTCTCGACGTCGCCCCCGGCGCTGAGATCGCGGAGATCACGGAGGTCACGGGGACCGGCGCGGAGATCGCGGAGGTCGCGAAGACCGGAAAGGGGGACGCACGGCTCGCCGAACTGGCCGACCGGGCGGCCCGCCTGGAGGGAACGGCCGACGACCTGAAGCTGGCGGCGCTGGTCAGGCACCTCAAGAAGCTGCTCGACGAGGGCTACCACCCGATCGTCTTCTGCCGCTACATCCCGACCGCCGAGTACGTCGCCGAACACCTGGACGGCAAGCTCGGCAAGAAGACCGTCGTCCGGGCCGTCACCGGGACCCTCTCCCCGCAGCAGCGCCTGCAGCGCATCGAGGAACTCGCCGACGAGGCGGGCGACGACAGCGCGGCCCGCCGCGTTTTGATCGCCACCGACTGCCTCTCCGAAGGCGTCAACCTCCAGCACCACTTCGACGCCGTCGTCCACTACGACCTGGCATGGAACCCCACCCGCCACGACCAGCGCGAAGGCCGCGTCGACCGCTACGGCCAGAAGCGGGACATCGTCAAGATCATCACTCTCTGGGGCAGTGACAACGGCATCGACGGCAAGGTCCTCGAAGTCCTGATCAAGAAGCACCGCCAGATCCGCAAGGACCTCGGCATCTCCGTCTCCGTCCCGGACGCGGCCTCCTCCGGGGTGACCGACGCGATCGTCGAATGGGTGCTGATGCGCGACCGGCAACGCGGCCAGGAGACGCTCTTCGGCCTGGAGGAACTCGGCGCGATCGACGACAGGGCCGCCGAGCTGGAGACGGAGTGGAAGTCCGCCGCCGAACGGGAGAAGACCTCCCGCTCCCGCTTCGCCCAGCGTTCCATCCACCCCGAGGAGGTCGCCCGCGAGGTCGCCGCGATCCGCGACACCCTCGGACGCTCGGCGGAGACCCGCGACTTCGTCCGACACTCCCTGTCAGCCCTCGACGGCGTCCTGCGCGACGACGCGAGCGGCGCCGGTGACTTCACCGCGGAGGTGAGCGGCGCCCCCGCCGGGCTCCGCGACGTCCTCGCCCCCGTCCTCGGCGGCGACGCCGTCGAGCTGGGCCGCCCGGTCCCGTTCCGTACGACGGCCGCGGTGGCACGCGGTGAGGCCGCCCTGGTCCGCACCGATCCCGTGGTCGGCGCGCTCGCCGGTTACGTCCTCAACGCCGCACTCGACGCCAAGGCCGAAGGACCTCGCCCGGCCCGCCGCTGCGGAGTGATCCGCACCAACGCCGTCGGCGACCGCACCACGCTGCTCCTGGTCCGCTACCGCTTCCACCTCACGCTGCCGTCCAGGTCGGGGGAGCGGGAGCTCGTCGCCGAGGACGCCCGGCTGCTCGCCTTCGAGGGCTCACCCGCGAACGCCGTCTGGCTGCCCGCCGAGAAGGCACTGGGCCTGCTCGACGCCACCGCCGACGAGAACACCGCCCCCGCCTTCGGTGAGCGCACGATGAGCCGCGTCCTGGACGGCCTGCCCGCCATCAAGGCGCGTCTGGAGGCGTACGGCGAGGAGCTCGCCGACGAACTCCTCGCCTCGCACCGCCGGGTCCGCAGCGCCTCCGGCGAGATCGTCCGTGGCGTGGACGTCACCGCGCAGAAACCCGCCGACATTCTCGGCGTCTACGTCTACCTGCCGGCCTCCGGCGCGGTCACCCCCACTCCCACCCCCGCCGCCACTGTCGCCGTCGCCGGAGGAGCAGCCTGATGTCCGCCACCGTCCGCAACCAGGTCTTCTCCGCCGTGCACACCATCGGCGGCCTGCTCCCCGCCGACATGCTGGTCCGCATCTCCGAGGGCCGGGACGTGAAGGGCTCGCTGCCCGCCGACTACCGCGCCGTCGGCTCCCGTTCGGTACGCGACGACGCCGAGCGCCACTGGGACTACCTCAAGTCGATCTGGAAGGAACTGCGCGAGAAGCTCCTCGTCGCCCCGGAGGTCGAGGCCCCGTCCGACCCCACCGGTCTCGCGATCAAACAGTGGCTCGAACCGCTCTTCGCGGAGCTCGGTTTCGGTGACCTTGCGGCGGTCGGGGCGTCGGGCATCCCGTCCGACGACGGCGGCAAGACCTTCGCGATCAGCCACCGCTGGGGTCACGTCCCGCTGCACCTGGTCGCCTGGAACGCCGCCCTGGACAAGCGTCCTGGCGGCGCGGGCACCGTCCCGCCGCAGTCCCTGCTCCAGGAGTGCCTCAACCGCACCGACGCCCAGCTGTGGGGAGTGCTCACCAACGGCCGCCGCCTGCGCCTGCTGCGCGACTCCAGCGCGCTCGCCACCGCCTCGTACGTCGAGTTCGACCTGGAAGCCATCTTCGACGGCGAGCTGTTCAGCGAGTTCGTCCTGCTCTACCGGCTGCTGCACTTCACCCGCTTCAAGGTCGAGGAGGGGGCGGCGCCGTCGACGTGCTGGCTGGAGAAATGGCGGATCGAGGCGATCGCGTCCGGCACACGGGCACTGGAGAACCACCGCGAAGGGGTCCAGAAGGCCATCACCGCGCTCGGCACCGGCTTCCTCAAGCATCCCGACAACAAGGCCCTCCGCGAGAACCTGGACGTCGACGCCTTCCACGCCGCGCTGCTCCGCCTCGCCTACCGGCTGATCTTCCTCTTCGTCACCGAGGACCGGGACGCGCTCCACCTGCCCACGGCGAGCGAGGAGGAGCGTCGGCGCTACGCCGCGTACTTCTCCTCTCGCAGGTTGCGCCACCAGGCGAACCGTCGCCGGGGCACAACGCACACCGATCTCTACCGGACCCTGCGGATCGTGCTCGACGCGCTCGGTAACGAGAACGGCCACCGGAAACTGGGTTTGCCCGGCCTCGGCGGGCTCTTCGACGACACCGCCGCCGACGCCCCGCTGCACGGCCTCTCGCTCTCCAACGTCCATCTGCTGGAGGCCGTACGCCACCTCGACCGGGTCCGCGACGTGAACTCGGCCCGCTGGCGTCAGGTGGACTACCGCAACATGGGCTCGGAGGAACTCGGCTCCATCTACGAGTCGCTCCTTGAGCTCGTCCCCAAGCACAGCGCCGTCGACCGGACCTTCGAGCTGGTCAACCGCCTCGGCAACGACCGGAAGAAGACCGGCTCGTACTACACGCCGAGCTCCCTGATCGAGACCCTGCTCGACTCCACCCTCGACCCGGTCATCGACGACGCCCAGAAGCGCGGTGAGCTGAAGGCGTCGGCGGCGGGCGAGCCCGACCCGGCCGAGGCAATCGTCACCGAGCTGCTCTCGCTGACGGTCTGCGACCCGGCCTGCGGCTCCGGCCACTTCCTGGTCGCCGCAGCCCGCCGGATCGCCAAGCGCGTCGCCGCCGTACGGGAACGCAACCCCGAACCCACCCTGGACGCGGTCCGGCACGCGCTGCACGAGGTGATCGCGCGCTGCGTGTACGGCGTCGACCTCAACCCGATGGCCGTCGAGCTGGCCAAGGTGTCGCTCTGGCTGGAGGCCCTGGAACCGGGCAAGCCGCTCGGTTTCCTGGACGCGCACATCAAGCACGGCAACGGCCTGATCGGGGCGACACCGGCCCTGCTGCGCGGCGGCATCCCGAACAAGGCGTTCAAGGCGGTCGAGGGGGACGACGCCAAGTACGCGGCGTTCCTGGAGAGGCAGAACGACAAGGAGCGGGCGGGACAGGGCGGCCTATTCGACCTGGGTGAGAAGGCGAAGGTGGCCAACACCGCCTTTGCCTCCGGCCTGCGCCGCATCGCCGACGCCCCCTCAGACACCCTCGAAGAGGTCCACCGGCAGGCCTCGGCCTACCGTGAGTGGGAGACCTCCGCCGCGTACGTCAAAGCCCTGCACGTGGCCGACGCGTGGTGCGCGGCGTTCATGTGGCATAAGACCAAGAACGCGCCACCCGCTATCACCCATGACGTCTTTCAAGCCCTCCAGGACCCGGACGCTGCAGCCGCCTCGGGAGCGACCCATGATGAGATCGTACGGCTCCGCAAGCAGTACCGTTTCTTCCACTGGCACTTGGCGTTTCCCGACGTCTTCACCGTCCCAGACAGCGGGTCTGACAGGGGCATAGATCCGGCAACCGGCTGGGTGGGCGGTTTCTCGTGTGTTCTGGGTAATCCGCCGTGGGACAGGTTGGAGTTCGAGGACAAGAAGTACTTCAGTACTGTCGATCTATCGATCGCCGAAATCGCTGGCGCGGCGCGAGGCAGGCGTATTTCGGCTTGGGAGAAGGAAAATCCCGAGGCAGGAGCGCGTTATCAGGCTGAGCGTCGCAAGTTGAAGTCGACATCTCTGTTCGCGAGCAGCTCCGGAGTATTTCCACTGTGCGCGAGAGGGCTAACGACCGGTGGCGTCACCAAACTACAGGTGGACCAGTTGTTCGCCGAGTGGTTTGCTACCATTTCCTCCCCGAAAGGACGGTTCGGGTGCGTTGTCCCGACCGCTATTGCAACGAGCGCAGGATCACAGCACCTCTTCAGTGACTTCGCTCGGCGTGGAGCTATCGCCTCCCTATACGACTTTGAGAACCGTAAGCCGCTGTTCGTTGGGGTGGATTCCCGCTACAAGTTCTGTCTGCTATCACTGACTGGCCAGGATCTAAGCGAACCGGTGGCGAAGTTTGCTTTCTTTCTCGAAGACCCAGCTGACCTCGGCGATGCCGAGCGTATCTTTTCCCTCAGCCCTGACGAGATTGCCATCATCAGTCCTAACACCGGATCGCTCCCGATCTTTCGTGCTCGACGAGACGCCGATCTCACGCTTGCGATCTATCGGCGTCTGCCGGTGCTGAGCAATGACGTCGTGAAGAGCGACGGCCTGTGGCCAGTCGACTTCAAGTATCTCTTCCGGAATGCCAATGATGGCGACCTCTTCCGCACACGAGAGGAACTGGAGGCGGAGGGGTGGAAGATGCTCGGCAACGTGTTCGTTCGGGACGAGGAGAGGATGCTGCCCCTATATGAGGGAAAGATGGTCCACCACTTCGACCATCGCTGGAACTCCTACTACGGCACAGGAAACGAAGACCGCCACCGCCTTTCTCTCATCGAGAAGCAGAACCCGTCAGCGGTAGCCGATTCACGTTACTGGATCGCGGAGAACGGGCTCATCTCAACCGTCAGGAAGAACAAGCGGGTGGAGGTCCCGGGTGTCACCCTGCGTCTGGAAGATGTGAACTGGGACCGGGATTGGCTCTGCGGCTGGCGTGACGTGTGCCGTACCACCGATGAGCGCACCGCCATCCCCGCTTTCCTTCCGCGTACGGCTGTTGGGCACACATACCCCCTGATGTTGCCGCGCGTCTCACCCATCCTCGTCGCTGCCCTCGTCGCTGCTCAGAGTTCTCTGGTCTTCGACTTCGTGAGCCGCCAGAAGGTAGGTGGCATTCACATGGCCCTCATGACATGGAAGCAGCTTCCTGTCCCCGCGCCTCGAACACTGGAACCCCATACCCCCTTCCTCGTCCCTCGCGTCCTTGAACTCGTCTACACCGCCCACGACATGGCCGGACTCGCTCGCGACCTCGACGACTTCGGCGCCCCCTTCAGATGGGACGAGGAGCGCCGCGTCCAGATCCGTGCCGAGCTGGACGCCTACTTCTTCCACCTCTACGGTATCGACCGCCCCGACGTGGACTACATCCTGGAGACCTTCCAGACCGAAAACGGCGGCCTTAAGAACAACGAGATCGCCAAATACGGCACGTACCGCACCAAGGACCTCGTCCTCGCCGAGTACGACCGCATGGCCGCATCCGGCGTAAGCCTCACCACCCCCCTGCTAGACGGCGAGAACTACACCTCCACCCTCACCCCGCCCCCCGGCCACGGCCCTCGCCACCTCAAACAGTTGACCACCACGACCTTCCAAGGCCCGGAGAGCGAGTCCGTGATCGGCGAAGCACCCGAAGCGGCCCCCCAAATCGATCTCGAAGTATCGGAGGAGCCTCCAACCCCCGAAGTGTGTCCTGGGACCGGGCAGAAGGGGCGCATGGAGTTCCGGGACGGATGGGAGGACTGGTACGTCCACTGCCCCGTCTGTGGAATGACATGGTCGGGTGGCAGTGACGTGATCGACCCGCACAAACCCCCGCGTTGACGTCCGCGCCAGACTGCTGCGCCTGCATGTCCGGCCGGTCGACACCACTCTGCCCTCACGCGGTCACGAGTTGCCCGTCTGACGGCCCACTCGGCTCGACGCCCGCCACCAGAACGCGCCGCGCCTGGCCGAACTCGTGCTGCGCGGCGCCTCCGTCTTGACCAGCCGCCGGCCGGGCTTGAAAGCCCTGGCCCGGCGGTTGGTCACGGTCATGCCCGTACAGCCGATGCCCGTCAGAGAGAAGCTCGGTCTCGTGTGCAGCGGTGATCAAGGTTTGCAGGCGGATCGTACTTCCTGAAGTTCTTCGCGAAGCTCGTCCCAGGGGAAGGTGACCGCTCCGGGCTCGCCCGAGTTGGGGGCGGGGAGCCGCTCCACGTCGAAGATGACCCGCACGCCCCACTCGCGCAGCAGGGCCAGGCTGTTGGCGAAGGCAGGGTGGCGGGCGAGTGCGATGTTGGGCCAGGGCACGGCCACGAGCGGCAGTCCGAGCCCGAGCGCCTCGTTGAGCAGTCCCAGGGCGAGGGTGTCGCTGATGCCCTGGGCCCACTTGTTCATCGTGTTGAAGGTGGCGGGCACCACGGCCATCGCATCAGCAGGGGGAAGGACGTCCGGCTCCTCGGGGCGCTTGTAGTCGCTTCGCACCGGGTATCCGGTGAGCTGTGCGAGCCGTGTCGTGTCGACGAACTTCGTCGCCGACGGTGTGGTGACCACGCAGACGGTCCAGTCCTGCGCTTGGGCTTGGCCCACGAGACGGGGAAGCTCCGCGGCCGGTCGCCCTCCACACGCGATCACATACAGAACCGGCTTGCCGCTCGTCATGTTCCGCCGCTCTCCTCACTGCAGAAATCACTTAACGTTGTCACCCGATGACGTAGCGACAGGGCTACTGTGAGCCCAGGCGAACACTACGTCCGAGGGCCGAGGTCCTGCCATGGCGACGCGACACAAAGATCCCGGCGAGGCGGACCGGCTCATCGGCCAACGCGTCCGCGCGCTCCGGCTACGCCGAGGACTCGGCTTGCGAGCCTGCGCGGAACTCTGCGGACGCACCGAAGAATGGCTCCGCCAGGTCGAACGCGGTGAACAACGCCTGGACAAGCTCTCCACACTGGTCGGCCTGGCTCACGTGCTCGGAGTCCGCGACCTTGCCCTCATCGTGGAGAACCGCCTGGACGGGCTGACCTGCAGCCGCAGCGAGGGCGGCAGACTCCAGCACGAGGCGGTGCCTGCCATCCGGAATGTGCTCTCCACCCCGACCTTTCCCGCCCAGCCGGTCAGTGACCTCACGATCGAGATCGGCAGGGTACGGCGTCGGCTGGCGATGGCCTGGTCGGCCTGGCATCGGTCCGCCCGGCCGTACACGGCGCTGGGCATCGTGGCTCCCGGACTGCTGCGAGACACCCTCGGTCTTCACCGGTCGGCGCAGCACTCCGAACGTCCCCAAACCTGGGCGATCCTGGCCGAGGTGTTCCAGTTGGCCCAGCGGTTCCTCTACTGCGTCGGTGAGCCCGAACTCGCGGCCCGCGCTGCTGATCGCGCGATGGTCGCCGCCGAGGAAACCGACGACCCGGTCCTGATCGCGACCTCGGCCTGGACCTCGACCATGGCCGCCCTGGGCCGTGACCAGATCGACGAGGCATGCGAGATCGCCACGACGGCGGCCGACCATCTGCGGCCCGCTCTTGGCACGTCCGGCAACGCGCTGTCCGCGTGGGGCTCTCTTCAGCTGTTCACCGCGATCACGTACGCGAAAAATCGACAGACCGCGAACGCCTGGCGGCACTGGGACCTCGCACACCGCGCGGCGACCACGCTGGGACCCACCCACCACAACCCGCTGACGATGTTCGGGGAAACGAACGTGGCCATCTACGCCGTCGCCATCGAGGTGGAGGTCGGCTGCTCTGCCGCAGCGGTCGACCGCGCGAAGGCGATCTCGATCTCCACCATCCCCTCGTCGAACCGCCGCGCGCAGCACCTCATCGACCTGGCACGCGGCCAACTCCACCGCCGCGACCCCGACCAGGCGCTGACGTGCCTGCTGATGTCCGAACGGCACTCCACGGAAACGATCGTCTTCAGTCCGGTCGCCCGGCAGACCATCACACAGATGATCGAGAAACAGCGCCGCCCCGCACGCCCCCTCCTCGATCTCGCCGCCCGAGCCCGCCTCATCGGATAGCGACCCCCAACCGCTGGTTGGGTTCTCCGTCCAAGGCCCGTCGTACGGTCAGCGGCATGAACCGAGAACGTGTCGGCCAGGAAGCCCTTCAACGGGCACTGCGGGAACCGGCTGAAGAGCCGAGAGCACGGCGCCTCCGTGTACGGCTCCGCGACGTCGAAGACCGCCCGATCCGCCGAACCCGGGGCCGGTCCACATCTGCGGTCTCCCTTGCCGGACGTGGAGCGTACAAAGGCCGGCGTCCACGGGCCTGATCTCCACTCGTCCGGGACGCCGGCCTCTCCATCCCGCGATGACACAGCAGGATTCGGCTCACCGGTGATGGAGATCGGTCCTTTCTCTGAGCGCGCACGCCAAGTGCGGCACTCCCTCTGTCGGCCTCGCCCTCGCTGGAGCACTTATGAAGACACCTCGAAACGCCCTTGAGGCGTACTGGGATCTGCCCGCCGATCCCGAAGCGGTCGGTAAGGCGCGCGGCCTCGTGCGGGAGACCCTCGCCGCCTGGGACATGTCCTCCGTGGAGGAGAACGTGACCATGGTGGTGTCCGAGCTGGTGAGCAACGCGATCCTGCACGGCAGGGCGCCGATCACCCTCGCCCTGTACCTGTACGGGAGGGTGGTCCGTGGGGAGGTCACCGACCACAGCGCCGGGTGGCCGAACCCGGTCCCGGCCGGTCCGGAGGAGGAGCACGGTCGCGGGCTGGCGATCGTCACGGCCTACGCCGACCGGTGGGGCGTCGTACCGGCGTCGGAGGGCAAGCCGGCGGACGGCAAGACCGTCTGGTTCGTCTGCGCGGAGTGGAGGTCTCGGTGAGCGGTCCGCTGCCCATCGTGGACCTGTCCGACGGGGTGCGCCTGTGTGCGGGGTGCGGAACCCACATCGTCACGCTGGCGGCGGCGGTACGCCTGATCTGGGCCGATGTCACCGACGACGTGATCCCGGCCGAGACCGTCGAGCAGATCACCGCGCCGGTCGCCGACATCTGGGTCGACGTGCTGTGCAACCCGTCCTGCTCAGCGGGCGACCACGAGCCACACCCGGGTCGTTCTCCTCTTCCAGGCTCGTCGGCCTAGCCGATGACGGCGTTCCAGGTGCCGCGCCGCAGGTGGATCGTCCCGTCCGGAGTGACCCGGGCCAGGGCGCCGTACAGCGGGAGTCGCCCATGCCGCAGCCAGTGGTCACGGACCTCGTCCAGCAGGTCCCACAGGCGACGCGGGCCACCCTGATGCACCACTGGTGGCGCCTGCCCGGTCTGCTCGGCGCGTGCCCATGACCCGTCCGTGTGGAGCATGAGCGCGGTGCGGGTGTCGCCGTCGGTCTCGTGGTGGTGCTCGATGCCGGGGGCGGCGAGTTCCAGCATGGACCGTACCTCCCACGACTCGATCACATCCAGCACCGGGAACCTGCCTGGGCCGACGTCCTCGCCGTCCTCGATTCGGGCTCGTTTCAGGAGGGCCCGATCCCGGGGCGGGTAGTCGGCGTCGGCGCGGGTGGGCATGAACATGGCCCAGTCTCGCTCGATGCGACCGATCGCGCCGCCGTCCTCGGTTTTGGTGGCGGTGAGGATGATCGACGTGTTCGTGATGGTGGTGGCGAGCCGTCCCCCGGCCGGGAGCGCTGCCAGCCAGGAGGTGGGGACCGGCCGTACCGACACCATGGCGACGATCCGATCCACCGGCCCCGGCAGAGAGCCGGTGGCGTCGCCGGTCACCATGGACGGCTGGTGGCCGAGTTCGGCCAGTCGTTCCCCGGCCGCCTTGACGAGGTAGGCGTCCACGTCGATCGACGTGACCCGGGCCGCGCCGAGACGGGCGCACAGCAGCGCCGTTCCGTACCCGGAGCCGGTGCCCACGTCCAGGACGGTGGAGGTGTCCTCGATGGCGGCGTGCTCAAGCATCTGCACGACCAGGGTCGGCAGGGTGGACGAGGACGTCGGTTTCCCGGTCGGATGGTCCTGCGGCCTGGCGTGGTCGGCGTGTGACGTGCCGACCTGGGTGACGAGGCTGCGGTCGCTGTAGGCGGCGGCCATCCAGGCTTCCGCGTCGCCGGGCCCGTCCTGCAGGGTCCACGCTCCGTTGCCGGTGGCTTTCCACCAGCGGGGTACGAACGTGTGCCGGGGTGTGTCCGTGATGGGGGTCCGCCACGGTGATCCGGGGCGGGTGGCATGCTCGGCGAGCGCGGAGGCGTGCGGGATCCAGTCCATGCTCAGGAGTCTGCTACCACCGTACCGGCCGTCACCACTGTGCGGCGGGGGATGGTGACCGGCAACAGCAGCGGAGGCGGAGCGACGGTCTCGGCCGGGGAGCAGTCGTTGCCGTCGCTGTCGGGGTTGCACGCCGTGACGGGGCGTCGGCGCGGCACCTGGGCGAGCAGGTTCCGCCACGCGGCGTCCGTGAAGATGTCCGCCAGCGGAGTCCGGCGGACGTCGCCCGCTGAGGGCAGGAACCGCGAGAGCACGCACATGCGGACTTCGCCGTCGCAGGAGACGGCGGCGCGACCGTCACCACACCGGCCGCACAGCTCTGCCACGGTCGGCGTTGTGCCTGCCGGTACGACACCTCGGCCGACACCACGCACCCGGTCGACGCGGATCCGGGCGACGCCGAGCCGCTCCAGTTCAGCACGAGCCTGCTCGGTGCGCTGCCCATCGCCGAGATCGATGATCCCGGCTCGGAGAGGGATGCCGCGGTCGAGTGCCTCGATGATCGCGGCCTGGGTACGGGCATGGCTGCCTGCTCGCCGAGTGAGCCGGTCGTGCTCGGCAGGATCGTCGCTGTAGTAAGACGTCGCCAGTTCGACGCCGGGTTGGGAGAGCGCCTGCCACAGCGGAGGGGGGATGTGCAGGAGGTTGGAGAACACCTCGACCTGCAAGCCGTTGCTGATCGCGTGGTTGAGCAGATGCGCGAAGCCGTGGTGCATGGTCGGCTCGCCGCCGATGAACTGGATCTTGCGGATGCCGGCGGCGGGCGCGGAGGAGATGAGCTGCTGCCAGTCGGCGGTGCTCATGGTGCCGTGGCTCTCGGTGGGGCCGGAGCGGGCGTAACAGTGCGCGCAGACGAGCTGGCAGCGGTTCGTGAGTTCGAGTTCGAGGAACTCCACGGAGGCCGGTGTGAGCGGGGAAAGAGGATCGGTGACCATCATGTGCCCTTTCCGGTCAGGGGAACGTGCCGTGCCGTGAGGTGCGCTGTAGTGCGACTCCACCCTTTGCCGGGAGGGGCGCCGCTGTGGCCGTGGCTCTCGGCTGCGTGTGACGGAGCCGTTGTGCAAGCGAAGGCGATGTGCGGCGGCAGGTGAGCGGATGCTCCTGACGGTAGAAATCAGCGCGTGCGAGGTTCAACGAACTTGCAGGTGCTTGCACAATTCATCGGGTAAGAGCATGCAGCGCGGCCGAGATCAGTGCCCGCGCGTCGGCGCCGTACACCGCGAGTTCGGCAAGCTCGGTGAAAGCGCGGTCGTACATGTCGATCTCGCTGGGCCGCGTCACCGTCAAGTATCCCGACACAAGCTCCACCGACACCTGCTCGGTGCCGAAGATCCAGAACCCCTCGACGGTCCATCGCATCGGAGTCCGATCCGAGCCGAGCGGAATGACGCCGAGGCTGACAGACGGCAGGGACGCCACCACGGTCAGGTGGTCGAGCTGGGCGGCCATCACCTCCCTGCCCCCGATCACCGAGCGCAGCACCGCCTCTTCCACGAGGAAAGCGAACTGATGACCGCCTTCGTGGAGAACGCGTTGCCGTTCCATCCGGGCCGCGACAGCGGCATCCACATCATCGGGGATCGACCGTCGTTGCATGATCGCCCGTAGGACCGCGGTGGTGTAGGCGCGCGTCTGGATGATCCCGGGGACGAGGCTGGGCGCGTAACTACGGAAGCGACGGGTCCGCTCGTACAGCGGCAGTTGCGCCTCCTGTGCCTGCCGCAGACCGGCCCGCTCCATCCGTTTCCACTCGACCCACATCGAGTTCACTTCACGCGCCGCGGCGATCAGGTCGGGAATCTGGTCCTCGGCGTCGCACACCCGGCACCAGACGCGGATGTCGGCGTCGGCGGGCGACGTCTTCGCGTTCTCGATGCGGGAGGTTTTCGACTCATGCCATCCGGCCGCCGCCGCCAGCGCTCGTGCGCTGAGACTCGCATCGAGGCGGATCTCCCTCAGTCGGCCGGCCAGGGATTTCCTGGCCGCGCGGGCGCTGGAGGAGACGGACGAGGGCACGAGAGGACACTAAACGATCAGGTGGGCCGATAGTCCTGGTGGGGTGTCGCCCGCTCCCAGATCGTGTCGAACGCGTCCAGAAGTCGCTTGGCCAGAGCTTCGTCGGCTCGCCGTTCAACCCCGTCCGCGGGCCACGTGCCGTCGCCGGTGAAGTGGTTGAACACGACCACGGATCCGTCGAAGATCCACAGATCACTGCCCGGAACGAGCAGGTCGGCGGCCTGCCGCCGGGGCAGCCACCGGACTTCCTCGCCTGCGGCGATGTTGTGTGCGGCGGTGATGTCGTACTCGTAGCGGATGTAGTCGGTCACCGGTTCGGACACGATCCGAGCCCGCCGTACCCGGACACCCCGGGCGACCGTCGCGACGATCAGATCGAACCAGTCGCTCCAGCGTTCGGCCGGGTCGAACCGGTCTCCTGTCATCCAGGCGAGGTAGTCGGGATCGTTCGGGGTGTAGACGTCCCGGAGCTCCAGGTGCACGGCTGAGGACTGGGCTGCTCTGAGCCCGTCACGGATGTCCGATGTCATTGCTCGCCGCCTCTGTCATGCCGTTCACCTCGGGGAAGAACTGCATCATCACCGCTGGGAGCCGGATCACCGTCTCGTGGCCGGGGATGTCGCCGGTCTTCCTGCACTCCTCCAATATCGCTTCGTCCACCTTGTACGACTGAACGATGTAGTCGCCGGTCTCCTCGTCGATCCAGATCGTCGGAGAGCCGTCGTTCGGAGTGCCGGGATTGATGCCCAGAAACCGTAGCGCCATGATGACCTCCGCCATCGGGAGTATGCACGAACTTGCACCAGCGGACTTTTACCCGGTGTGGCCAGCCGGTAAAGGCTCCCGGCCCGTTGACCGCTGCTCTGGCCGGAGCCGGACACGCCGGTGGGGAGATGCCCCGCCTCTCACCGGTCGGTGTGGGGTGCAGGACTCCGCCGGTGAGGCCGCCGCGGGCCAGGGAAGTGGCGCGGTTGTCGGTTCGGTGAGTTCCCGGACACGCCGTTCGAACTCGTCGAGGGCGTGGAAGGCTGTGCCGCACAGCCGTTGGTCGTCGATGCTCATCTGCGGAATGCGCGAGCTGCGGACATCGCTGCGGAAGGTGCCGCTGGTGCCGGTGGAGCGTCGGCTGTTCGTGGTACTGCGCGGGAAGCCGTGCAGGTAGTCGGTGTCGAGCCGGTCGCCGGTGGAGACGGCCTCCCCGGCTTTTTGACTGAGGCTTGTCTCGGCCCTCGTACGGCATCAGTACGCGCGGACCTGCACCATGGCCACAGCCGCCACACTGCGGGACGTAGAGGTTCGGCGGTTTTACCTGTCTGCTGTTGCCTCGCGTGTGGGCACCCGGACAGGCGCTCGTCGGCGAACTGTCCAATCCTTGTGATGCGGGGGCGAGGTGGTGTGCTGCCGTCATGCTCCAGAAGTCGTCCCCGTCCGCCCGGAGCACCGCTGCCGCCGTGGCGACCGACCCGGCTCAACGAGCGGTATGTCGGGGCTAGGCGGCGGCGCGGTTCGCCGCCGTACGCGCGGCGAACCAAGCCGGACGCCGGTCAGCGGAAGGAGCGCCGGTAGGCGGCCGGGGTGGTGCTCAGGGCCTTGTGGAAGCGGCGGCGCAGGTTGACCGCCGAGGACAGGCCGACGCGCTGGGCGATCGTCTCCACCGGGAGGTCGGTCTCCTCCAGCAGGGCGCGGGTGCCCGCGATGCGCCGGTCGAGCAGCCAGCGGCCGGGGGAGATGCCGAGCTGCTCGGTGAAGTGGCGGCTGAGGGTGCGCGCCGACATCCCCGACCGGGCCGCCATGTCCTCCAGGGTGAGCGGCCGGTCGAGGTTGGCGGTTATCCAGTCCAGGAGCGGGGCGAGGGAGTCGGGGACCGGCCCGGTCGTCGGCAGCGCGGGGTACTGGCGCTGGCAGCCCTCCCGGTGCGGGGCCGCCGAGAGCTGCCGGCCGATCCGCATGGCGAGGGCCGCGCCGTGCTCGCGTCTGACCTGGTTGAGGCACAGGTCGACGGTGGTGGCCGTGGCGCCCGCCGTCGCGACGTCGCCGTGGTCGACGTACAGGACGGTCGCGTCGGCACGAACCCTGGGGTAGAGCCGCCCCAGCTCGTGGGTGAGCTCCCAGTGGGCCGCGGCGCCCCGGCCGTCCAGCAGGCCCAGGCCCGCCGGGACGTGGACGCCCGCGCAGATCCCGACGATCCGCGCGCCGCGGCCGTGGGCGGCGAGGACCGCCGCGCCGAGTTCGGGGGAGAAGTCCGGTCCGGGACACCAGCCCGCGATGAGGACCGTGTCGGCCTCCGCCAGAGCCTCCAGGCCGTCGTGGACGACGATGTCGGCGCCCAGCGTGGTCGGGATCGGGCCGGGCCGCTCGGCGCAGAGCCGGAAGTCGTAGAACTGCGGGATGTCGGGACCGTGGTGGCCGAACACGGCCGACGCGCAGGTCACCGGATACATCTCCTGGACGGGACCGACCAGGGCGACCACGCGATGCCTCATGGCAAGAATGTACCTATTAATGTCATGCGGGGCGTCTGTGGGGACAGGTGCCGATATCCAGAATGAGTGGTCATGGAGTTCGTCACATGACCGCGATTCTCGATCGTGAAGATGCCCCGAGCGCCCCGCCCACGCTCTGGACCAGGGATTTCTCCTTCTATTTCGCGGCCCGGGTGGTGTCGCTGCTGGGCGACGCCATGATGCCGGTCGCGACGGCGCTCGCGGTCGGGGCCGTCTACGGGGTCTCGGGCGTGGGGTACGTTCTCGCCGTCTGGACGGCGCCCTTCGTGCTGTTCGTGTTGTTCGGCGGGGTCTTCTCCGACCGGTTCGGCGCGCGGGCCATGATGGTCGGCGCGGACCTGGTGCGGATCGTCACCCAGGGTGTGCTCGCCGTCGCGTTCCTCACCGGCACCCCGCCGCTGTGGCTGCTGATCGTCGCCTCCGCGCTGTCCGGTACGGCCGCCGCGATGTTCCAGCCCGGCGTCAACGGCATGGTCCCGCTGGTCGCGAAGGACCCCCAGCGGGCCAACGGCACCCTCAAGATCGCTGACGCGGCCACCCAGCTCGGCGGCCCGGTCCTGGCCGGGCTGCTGATGGCGCTGACCGGCGCGGGCGCCGTCTACGCCCTCGACGCGGCCACCTTCCTGGTCAGCGGCCTCTGCCTGGTCCTGATCAGGGTCGCCCCCGGGGCCAGGACGGGGGGATCCTCGACGGTCCTGCTCGACCTGCGGCGCGGCTGGGTGGAGTTCCGCTCCCGCAGCTGGATGTGGTCGGTGATCCTGGTCTGGGTCTTCTTCGGCATGTTCGTCTTCGGCCCGTACATCCCGCTCGGCTCCCGGCTGATCGGCGACCGCCTGGGCGAGGCCGCCTACGGCTGGGCGATGGCCGCCCTCGGCGCCGGCACCGTGATCGGCGGCCTGGTCGCGATCCGCTTCCGCCCCGTCCGCCCCCTGGCCGCGGGAGCGGTCGCCATGATCGGCTTCATCTGCATCCCGCTGTCGGTCGCCCTGGAGCTCCCGCTTCCCCCGCTGATGGCGGGCCACCTGCTCGGCGGCGCCTCCTGGGCGTTCTGGTCGGTGATGTGGTCGACGAGCGTCCAGACGCAGGTGGCCCCGGACGTCCTCAACCGGGTGACCGCCTACGAGGTCGCGGGCTCGGTCTCGGGCGTGGCCGTGGGCCAGGCCCTCGTCGGCCCGGTCTCCTCGGTCGTCGAGCCCCGGGACCTGCTGTTCGTCTCGACCGGCGTCACCGCCGCCGTCTGCGCCGCGCTGCTCCTCATCCCGCCGATCCGCCGCCTGCGCCGGGTCTGACCACCGGGGTGTACGCGCCTCGCGGGTCGCAAACGATCTATGAAGGATCTCCCCGGTGCATACGGCAGTCTCTTTCGGAGTACATACCCTTAAGGGGGGTTAGTCGCCGTTTTGGCGGGTTCGGCAGGAGGTGGGTAAGGGGGGCTGCCGTGACAGTCGGCAACGACCTGGAGGACTGGGCGAGGTACGGGTTCAGCGAGGGACTCGTCAGGGCCCTGTTCCACGGTCTGCGCGTGGGTCTGTACGTGGTCAGCCCCGAAGGGAAGATCCTCATGGTCAACCCGTACGCCGAGAGCCTGCTCGATCGCCCCGCACGGCAGCTGATCGGGGTCGACCCCCACGACCTGCTGCACCGCAACGCCGACGGGAGCCCGGTGCCCCGGGAGGACTGCCAGGTTCTGGCCGCGTTCGCCGAGGGGGTGTACGTCCGCAGCGAGGAGGCGTGGTTCACCCGCGGGTCCGGAGGGCTGATCCCGGTGGGCGTGATGGCGGCCCCGCTCCCGCTGGGCGGGGAGGACATGGGCTCGGTGGTCCTGTTCTACGACCTGTCGCGGCACAAGGCCGTGGAACACAAGCAGGCGGTCGCGCTGGCGGCACTGGAGAAGCTCGCCGACCGGCTGTCGCTGATGGCCGAGATCAGCACCGTGCTGGCCTCCACCCTGAAGGTGGACGAGGCGCTGCGGCGGCTGTCCCGTCTGGTGGTGCCCCGGCTGGCCGACTGGGCGATGATCGACCTGCTCGGCCCCGGTGGCGACAGGGTGGACAGGGTGGCGGTCGTGGTCAAGCAGGGCCGGGACGGTGTCGAGTGCGAGCGGTGGGAGGGGCCGCTCGCGGAGATCTTCCAGGCGCCGATGGCGCAGGTGCTGCGCGGCGGCCCCGCGGTGCTGTTCGGCCCCGCGGATCTGGCCGGGCGGATCGACCCGGAGGAGTGCGGCGTCCAGCGGTCGCGGCCGTACGAGGAACTGGGCGCCCATTCGATCATCGTCGCACCGCTGTGCACGCCGCGCCGGGTGCTGGGCGCGCTCACCCTGGCCCGGTACGAGACCTCCCTGGCGTACGACTCGGCCGATCTGTCCCTCGTCAGCGACATCGCCAGCCGGGCCGGGCTCGCGGTGGACAACGGGGACATGTTCGAGGAGCAACGCCGGTTCGCCTCCTCCACCTCTCACGAGCTCAGGACGCCGCTTTCCGGGCTCCGCGCCCGGTTGGAGGAGGCGCTGCTCTACCCCGCCGACGTCGACCCGCACGAGACCATCAGGGAGGCGCTGGCGGTCACCGACCGGCTGGAGACGATCGTCGACGACCTGCTGGTGCTGGCCCGGCTCCGTGCCGGGGAGCCGGCCGCGTACGAGCCGATCGACGTGGGCGCGCTGGTGGTGAAGGAGGTGGCGGCCATGGCGGGTGGCGTGCCGGTCCACGTCGGCGCGAGCCGGGACGTGAACGTTCCGGGCAACCGGATCCAGCTGATCCGGGTCATCGACAACCTCCTGGTCAACGCCCGGCGACACGCGGACAAGAAGGTCGAGGTCACCGTGGGACGGGTGGACGGCTCGGCCGTCATCACCGTATGTGACGACGGCGCCGGAATCGCGCCGCAGCACCGGGAGCGGGTCTTCGAGCGCTTCGTCCGGCTGGAGGAGGGCCGGCGCAGGGAGCCGGGAGGGAGCGGGCTCGGCCTGGCCATCTCGCGAGGCATCGCCCACGCCCACAGCGGCACCCTCACGATCGAGGACTCACCGCGTGGCGCCCGGTTCGTCCTCCGGCTTCCGCTGGCAGACGGGCGTCCGTAGCCTTCCGCGGACCGGTGCCACCCCGTTCTGTCGCCGTCCCGTCAGACCGTGTCCCGTCAGACCGTGTCCCCTTAGACCGTGTCCCCTTAGACCGTGGAAGACGCCGGCCCGCAGGCGACGAGAACCGGTGCTCAGCCGCAGTGGCTCCAGCCGCTCTTCCAGGACAGCGATCCGTGTGAGCCGCCCCAGATCACACACTTCTTGGCGGCGGGCAGGCGTACGGGGCCCGCGTAGACCGTGAACCTGCCGGGGTTGCTCGCGCTGGAGCCGCCCTGCACCTGGAGGGTCGCGTTCATCGCGATCTTGGAGGGGAAGACGTACCTGGACATGGTGACGACGCAGTTCTTGGCCTGGGCGGCGTTGTAGAGCAGGTAGACGGTCGCCGCGCTGCCCAGGGCCCTGGAGTTGACCACCTTGTAGCCGCTCCCGCAGACGGCGGTGGCCGTGTAGGGGTTGGGCTTCTGGCTCGGCTTGGCGGTGACGGTGGGCTTCGCCGTCGGTTTCGCGGTGGTGGGCCTGGAGCTCGGCTTCGGGGACGACGAGGGCTTGGGGGTGTCACTCGGCTTCGGCGAGGTCGTCGGCCTGGTGGTCGGTTTGATCGTCGGCTTGGTCGTCGGTTTCGTGGACGGGGTCGGCCTGGCGGTGGTGGCCGTCGGCTCGGGGGTCCGCGAGGGGGATCCGCCGGGCTTCGGCGTCGGCTTCCCCGTGGAGTGGTCCTGACCCCCGGTCGGCCCGGAGGACGGCCGCGGGGTGCGCCGGGACGGGTGGGGCGTGATCGCGGAGACCGTCCCGGGTTCCTCCCCCGAGGCCGCGTCGGATGGCCGGGAAGGTTCCTCAGGAGCGTCGGGGACGAGCGTCGGCTCCTGGTCCGCGGCCTCCGACACGGCGGGGGTCGTCGCCGGTCGCGCCGCCGAGGCCTTCCCGTCTTCCTGGAGGAGCACCACTGCCCCGGCCGCCACGCCGAGCGCGGTCACCACCGCCACCCCGGCGAGCAGGAGCCCCACAGGGCGGGGCGCCTTCCTCGCGTCCGGCCCCGGCCTGCCCTGCCCCGATCCGCCCCGCGTGTCGTGCCCGGTCACCGGTGGTCCGGCCTGCCTCGCGGTCGTCCTGGGTACGGCCCCGGGAGCGGGTACGGCTCCGTGACCGGATACGGCTCCCGGACCGGGGAGTGGGAAGGGCGCCGGGCGGGGGACAGGGGCGGTGGGACCCGCGCCCATCAGGTGGCTGACGAGCTGCTCGGCGGTGGGCCGCCGGGCCGGGTCCTTGGACAGGCAGGCCGCGACCAGGTCGCGCAGCGGCCCCTCCAGCGTGCCCAGCTCCGGCTCCGCGTTCAGGATCCGGTTGATCACGACGGCGATGGAGTCCTGGCCGAACGCGGGCGTACCGGTCGCGGCGAAGACCATCGTTACACCCCAGGCGAACACGTCGGCCGCGGGCGTCACCTCGCCGGAGCCGAGCTGCTCGGGCGCGAGGTAGGACGGGGTCCCCATCGCCACCCCGGTCGCCGTCATCCCCGGCGAGTCCAGCGCCCTGGCGATGCCGAAGTCGATCACCACCGGCCCCTCGGGGCCCATCAGCACGTTGGCGGGCTTGAAGTCGCGGTGCAGGATGCCCGCGCGGTGGATCGCCGACAGCGCGGTGGCCGTGCTGACGGCGAGGCGTTCCAGGGAGGCGCCGCGCCGGGGCCCCTCCCGGTCGACCAGCTGGCGCAGGGACGGCCCCGGGACGTACTCGCTCACGATGTACGGGCGGCTGCCGGCCAGGTCGGCGTGCAGCACGGCCGCGGTGCAGAACCGGGCCACCCGCTGCGCGACCGACACCTCGCGCAGGAAGCGGGCCCTGGCCTCGGGATCACCGGCCAGCCCGTGGTGCAGGAGCTTCACGGCGACCTGCTCGCCCCCGGGCCCCCGCCCGAGGTAGACGACCCCCTGGCCGCCCTCGCCGAGCCGTCCGACCAGCTCGAACGAGCCCAGCCGCGACGGATCCTCCCCGGTGAGCGGCTCTGTCATGATCTTCCCCCGAAACAAACCCCGAACAAGCCCCGAAAAAATGGTTTATGTGCGGCAGAACGCTACCAGCGTGAGTGCTGACGGAGATCTGCCGTGACGCGGAAGCACGTGCCGCGGAAGTCCCTGGCTCGGAAGCACGTGGCGCGAAAGCCCTCGACGCGAAAGCCCTCGACCGAAAGCCCCCGCCCCGGAAGCCCGCGGGGTGCAACCACACGACGTGGAAATACGCGGCATGGAAGCCCGCGACGCGGAAATGCGCGGCGTGGAAGTCCGCGGCGTGAAAGTACGCCCGGGAATCGAGCGCTCGGGAATCGAGTCAGATGGCCTTGCCCGGGTTGAGGATGCCGAGCGGGTCGAAGACCCGCTTGATGCCGTGGTGGATCTCCTCGGTGACCGGCCCGGTCTCCAGTGCCAGCCAGCGCCGCTTCAGCAGCCCGACGCCGTGCTCGCCGGTGAGCGTGCCGCCCATCTCCAGGGTCTCCCTGAAGAGCTCGTCGGCCGCCGCCCACACCTGCGGCGGCGGCTCGGTCAGGGCGTGGTCGAAGATGAAGACCGGGTGCAGGTTGCCGTCGCCCGCGTGGGCGACGGTGGTGATCAGCACGTCGTACTTGACCGCGATCGCCTCGATCTTCTCGATCATGTCGGGCAGCACGGAGCGCGGCACGCACACGTCCTCCACCAGGCACTTGCCCAGCCGCTCCTTGGCCTGGTACGCCATCCGCCGGACCCCGATCAGCTCCTCGGCCTCCTGCGCCGACGACGACACCGCCACGAAGGCCGCGCCGTTGGCGGTGCAGAGCTCGGCCATCCGCTCGGAGACCGCGGGGCCGTCGGCCGCGTCCGACTGCGCGATCAGCATCGCCCGGGTCGACTCCTCCAGCCCGATGTTCCGCCAGTCGTCGATGGCCTTGAGCGTGTTGCGGTCGAGCATCTCCATCAGCGACGGCTGGCACCCGGCCGCGATGATCGCCGAGACGGCGGCGGCGGCGTCCCTGAGGGAGGTGAACTCGGCCGCGATCGTCGCCGGGTAGACCGACGGGGCCCTGCGCAGCCGTACCGTCGCCGCGGTGATGACCCCGAGCGTCCCCTCGGAGCCGACGAACAGGCCGGTCAGGTCGTAGCCCGTCACGCCCTTCACGGTGCGCCTGCCGGTGTTGATCACCCGCCCGTCCGCGAGCACGACCTCCAGGCCCATCGCCGAGTCGCGGGTCACGCCGTACTT
The DNA here is from genome assembly GCF_042888905.1 of Streptosporangium sp. NPDC002721. Lineage (NCBI taxonomy): Bacteria > Bacillati > Actinomycetota > Actinomycetes > Streptosporangiales > Streptosporangiaceae > Streptosporangium > Streptosporangium sp. NPDC002721. Next base: position 103,233 of record NZ_JBIAQI010000022.1, read on the forward strand.
CACGCACCGCAGCCCGCCCGCGTTGGTGGCCAGGTTGCCGCCGATGGTGGAGATCTCGTACGAGGAGGGGTCGGGGGCGTACATCAGCCCGTGCTCGCGGGCGGCCCGGTCCAGGTCGGCGGTGATGACGCCCGGCTCGACCACGGCCGTCTCGTCGGCGGGGGACAGCTCCCTGATGGCCGCCATCCTGTGCAGCGCCAGCACGACGCACCCCTCGACGGCGGTCGCCCCGCCCGCCAGGCCGGTCCCGGCGCCCCGGGGCACCACGGGCACCCGGTGCTCGGTGGCCCACCTCATCACGGCCACCACGTCGTCCCTGGTGTGGGCGAGCACCACGGCCAGGGGTCTCCCCGGCTCCAGGAAGGTGCGGTCCCGCGCGTAGGAGTCGGTCACGTCGGGGTCGGTCAGCACCTTCTCCGGTGCGAGCGCTGCGACGAGTTCGGAGATAGCGGTCACACGTTGGACTGTACGGCCTGCGCCAACGTGCCCTCTCCGGACAAAACACGCTTTATTGCATTTTCGCAACATCATTTGGACTCTTGACTCTAACTTTACCTTCTCGTCTAATCTCCCGGTTCGGCACGCTCATACGGCGGGCCGGTGAGTGTGACGCGTCCGGCCAACCCGGGCGCAGGGAAGGGGACACCTTGTCCGGCAGAGTCAGCGGCGGAGGCGCCGGAAGGCGGCTTCTCGCGATAGTCCCCGTGATCGGCCTGGCCGTCACGGGTCTGGCCGTGGGCGGTGCGTCGGCCGAGAGCGACACCTCGGTCGCGCGGTACCAGCCGACCGCGGCCGACTACTACATCAACTACGCGCCCCCCAGGGACGAGCCCGAGGTCGACGACCCGGCCGTGCCGTCGGCGAAGGCGCGCAAGGTCAGCCCGTCCAAGAAGTTCGCCGAGAAGCACTCCGAGGGCAACCCCGTCGCCGCGCGGGTGCTGGCCAAGCGCGAGGCCGAGGCGATCAGGACGGGGATCAACCCCGCCGACTTCATCTTCAAGAAGTCGAAGACCGTCAAGACGGCCAAGCTCCTCACGCTGCTGGTGGAGTTCAACGACAAGGCCGACGACGACTTCTCCGGCTTCTCGCGGCCCGGCGGCGTCGACAGCGAGGACCCGGCCGAGTGCGTCACCGAGCCGCCGGGCACGCTGCTCAACGGCCCGCTGCACAACAGGATCCCCAACCCGGCCACCCTGTCCCACAAGGACAACAACAGCTTCTGGGTGCCCGACTTCAGCCCCGACCACTTCAACAAGATGCTCTACACCAAGCAGGGCATCACCCAGCGGGTCCGCACCGACCTGACCGACCCCCGGGACGGTCGCAAGGGCATCGACATCTCCGGCCACACCATGAAGAACATGTACGAGGAGATGTCCAAGGGCGCCTACACGGTCACCGGGCAGGCCAGCCCGTGGATCAAGGTCCCGCACTCCGAGGCCTACTACGGCGCGCGCGCCTGCGGCCAGCCGGTGCAGGACATGAGCGGCCACCCGGACAACCCGCTCGGGGCCGGCCAGCTCGCCATCGACGCGGTCAACACCCTGGCCGCCTCCGACCCGAACTTCCCGTGGGCCGACTACGACCTCGAGGACGTCGGCGACGCCGACGGCGACGGCAACTTCGCCGAGCCCGACGGCGTGGTCGACCACCTGGTCCTGGTCCACGCGGGCAAGGACAAGTCCTCCGACGGCGGCGCCGAGGGCACCTACGCGATCTGGGCGCACTCCAGCGCGGTGGCCGGCGGCTACCAGGTGCCCGGCAAGAACGTGAAGATCTCCAACTACATCGTGCAGCCCGAGGACTCCGGCGTCGGCGTCTTCGCCCACGAGTACGGCCACGACCTGGGCCTGCCGGACCTCTACGACACCAGCGGCCAGGCCTCCTCGGCGGTCGACTTCTGGGACCTGATGTCCAGCGGCTCGCACAGCGGCCCGATCTTCCAGTCGATGCCCTCCCACATGAGCATCTGGAGCAAGTGGGTCCTCGGCTGGGCCAACCCCAAGGTCTTCAACCCCGGCGACCGCGGCGGTCTGGTGACGATCGGCCAGGCCTCGCGCACGCCCAAGCTCACCCAGGACGGCGTCAGGGTCAACCTGACGAGCCCCCCGGTCACGATGGTCGAGCCGCACAGCGGCACCAAGACGTTCTGGTCCAACTTCGACCAGGAATGGGCCAACGTCAAGATCGGCCGTGACGTCCAGGTGCCCGCCGGGACCGACCTGAAGTTCTGGATGTGGAACAACTACGAGATCGAGGAAGACTGGGACTACGGTTTCGTCGAGATCTCCACCGACGGTGGCACGACCTGGGCCCAGCAGAAGGTCTACACCGAGGGCGGAGCCCTGGTCTCCACCGACGACGACTACACCGACCCCAACAAGAACCTCGCGGCGTTCGGCAACAAGAAGTACGGCCTCACCGGCAACACCGACGGCTGGCGGCACGACTACGTCGACCTCGCCCCGTTCGCCGGCAAGACCGTCAAGCTGCGCCTGACCTACAACACCGACGCCGCCTTCACCCCGCGCGGCTGGCACGTCGACGACTTCGCGCTCACCAACGGCACCCAGACCGTCTGGAGCGACGACCTGGAGAGCGGCGCCACCGGCTGGACCGCCAACGGCGGCACCTTCAACGGCACCACCGGCGCGGGCTGGACCGTCAACGACGGCAAGCGCGAGGTCTCCCGGTTCTACCTGGCCGAGTGGCGCAACTTCGACGGGTTCGACAAGGGCCTGCAGTACACCTACACCACCAACTACTCCCGCGACGGCGCGTGGAAGGTGGAGAAGGTCAAGTACAACGCCCCCGGCCTGCTCGTGTGGTACCGCGACTCGAACTACAGCAACAACTCGGTCGCCAACAACCTCGAACTGGCCCCGAGCATCGGTTCCAAGGGCAGCCTGATCCTCGTCGACTCCCACTTCGACCCGCTGCGGCGGACCGGGGCGGCGGCGGAGAAGGACACCACCACGCTCAAGAACATGAACGGCCGCGTGCAGACCTCCAACGCCGCGTTCTCCTTCTCCAAGACCTACCCCTTCACCGAGTGCTTCGAGGGGCCGGGCGAGCCCTTCAGCGAGTACTGCACCAAGGTGGCCGCGCAGAAGGGCGTCTCGGAGTTCACCGACGCCAAGACCTGGTACCCCGGGTTCGAGGCGCGCGGCACCAGCCTGTTCTACCGCGACTTCGACGCCTCGACGGTCGTCCCCTCCAAGGGCGACCAGACCTACAGCACCCGGGTCGTCAACGCCGACGGCACCCCGGCCACCGAGCTGTACGGGACCGACATGGGCAACGGCCACGTCCTCGGCTCCGGCAACCCCGGTGACGAGGGCAAGGCGCTGGGCGTGAAGCTCAAGCTGGTCACCCCGTTCCCAGGCAACCTCGGCGCGATCGTGCAGGTCACCCCGCCCAAGCAGTAGGAAAGCCCCACCGGTAACCGGGCCCCGCCGTCACCGACGGCGGGGCCCTACCATTTGAACGGGCAACCACCCGATCGGATAGGGGCAGCGTGGGAGAGCTTCGAAGCAAGGCCGAGCACACCGAGGCCATCCGGACCAAGGGCAGGGTCTGCGTGGTCGTCAACACGCGCTCGCGCCGGGGCCGGCGCCACTACCCCGCCGTGGTCCGCGCGCTGCGGGCCCAGGGGTTCGACTCGATCCGCTTCTTCCCGGTGGTCGACACCAAACGCCTGCGCGCCACCCTGGAGCAGGCCCTGGCCGACGAGCCCGACCTGCTCGTCGTGGGCGGCGGGGACGGCACGCTCAGCGCCGCCGTCAAGCACGTCGCCCACCGCGACGTCGCCCTCGGCGTGCTGCCCCTGGGCACCACCAACAACTTCGTCCGCAGCCTCGGCGTCCCCCTCGACCTCGCCAGGGCCATCGGGGTCCTCCGTACGGGGAAGGTCGCCGACATCGACCTGGGCGTCGCCGGGGACCGCGAGTTCGCCAACCTGGCCAGTTTCGGGGTCTCGGTGGAGGTCGCGGGCAAGGTCAGGCACGGGGTGAAGCGCCTCCTGGGCCGCGCCGCCTACCCGCTCACGGCCCTGACGGTCCTCCCGGGCCACCAGCCGTTCCGGGCCTTCCTCACCGTCGACGGGCGCCGCCACGAGCTGCTCACCCACCAGCTCAACATCGCCAACGGCCGCTTCCACGGCGGCTGGCAGGTCGCCAGGGACATCAGCATCGACAACGGCCGCCTGGTCGCGTACCAGCTCGGCTCGGGCAAGCGCCTGCGCCTGCTGCTGGAGACCATGGTCCGCGCGGGTAGCGGCCGCTGGCGCAGCCTGGCGGGAGGCCCCTTCGTCGTGGGCCGGGAGATGTACCTGGAGACCGACCCGCCGATGGCCGCCGACGTCGACGGCGAGGTCCGCCTGATGACCCCCATCATGATCCGTACGGTCCCCAACGGCCTGCGGGTGATGGTCCCGGACGACTTCGTCGACTCCTGAACCCGACGAAGCCGGTGCCCGTGGTGATTGGAACCGGTCTCACCGGGTAGGCGGAGGTTTCCGACAGATGGAGGACACCATGGCATCGCTGATCGACCGGGTCCGACACTACCTGCGCACCCCGCAGGGGCAGCGGAACCTGGAGAAGGCCAAGGCGATGGCCCGCGACCCGCGCCACCAGCAGAAGCTGCGCGGGCTCCTCGCCCGCTTCCGGGGCGGCCACACCCGCCGCTGATCCGTCGCCGACCCACTCGCCCGGCGGTGAGCCGGGCCCCGGCCGGGAGCCTGGGGCCCGGCTCCCGCGCGGGCGTTTCGCTTTCAGAACCGTTCTCGGAGCCGTTCTCAAGGCTGTTTCAGAGCCGTTCCCAAGGCCGTTTCGGGGCCGTTCTCAGAGCCGTTTCTGGGCCGTTTTCAGGGTTGTTTTCCGGTGATACGCCGGAATCTCGTCCTGAGCCTGTCGAACAGCGGCTCCTGGGCCGGCAGGCTCTGGTGGGGCTCGTCCTCGTGCTGAGCGGGCGCCTGGAGACGGGCGTCCCGAGGGTGGTGTTCCGGCCCGTGATCCTCCGGCCGCCCCACGCCCGCCGCACCGGGCGTCTCGGGGACGGGGTCCTCGGGGGCCCGGGCCTCAGGGGGGCCGGGGTGTTCGGCACCTGAACCCTCGGACGGAGGGTTCTGAGGACTCTGAGGCGGGGCGTCCTGGGGGCGGGGATCCGGTACGCCGGAGTGCCGCGTGGCGGGGTCCGGGGGGTCCGGAGGGCGGGGCCGCCGGGCCCGCCGCAGCTCATCCAGGGCCTCGGCCGCGCTCGGACGCTTGCCCGTCGCGTGGTCGCGCATCCGCCGCAGCAGGTCCATCACCTCCACGGGCGCCTCGCCGGGGGCGGGCTCGGCGTCGGGGGTGACCGGGGGGAGCTTCCCGGTGAGCAGCTGGAAGGCGATCACCCCGGCCGCGTACACGTCGGAGGCGGCCGTCATCCGCTCCGGCATCGCCTGGCACTCGGGGGCCGCGTAGTGGGTGTCGAGGATGTTGGGCAGCTCGTTGGCCACGGTGTGCGCGCGGGGCCCCGGCTTGGCGTAGTCGAACCCGGTGAGCATGGCCCGGCCCTCCTCCGTCACCAGCACGCACGCGGGGCTGAGCGCCCGGTGGATCACGTTGTTGGCGTGCACGTGGGCCAGGCCGAGCAGCATGTCCTCCACCACGTCCAGCCTGGCCGAGGTGGAGAGCGTGGACGGGGAGGGGGCGGCGGTGAGGTGCAGGTGCAGCGCCTGGCCGTGCACGTCGTCGAGGACGAGCACGAACCGGCTCTCGTCGTCGATGGCGAAGAAGTCGCGGGCGCGCACCACGCACGGGTGCGGGGGGATCCTGGTGAGGGCCTGGTAGGCGTTGGTGATCAGCCGCCGCTCGGCGGCCCTCGGCTCCTCCTCGGCCAGCGGGTCGGCCCGGTAGACGCGCAGCAGGACCGTCTCGCTGCCCGGGACCGTCGCGTTGATCGCGCGGTACTCGGTGACCCGGGTGTCGCCGCCCAGCTGCTCCTCCACCTCCCAGCTGCCGAAGCGCGGCGGCGCCGTGGAGCGCCGCACGCTCCCGTTGAGCGCCTCGATGATCGCGGTGCCGTACGGCGCGGTGTCCGTGGTGTGGCCGCGCCGCACGCGGGAGACGTCGCTCAGCGTGCCGATCAGCCCGGCGAGGTCGGTGACGTGCCGCGAGTCGCGGCCGGCGGGGTCGACCAGCTCCGCGTCGGCCCCGGTGAGCACCACGAGGCTGTCGACGTAGACCCGGTCCAGCTCGCGGCGAGCCTGGGTGAGCAGGCCCTTGAGGGCGCGCCCGTTGCCGCGCAGCTTGGCGACGGGGGAGCCGAACGCCTCCCGGCGCAACGGGAACCAGCGGGTTCCCGCGACCTCGATCCGGCCTCGGGTGCCCTTGACGTCGATGACGCAGAGCGAGTGACCGGTCAGGACGATCACGTCCACCTCGAAGGTGTCGTCCCCGCGGGGCACCTCGATGTTGTGCAGCAGCAGCCAGTCGTCCGGGGCGTTGTCTCGCAGGTGCGCGATGACCCGTCGCTCGGCGTCGTTGACCGGGCTTCCGCCGCCGACGATCTGTGCCATCTCTAGCGTGCCGCCTTCCTGATCGCGCTCATCGTGCCACGCAGTATCCCAAGAGGCTCATCTTCGCCCGTACCTCTACTTTTCCACCACTGGACACGCGAGCCTCCCTATGATCATGGCGTATCCAGGCCGCGAGAGTGATCGGCCTCTCCGGAGGGCTCGGCAGGGGGCTCCGCACGAGGTGCGGGGCTCAGCTCCCGCCGAACACGTCCCGGCCGCCGCGTCCCACAGCGCCTGGACCTGACCCCGGTCGGCGACGTCGGCGACCATCGCCAGGACGTCCCGCCCATCCCGCCCGTCCGGACCGTCCCGCCCGTCCGGACCGTCCCGCCCGTCCTGCCCGTCCCGCCCGTCCGGTCGGGACGGCCCGGCGGGTCCGGACAGCTCGGCCAGGGCCCGCTCCACCGACCCGGCGCGGGTGCCGCACAGCGCGACGCGGTGGCCGCGCTCCAGGAAGGCACCGGCCATGCCGAGGCCGATGCCCCGGGTGCCTCCGGTGAGCACGATGTTCGCCATGGTCGCCTCGCGATCGGTCGATGAAACGGCAAGGGTGATCGGTGTAACGGTGGCAGAGGGCGCGGCGCCGCAGAATGGCCGGGGGCAGGTCGCGGGCCTCCCGGGCCCCGGAGGAGCGGGTGGAACGCGGGCCGGGAAGCGGTGTCGTGCCCGTACCCCCTGTGATCATCGCAGCCAGGCCCATGTTTGCCGGGGGAGGAGTGGGTAGACGTCCTTTCCTGTAGGGGAGGAGGCGGCCCATGACCAACACCAAGGAATCACTTCCGACGTCCGAGCTGATCAAGCAGATGTCGGAGCAGGTTTCGCGTCTCGTCAAGGACGAGCTTCGCCTGGCCAAGGCCGAGCTGACGGAGAAGGGCAAACACGCCGGAATCGGCGTGGGGCTGTTCGGGGGAGCCGGGGTCGTGGCCCTGTTCGGGGCGGCCTCCCTGGTCGCCGCGGTGATCCTGTTACTCGCGCAGGTCATGCCCCCGTGGGCGGCGGCCGCGCTCGTGGGCGGAGTGCTGCTGGTCGTGGCCGGGGCGCTCGGGTTCTTCGGCAAGCGCCAGGTCGCCGAGGCCGCCCCGCCGACTCCCGAACGGACCATCGAGAGCGTCAAGGACGACATCGACGCGGTGAAAGAGAGGGCGCACCGATGACTGAGACAGACCCGGGCGGACCCGAGCGGCCTCAGGCCGTGGCCGGAACCACCGGATCCCGCAGGAAGGGCGTCGACGAACCGGTGACGCCCGAGGAGAGCGGATCGCTGAACATCCCGCCGAACCAGCCGGACGGCACGCCCGGCGAGGACCTCGGTGTCACCGAGTCCGAACGCGACGGCACGCCCCGGCTCCCGGGGGACACGACGCTCGCCGCCGTTCCGGACACCACGGTGGCGACCACCCCGTACGCCAACACCGGTGCCACCGGCGGCGTGACGGAGACCGGCAAGACCGGCAAGACCGTCGGAAACGACGGGAACGACACGGAAAGCGTGCGGCGGGACATCGAGGAAGCCCGCCGCGAACTAGGGGACACAGTGGAGGCACTGGTGCACAAGACCGACGTCAAGGGCCGTTTCCAGGAGACCGCCGCCCAGGTGGGCGACGACCTGCGCAAGGTGGGGGCGGCGACCGCCACCACGGCCACCGAGATGGTGGAGCGGGTCAAGGTGGCCGCTCCCGAGATGGTCGGGAAGGTGAGGGAGGCGGCCCCCGAGGTCGTCGGCCGGGTCAAGGAAGTGACCCCCGTCGAGATCAAGGACGCGGCGGGCAGGGTCACGACCGAGGCGGGCAAGCGCCCCGTCGTGACCATCGCGGCGCTCGCCGCGCTCGCCCTGGTCGTCTTCCGTATCCTGCGGCGAGGCAAGAAGAAGTAGATGACCCGCAGCACCGACAGGGCCGCCCCCGACGATTCGCGGGGGCGGCTCGCCCTTGTCCCGGAAACCCCCTCGCAACTGTCCCGGGGGGCATGGTGGGGGGTCCTCAAGCGGACCGTCCTGGAGTTCCAGCGAGACGGCCTGCCCGACTGGGCCGCGGCCCTCACCTACTACGCGGTGCTGTCGATCTTCCCCGGCCTGATCGTGCTGGTGTCCGTGCTCGGGCTGGTCGGCCAGGACGTGATCTCCACCATCCTGTCCCAGGTCGCGGCGCTCGCCCCCGGCGACGTCACGAAGCTGGTGACGGACCAGGTGAACCAGGTGCGCGGCAGCGGGAGCGCGAGGGGCTTCCTGGCGATCGCCGGTCTGCTGGTGGCGCTCTGGTCGGCCTCCGGCTACATCGCCGCCTTCGTCAGGGCCGGGAACGCGATCTACGACATCCGGGAGGGGCGTCCCCTGTGGAAGCTGACCCCGCTGCGGATCGGGCTCACCCTGGTGTTCGTCGTCCTGATGGCCGTGTCGGCGGTGGCCGTCACCTTCACGGGAAGGCTCGCCGAGGTGGCGGGCGAGGCCCTGGGGGTCGGCCAGACCGCGGTCGCCGTCTGGGGGTACGCCAAGTGGCCGGTCCTGGTGCTGATCGCCGCGGGCCTGGTGATGCTGCTCTACTGGGCCGCGCCCAACGTCCGCCAGCCGGGGTTCCGCTGGATCAGCCCCGGAGGGCTGCTGGCCGTGCTGCTCTGGGTCGTCGTCTCGGCCGGGTTCGCGGCTTATGTCGCCAACTTCGGCTCCTACGACAAGACCTACGGCACGCTCGGCGCCGCCGTGGTGTTCCTGGTCTGGCTGTGGCTGTCCAACATGGCCATCCTGCTGGGCGCCGAGTTCGACGCCGAGCTCATGCGCGAGCGCCGGATCGCCGGGGGCCACCCGCCCGAGAGCGAGCCGTACGCCGAGCCCAGGGACGAGGCGGAGCACGAGAGCGGCCCCCTTCCGGGCCCCGGCGAACGCTGACCCGGGCCCCGGCGAACGCCGGCCCGGACCCCGGTGGCACGCCGGCCCGGCCGCCGGTCCTCCGGGGTCTCACGAACATCGCCCCGGTGGCGGGCCGGACGGCTTCCAGGGCTCCCGCGAACGCCGTGCCCGGCCGCCGGCCGGGCACGGCCGGACGCCTTCGATCCCGGTGGCCGTCCCTCCCGGAGCGCCGGGAAGCGGGCGGTCACCGGAGATCCGGCCGAGTCCTGTGCGCGCAGGCGAGCCAAACTCATGTCTGTCGGGGTAATCTGACCGTTTCCGGGTGGGCGGCGGACCCCCTCCTCTCCGCCCGCCCGGACCTTCCCGCCATCGACGCCCCGTCAGGTCCACGTTTCCGACCCGGAAGGCGAACTATGCTGATCTCGGGCACGCGAAGAGCCGGGCGCATGTAGCGTTCTCGGACAGGACACGATTCTCGGGCAGGAAACGATTCTCGGGGCAGGACACACAGGAGGTCTCATGCGCCGCGCTCTCGGGATCGCCGCGGGCCTCGCCCTCATCGCGGCCGCCCTGTCACCGCTGCCACAGGCCCAGGCCAGTTGCGTCACCGAGGCCAGGAAGTGCCAGGGCAAGCCGCTGATCGGCATCGAGGTGACGGCCGGGGCCGTGCCGCGCCCGGACTCGGCGGGCCGGGTCTCCTACACCATCGACTACTCCATGACCTGGACCCCCTCCTTCGCGCCCTACTGGGGCGCCTTCTGGGTGGGCGGACGGTTCCCCGAGGGCGCGCGGGGTCCCACCCGGGCGGTGCTGCTCGACGGCTCCGGCGAGCGGATCGCCGTCCTGCGCTGCCGCGAGCGCTCCGACGGCGTCTGGTGCCCCGCCGGGAGCCACCTCCCGCACCGGGGGCGGATCGTCTTCACGGCCCGCCTCGCGCCCGGCACCGAGGCCAGGGCCGTGGCCAGGCTCGGTTTCGACAGCTTCGAGGGGCTCGACAGGAAGGAATCCGAGCTCGGTCTCAGCCGGGCGCAGGCACGGGAGAGATTCTGCGAGCACCTCTTCACCACGACCGTCACGACGACGCAGGCCCCCTGAGGAGACGAGTTGAACGCCGTACTGACCGGTGTGCACCACCTCAAGATCTGGGTGAGCGACCTGGAGCGGAGCCGCTCCTGGTACGAACGGGTCCTGGGGCTGGAGCACCACACCAGCTTCGAGGACGACGACGGCGTGATCCGGGGCATGAGCTTCACGGTCCCCGGCGCGGCCTTCCAGATCGCGCTGCGCGAGAACCCCGACCTGGCCAGGGCGCTCTTCGACGCCGACCCCTTCGCGCTCCAGGTCACCCTTGAGGGGCTTCACGAGTGGGCCGCCCGGCTCGACGCCCTCGACGTCCCGCACGGGCCGGTCTTCCGGGCCTCCTCGGGCCACGCGATGGGCTTCACCGACCCCGACGGCGTCCAGATCCGCCTGTACGCCCCGGACGAGGAGGTCCACGCCGCCCAGGTGGGCACCGAAGGCGTCTACCGCCCCGGCCAGGCCCCCTACGCCACCCCGGCCCGCGATCTGGACCAGGGCTGACAGGTCCCTCTCCACGCGGGCGCGGGGCTCAGGAACCGGCGGCCATGTCGAAGAAGCGCAGCTCCAGCCGTACGGCACGGCGGAAGAAGCCGAGCACGCGCAGCCGCCCCTCCTCGTCCAGCTCGGGGCCCAGCCGGTCCAGCTCGCCGCGCAGGAACTGCACCCAGGCGCGGAAGGCCGGGCCCTCGTGCAGCTCGATCCACTCGCGGTGCACGAAGTTGTCCGGCAGCGGCTCCTCGGCGCGGGAGGCCCAGCCCAGGTAGGCCCACTCGGCCACGCACAGCACCGCCAGGACGAGCGGGTAGTCCAGGCTGATCCTGGCCTCGTCCATCAGAGCGCGGAAGTCCGCCGTGACCGGCTCCAGCTCGGGCGAGGTCATGTCCGAGGGGGTGGCGCCGAGGGCGGCGAGGGCCCGGTGGAAGTAGGTCAGCTCCTCTGTGGTGGCGATCTCGCCCAGGAACTGGCCGAACGGCACCCGCGACTCGAAGCTGTCCGCGCAGGCCACGGCCGCCCCGAGCAGGGCGGTGAAGGAGTCGACGAACTGGAAGTCCTGGACCAGGTAGCGGCGCATGTCGTCGTCGGGCACGTCCCCCCGGGTGATCGACGCGGCGAACGGGTGGCTCACCACCGCCGTCCACTCCGGCTCGCTCAGCGAGCGCAGCCACTCGCTGAAGGCGGGATCGACGGCACTCGCGCGCCACTCGTCATAGTCCTGGGGGGTCTGCTCCACGGGCCTCTCCTCGGTGTCTCGGTGTCTCGGTGTCTCGGTGTCTCGGTGTCTCGGTGTCTCGATCAGCGTGAATGCTAACTCCGCGGGGCCCGGGGCGCGGCGGTCCCGCGCGTTCCGTGATCACCCAGGTCAAGGAGTCTTTGCAGGCCGGGACGGGTTCTCCTGGGGATCGTCGGGCACGTTCCGGCAGGACGATCCCGGAAGGGCGCCCGGAGGGATGTGGGGCAGTTGACCGAAGAGGCAGTGACCGATGAGGGGATGACGGAAGAGGTGGTGACCGGACCGGTCGTCAACGCCGCCGTCATCTACTACTCGGCCACGGGCACGATCTTCGCGCTGGCCAAGGCCGCCGCCGCGGCCGCCGAGAAGGCCGGTGCCGAGGTGCGCCTGCGCAAGGTCAGGGAACTCGCGCCGGCCGAGGCCATCGCGTCCAGCCAGGGCTGGGCCGCCCACGCCGCGGCCACCCAGTACGTCGTGGAGGCCTCGCTGGAGGACCTGAGGTGGGCCGACGTGCTCCTGTTCGGCACGCCCACCCGCTACGGCAACCCCACCGCCCAGATGCGGCAGTTCATCGACACCACCGGCGGGCTGTGGGCCCAGGGCCTGCTGGTGAACAAGTTCGTGTCGTCGTTCACCGCGAGCTCGACGACCCACGGCGGGCAGGAGAGCACGATCCTCGCGATGAACAACACCTTCTACCACTGGGGGGCGATCATCGTGCCGCCCGGCTACGCGGACCCCGTCCAGTTCCGCTCCGGCAACCCGTACGGCACCAGCCACACCTCCGACAACGGCACGATCCCGCCCGGTGAGGTGCAGCTGGAGGCGATGGACTTCCAGGCCCGGCGGGTGGTGGAGATCGCGGCGGCGTTCCTGCGCGGGCGCGTGCCCTGACCGCGGCGTTCCCCTCAAGATCTCCCGGTGACCGCGCTTCCCGGGTGCTCGCCCGCCGGTCCGCGCCGCCGCGTCACCACGCCGTCCCGGCGGAACGGATCATTGACCGCCGAAACGTCAGACGATTAGCGTCGAGGTCCCGGCGTCCAGGGGAGAGACCGTGACCGTGCACGAACCCGGCCTCGGCCGGTACTACGAGGACTTCGTCGTCGGCGACGTCTACCAGCACCCGCTGGGTCGTACGATCAGCGAGGCCGACAACACCTGGTTCACCCTGCTGACGATGAACACCAACCAGAACCACTTCAACGCCCACTTCGCCGAGCGCGCCCCGGTCGGGAAGATCATCGTCAACTCCGGCCTGTCCGTCGCGATCGTGCTCGGCATCTCGGTGATCGACGTCAGCCAGACCGCCCTGATGAACCTCGGCTGGGACGAGATCAGGCTGACCCACCCGGTCTTCCTGGGCGACACCCTGTACGCGGAGTCGATCGTGCTGGAGAAACGGGAGTCGCGGTCGCGGCCCTACGCCGGGATCGTCACCTGCAAGACCCGCGGCCTCAACCAGGACGGCGACGAGGTCATGTCCTGGCGCCGTACGGTGATGGTCTACCGCCGCGACGCGCCGCAGGACAAGAACTACTTCCCGCGGGCCAGGACCGGCCCGCTCACCCCCTGAGGGCCGCTTCCCCCTGACGGCCGTTTCGCGGAAAGGACGCCGTGATGGACTTCGAGCTCAACGAGGAGCAGCAGCTGTTCCGCCGGACCCTGCGGGAGTTCGTCGACAAGGAGATCGTGCCGGTCGCCTCCGAGTGGGAACGGACCGGACGCTATCCCACGGAGATCGTCGAGGGCTTCAAGGAGATGGGGCTGTTCGGGATCACGATCCCCGAGGAGTACGGCGGGCTGGCCCTGGACCGGGTGTCGTTCGCCCTGGTCTTCGAGGAGATAGCGCGCGGGTGGATGGGCGTGGCCGGGGTTCTCGGCTCGCACTCCCTGGCCGCCTGGATGATCGCCCGCTACGGCACGGAGGAGCAGAAGGACGCCTACCTGCCGGACCTGGCCACCGGGGCCCGCCGTACCGGCATCGCGCTGACCGAGCCCGCGGCGGGCACCGACCTGCAGGGCATCCAGACGCGGGCCGTCCGCGACGGCGACCACTACGTGATCAACGGCACCAAGACGTGGATCACCAACGCCCGGCACGCCGACCCGATGCCCGTCCTGGTCAAGACCTCCGTCACCGACCCCGCGCACCGCGGCATGTCGCTCCTCCTCGTCGAGGCCGGCACCCCCGGGTACACCGTCAGCCGCGACCTGCCCAAGCTCGGCTACAAGGGCACCGAGACGTGCGAGATCGTGCTGCAGGACGTGCGCGTCCCGGTGTCGGCGCTGCTCGGCGGGACCGAGGGGCGGGGCATGCAGCAGGCCCTGTCGGCCCTGGAGCTCGGCCGGGTCAACATCGCCGCCCGCGCGGTCGGCCTGTCCCAGTGCGCCTACGACGCCGCGCTGAGCTACTCGCGCGAGCGCCACGCCTTCGGGCAGCCCATCGCCGACTTCCAGGCCATCCAGCTCAAGCTCGCCGACATGGCCACCGACATCCAGGCGGCCCGGCTGCTGACCTACTGGGCCGCGGTCCGCTCCGAGAGCGGCGCGGTGAACTCCGAGGCGGCGATGGCCAAGTACTTCGCCTCCGAGGTCGCGCTGCGCGCCACCACCGAGGCGATGCGGATCCACGGCGGCTACGGCTACTCGCAGGAGTTCGTCCTCGAACGCCTCTACCGGGACGCGCCCCTGATGGCCATCGGGGAGGGCACCAACGACATCCAGCGGATGGTCATCGCGAGGTCCCTCATCTCGGGCGCGGCCAAGCTCGGCTGGTGACAGGAGCGGTGGCGCGGCCGGTGACACGGCCGGTGACGCGGCCGGTGACGCGGCCGGTGGCGCGGCCCGCTTCCGCGCCGGGAGGTCGTGCGCCGGAAGACCGGCCGCCGGGGGCGTGTGCCGGGAGGTCGTACGGCCGCCCGGTGCCTCCTATGCTGACGTGATGCCGGTTTCTGATGCGGTGCCAGGTGACGACTGCCTGTTCTGTGCCATCGCTGCGGGGGAGCGACCGGCCCACGTCGTCCTCTCCGACGGCGTGGCCGCCGCCTTCCTGGACACGCGGCCGGTCTTCAAGGGGCACGTCCTCGTGGTCCCACTGGTCCATGTCGAGACGCTGGCGGACCTGCCGGTGCCGATGGTCGGCCCGTTCTTCGAGCGCGTCCGCGCGCTCTCCGTCGCCGTCGAGAAGGGCCTGGAGGCGGCCGGTACGTTCGTCGCGATGAACAACCGGGTCAGCCAGAGCGTCCCGCACCTGCACGCCCACGTCGTTCCCCGCAACCGCAAGGACGGCCTGCGCGGCTTCTTCTGGCCCCGTACGAAATACGAGGACCCCGCCGAGGCCGAGTCGTACGCCCGCCGCGTCCGTGAGGCGCTCTGAACCGTCCGGCCGTCTCCGATGGGCGTTTTGATCTACTTTGTACAGGCGCCGGGCCGGTCGACGATGTCAAGGATCGTGCGGTGAAGGTCCCGATGTGGTCTCGCGCGATCTCCGGGGACGAGGCGCGGACGTGGCCGGGCGTATAAGGTCCGGAGCGTGGAACCCCTCGTTGCCGTGTTGCTGGTCGCCGCACTGGTCGGCGTACCGGCCCTGGTGCTGTGGCGGGTGTTGCGCGGGCGCAGGGAGCTGGGCAGCAGTCCCGCTGAGCGGGCCACGTTCGAGACGCTGCACACCGCGTCCCTGGCCGCGCCGCCGCTGCGGGCGGGGCTGACCGAGGCGGGGGCGCTGAAGGCGTCCCGCTACCTGCGGGAGCTGCTGGGCTCCCCGGCGCTGGCGATCACCGACGAGGAGCGGCTGCTGGTCTACGACGGCGAGGGCGACCACCATGCCCGCGAGGCGTTCGCCCACGCCGCCAAGACGCTCGCCGGGGGCCGGACGCGCGTGCTGGGGCCCGAGGTCGTCTCGTGCGACCTTCCCGAGTGCCCGATCAGGTTCGCCGTGGTGGCGCCGCTCACCACCGACGGCAGGGTGGTGGGCTCCCTCGCCGCGTACGGGGGGCACGCCTCGGCGGGTCTGGTCAGGGCCGCCCACGAGGTCGCGAACTGGGTCGACTCGCAGCTGGAACTGGCCGAGCTGGACCGGTCGAGGACGCGCCTGATGGAGGCCGAGGTGCGGGCGCTGCGCGCGCAGATCTCCCCGCACTTCATCTACAACTCGCTGACGACGATCGCGAGCTTCGTGCGTTCCGATCCTGACCGTTCCCGCGAGCTGCTGCTGGAGTTCGCCGACTTCACCCGTTACTCCTTCCGGCGGCACGGGGAGTTCACCACGCTGGCCGAGGAGCTGCGTTCCATCGACCGTTACCTCACCCTGGAGCGTGCCCGTTTCGGCGACCAGCTCCAGGTGACGTTGCGCATCGCCCCGGAGGTGCTCGCGGTCGCGGTGCCGTTCCTGTGCCTGCAGCCCCTGGTGGAGAACGCGGTCCAGCACGGGCTGGAGAGCAAGCCGGGGATCGGGCGCATCTCGATCGTCGCCGAGGACGCCGGGGCCGAGTGCCGGATCAGCGTGGAGGACGACGGCGTCGGCATGGAGCCCGACCGGCTGCGCCGCATCCTGGCCGGTGACGCCGACGAGCGTTCGGGGGCCGGGGGGGTGGGGCTGGTGAACGTGGACGAGCGGTTGCGTCAGGTCTACGGTGACGAGTACGGCCTGGTGGCGGAGACGGCCAAGGGGGCCGGAACGAAGGTCAGTGTGCGCCTGCCCAAGTATCATCCGGGTGTCTCCGCCCGTTGAGCCCGCCCCTTCCCCCGTACCAAAAAGTTGACAGGCGATGCCTGATTCATCACCCTCTAGAAATTCCCTCGTGAACGACCTGGAGGAGTGACCGTGACCGGCCTGCGCGTCCTGGCGGTGGACGACGAGCTTCCCGCGCTGGAGGACCTGGCCTACCTGCTCCGCGACGACCCCCGCATCGGGGAGGTCTCCATCGCGAGGGACGGGGCCGCGGCGCTGCGTGTCCTGGACCGGGCGATCGCCGACGGGCGGCCGATCGACGCGGTCTTCCTCGACATCCGGATGCGCGGCCTGGACGGGGTGGTGCTCGGCCGGTTGCTCTCGCAGTTCGCCAACCCGCCGCGGGTGGTGTTCGTGACGGCCTACGAGGAGCACGCGGTCGACGCCTTCGAGATCAAGGCCGAGGACTACCTTCTCAAGCCGGTACGGCCGGAGCGGCTGGCCGAGGCGATCCGCAGGGTGTTCGTCTCCGCGGAGCTGCCGGAGACGGAGGGGCCCGGCCGCGCCGACCCCGACACGATCCCGGTGGAGCTCGGCGGTGTCACCCGGTTCGTGGCCAGCACCGAGGTCCGGTACGTGGAGGCGCAGGGCGACTACGCCCGCCTGCACACCGCTGGTGGCAGCCACCTCGTGCGCATCTCGCTGGCCACGCTGGAGGAGCGCTGGTCCTCCGCGGGGTTCGTACGGGTGCATCGCAGCCACCTGGTCGCGGTCAAGCACATCGACGAGCTGCACATCGACTCGGGCCGGTGCGTGGTGCGCATCGGCGAGACCGAGATCCCGGTCAGCCGCCGTCACACCCGCGAGTTGCGCGACCTGCTGGTCCGCAGGGCGCGCCGGGGCAGGCCCGAATGAGCCGCGACCCCGGTGCGGGGGAGGGGTCCGAGCCGTCCGGGCTCTCCGGGCTTTCAGGGCCGTCCGAGCCGTCCGGGCTCTCCGGGCTTTCAGGGCCGTCCGAGCCGTCCGAGCCGTCTGGACCGTTTGAGCCGTCTGAGCCGTCTGGAGTATTTGGGCCGTCCAAGCCGTCTGGATCGTCCAAGCCGTCCGAGCCGCGCCGGTGGATCGCCGACCGGTCGCGCAGGGACGCCGAGCGTTCGCGTAGGGACGAGCGGCCGCGGCGTGAGGTGGTGACGAGTCCTCGCACGATGGCCCCCCGCCACCCCCGCTACCCGGTCAGCCGCGAGATCGACGAGCAGACCCGGCTGGGCGAGGTCTACATGCGCTCGCTGGTCCGCACCCAGTTCCGCCTGGCGTTGTTCGTCTGCACGGTGCTGGGGTGCGTGGTGGCGGGGCTGCCGCTGATGTTCCTGCTGGTGCCGGAGCTGCGCGCGGTCCACGTGCTGGGGATCCCGCTGCCCTGGGCGGTGCTGGGCGGCCTGATCTATCCGGCGTTCGTGATCGGCGCCTGGCTCTACGTACGGCAGGCGGAACGCAACGAGCGGCACTTCGCCGAACTGGTGGACAGGGCCCGTTGACCGGGCGGCGGACCGTCCCGGGGGCCGAGGGCTCCCGGCTGGAGCCTGAGCTTCCCGCGATGGGCGACCTCGCGGAAGACGTCATGGGGGATGGCATGGAAGGCCTCGGGGGAGGCGCCGGATGAGCACCGCGTACGGTGTGACGGCGGTGGTGCTGGTGGTGCTGGCGGCGGTGCTGATCGGCGCGTTCGGGATAAGGCTGTCGCGGACCACCTCCGACTTCTACGTCGCCTCCCGCACGGTCTCCCCGCTGTGGAACGCCTCCGCCATCGGCGGGGAGTATCTGTCGGCCGCGAGCTTCCTGGGCATCGCCGGGCTGATCCTCACCTACGGCGCCGACATGCTGTGGCTGCCGGTCGGCTGGACGGGCGGCTACCTGGTGCTGCTGGTGCTGGTCTCCGCGCCGCTGCGCCGCTCGGGCGCGTACACGCTGCCCGACTTCGCCGAGGCGCGGCTGGAGTCGATGGCGGTGCGGCGGATGGCCGGGGTGCTGGTCGTGCTGATCGGCTGGCTGTATCTGATGCCGCAGTTCCAGAGCGCGGGGCTGGTCCTGCGGGCGATCACCGGGGCCCCCGAGTGGGCGGGGGGCCTGCTGGTGGCGGCCGTGGTCGCGGTGAACGTCATGTCCGGCGGCATGCGGTCGATCACGTTCGTGCAGGCCTTCCAGTACTGGCTGAAGCTCACCGCCCTGGCCGTGCCGCTGGTGTTCCTGCTGCTGGCGTGGCGCAGCGGCGGCGCGCCCGGGTTGAGCGCGCGGGACGCGGCCACATGGGCGCTGCCGCTGGCGACCGGCAGGGAGTACGGCCTCTACTCGACCTACTCGCTGATCCTGGCCACGTTCCTGGGCACCATGGGGCTGCCGCACGTGCTGGTCCGCTTCTACACCAACCCGGACGGCCGGGCGGCGCGCCGTACGACGCTGGTGGTCCTGTCGCTGCTGGGCGCCTTCTACCTGCTGCCGGCGGTGTACGGCGCGCTGGGCCGGATCTACGTCCCGGAGCTAGAGGGCAGTGACACGGTGGTCCTGTCGCTGCCGGGGCGGCTGATCGGCGGCGTGGCCGGGGACCTGCTGACGGCGCTGGTGACGGCCGGGGCGTTCGCGGCGTTCCTGTCGACGTCCTCGGGGCTGACGGTCTCGGTCGCCGGGGTCATCGGGCAGGACATCCTCAAGGGCGGGGTGCGGTCGTTCCGGGCGGCGGCGGTGCTGGCGGTGATCGTTCCGCTGGGTCTCGCGGTCTTCGCGCGTACGTTGCCGGTCGCCGACGTCGTGGGCCTGGCGTTCGCGGTGGCGGCCTCCTCCTTCTGCCCGCTGCTGGTGCTGGGCATCTGGTGGCGGCGGCTGACCCCGGCCGGCGCGATGGCCGGATTGCTCGCCGGTGGTGGTCTGGCCTGCGGCGCGGTGCTGATGACGATCGGCGGGGGGCCGCACACCGGCCTGGTCGGTGCCCTGCTGGCGCAGCCCGCCGCGTGGACGGTGCCGATCGCCTTCCTCGTCATGGTGGTGGTCTCGCTGCTGACGCCGGGGCGCATCCCGCCGAACGTGGCGCGCACGATGGTGCGCCTGCACACCCCCGAGATCCTCAACCTGGACCGGGGTGACTGGCGGCCCCGGTCCTCCTGACGCCTGGCTCCTCCTGGCGCCTCGGTCCTCCTGACGGCTCAGGCTCTCCCGGCGGTCCTGGCGCTCCTGCGGCTCGGGCCCTCTTGGCGGCCCCGGTCCTCTTGACGGTCCCGGCGAGGTGTGACGAAATGACGCTTATGGACCGACATTTCGGTTGTTCTGACTAGATTTGTTACTCGCCGGCTCCGGTGATGAGGCGCTCGCCGAGGTCGGCGACGCCACTGCCGTGCTACCCGGGAGCCGGTCGGGACTTCGGTCCACTGTCGCGTTCTTCGGGAAGCGGTCAGGATCTTGGCTCGCCGTCGCGTTCTCCGACAGCCGGGCGGCGAGCCGGTCCGCCGGTCAGCGGTGATGCCGGAGGTCCTGCGCCGGCCCCGGTTCCGGCTCATCTACTTCGGGATGGCCGTCAGCCTGCTGGGCGACGCCTCGCTGCTGCTGGTGCCCGGCATCCTGGCCAAGAGCCTCACCGGCTCCGACGCCGCCGCCGGGCTGACCCTGTTCTTCTTCACGCTGCCGCTGTGCTTCTCGCCCC
Source organism: Streptosporangium sp. NPDC002721 (assembly GCF_042888905.1). Taxonomy (NCBI): domain Bacteria; kingdom Bacillati; phylum Actinomycetota; class Actinomycetes; order Streptosporangiales; family Streptosporangiaceae; genus Streptosporangium; species Streptosporangium sp. NPDC002721. The sequence continues at coordinate 123,305 of NZ_JBIAQI010000022.1, forward strand.
TGTTCGGCTACCTGATCGACCGGGTGGACCGCAGGAGGCTCCTGGTCGTCACCTGCGTGCTGTCGGGGATCTCGCTCGCCCCGCTGGTCGCGGTCACCGGGCCGGACACGGTGTGGCTGATCTATCCGGTGTCGGCGGCCATGGGGTGCTCGTACGCGGTGATCTTCTCCGCGCTCGGCGGGCTGCTCAAGGTCATCCTGCCCGAGCACCTGCTGGCCGAGGCGAACGGCGCCCTGCACACCACCCGGCAGGGGCTGCGCCTGTTCGGGCCGCTGCTGGGGGTGGCCGTCTACACCGGCTTCGGGCTCGGCGCGCTCGTGCTGTTCGACATGATCACCTTCCTGGTCGCCGCGGGGGTCTTCATGATGCTCCCCGCGCCGGAAGCCCCCGTGCCCGCCTCTCCGGCCGCCTCCGGGCGGTGGCGCGAGGAGTTCTGGGCCGGGGCCCGTCACCTGTCCGCCGACCCGCCGCTGCGCCGCGCGGCCGTGGCGCTCTGCCTGATGTTCGCGCTGGCCGGGGCGACCGAGTCGCTGATCTTCGCGGTCATCGAGCACGGTCTGGCCAGGTCGCCGGAGTTCACCGCGTTCACCTCGACCGCGATGGGCCTCGGCGCGATCGCGGGGGGACTGCGCAGCGCCACGACGATCGCGCGCCGGGGCGAGCTGTTCGCGATCGGCGCGGGCATCGGCCTGTACGGGGTGGCGGTCCTGTGCTGGGTGGTCCCCGCCGAGACGGTCGTGCTGGGGGCGATGATGCTGGCGGGCGCCGGGCTGACCCTGGAGGGGGTGGCCAGGACGACCCTGCTGCAGCGCCGCAGCCCCGGCCACCTCGTCGGCCGGGTGTCCACCGCCTTCGAGTCGCTGGCCGGGTTCGCCCAGCTGCTGTCCCTGCTCGCGGGCGCCGTGCTGGTCTCGCTCGTCGACTACCGCCTGCTGCTGGCGGTGGTCGGCCTGACGGTCTGCTGCGCCGGGGTCTACGCCCTGCGGGGCGGGCCGTGGTGAGAACGGGCTCCGCCGCGAACCGTTCGGCGCGGGTGAGCCGTACGAGGTGAGGGCTGTCGAGCCGGGGAGGTGAGAACGGGCTCCGCCGCGAACCGTTCGGCGTACGAGACAGACCTTTCACCGCAAGCCCGGCCCAACTGAACGCGACTCGGCGGCGCCTCGGCGAAGAGTCCGCGTGCGGGTCTCCTCCACGGGTAGCGTCCGGCCCTACGTTGTCCGTGATCCAGATCACATTTTGGGAGGTCCCGTGACCGCCAGGCAACATGATTCATCGGTCTACGAAGAAATCCAGACCGACGAACGATTCCAGGAGTTGAAGAGGCGTTTCCGGACCTGGGCGTTCCCGATGACCGCGGCGTTCCTCGCCTGGTACCTGCTGTACGTCGTCCTGTCCGCCTGGGGGCGCGACTTCATGGGCACGAAGCTCTTCGGCAACATCAACGTGGCGCTGATCTTCGGCCTGCTCCAGTTCGTGTCGACGTTCGGCATCGCCTGGGCCTACTCCCGTTTCGCCGAGAAGAAGCTTGACCCGCTGGCCGACGAGATCCGCCACGAGGTCGAGGGGAAGACCGAATGAGCCACCAGACCCTCTCCACGATCCTGTTCCTGCTGTTCGTCGCGGGAACGCTGGGCATCACCTTCTGGGCGAGCCGCAACACCAAGGACGCCACCGACTACTACGCCGGTGGCCGGTCCTTCAGCGGCGTGCAGAACGGTCTCGCCATCGGCGGCGACTACATGTCGGCCGCGAGCTTCCTGGGCATCGCCGGGATCATCGCCCTGTCGGGCTACGACGGCTTCCTGTACTCGATCGGCTTCCTGGTCGCCTGGCTGGTGGCGCTGCTGCTCGTCGCCGAGCTGATGCGTAACTCCGGCAAGTTCACGATGGCCGACGTGCTGGCCTTCCGGATGAGCCCCCGCCCGGTCCGTACGGCGGCGGGCGTCTCCACCATCACGGTGTCGATCTTCTACCTGCTGGCCCAGATGGTCGGCGCGGGCGCGCTGGTCGGCCTGCTGCTCGGCGTCACCTCGCCGACGGGCAAGGCCCTCACGATCGTCGGCGTCGGCATCCTGATGATCGTCTACGTGGTCGTCGGCGGCATGAAGGGCACCACCTGGGTGCAGATCGTCAAGGCCGTGCTGCTGATGGGCGGCGCGACCCTGGTCACCCTGCTGGTGCTCGGCCACTACGGCTTCAACCTGTCCAGCCTGCTCGGCGAGGCCGCCGCCCAGAGCGGCAAGGGCGACGCCTTCCTCAACGCGGGCCAGAAGTACGGCACCGAGGCGCAGGGCCTCGCGGGCAAGATCGACCTGATCAGCCTGGGCCTGGCGCTCGTCCTCGGCACCGCCGGCCTGCCGCACATCCTGATCCGCTTCTACACGGTCCCCACCGCCAAGGAGGCCCGCAAGTCGGTCCTGTGGGGCATCGGCATCATCGGCACCTTCTACCTGCTCACCCTCGTGCTCGGCTTCGGCGCGGCGGCGCTGGTCGGCGGCCAGGCGATCGTGGCGCAGGACAAGGCGGGCAACACGGCGGCGCCGATGCTCGCCGAGGCGGTCGGCAAGGCCATCTTCGGCGACGTGGGCGGCACCATCCTGCTCGCGATCATCGCGGCGGTCGCCTTCGCCACGATCCTCGCGGTCGTCGCCGGCCTGACGCTGGCCTCCAGCTCCTCCTTCGCCCACGACCTGTACGCGCACGTGTTCAAGCGCGGCAACGTCACCGACAAGGAGGAGATCCTGGTCGCCAGGATCTCGGCGTTCGTCATCGGCGCGGTCGCGATCGGGCTCGGCATCCTCGCCCAGGGGCAGAACGTGGCCTTCCTGGTCGCGCTCGCCTTCGCCGTGGCGGCCTCGGGCAACCTGCCCGCGATCCTCTACAGCCTGTTCTGGAAGAAGTTCAACACCGCGGGCGCGGTCTCGGCGATCTACGGTGGCCTGGTCTCCGCGCTGGTCCTGGTGATCTTCTCGCCGGTCGTCTCGGGCAGCGCCACCGCGCTGTTCCCCGACGCGAACTTCGCCTGGTTCCCGCTGAGCAACCCCGGCATCGTCTCGATCCCGCTCGGCTTCCTGGCCGGGTTCATCGGCGCCCGCCTCAGCAAGGAGTACAGCGGCGAGAAGTACGCCGAGATCGAGGTCCGCTCGCTCACCGGCATCGGTGCCGAGAAGTCCGCCTCCCACTAGAGCCCGTACCAGACCCCCCGTACACCTCGTGCGGAGGTGCGGGAACCCGGGGCCCGGCCGCGTCGCGGCCGGGCCCCGTCGTCGTACACGCCCCTGCGAGCCCGTACGCGCCCGGCGCGGGCCGTGGGGAGACCCACGGCCCGCCGGGGCAGGGAGGCTAGCGGGACGCCTCGTCGAGCAGAATCAGCTCCTCCTCCGACAGCGTCAGGTCGGCGACCGCGAGCAGCGGCCGGAGCTGCTCGACGTCGCGTGCGCTGGCGATCGGCGCGGCCACCGTGGGCTGGGCGGCCAGCCAGGCGAGCGCGACGGTGGCCGGGGCGGCGTCGTGGGCGGCGGCCACCTTGTCCAGGGCCTCCAGCACCCGCGGGCCGCGCTCGGACTTCAGGTAGGCCGACGCCTGTCCCGCGCGCGGGCTGTCGACCGTGACCCCCGGCCGGTACTTGCCGGTCAGGAAGCCGCGGGCCAGGCCGAAGTAGGGGGTGCTGGTCAGCCCGGCCTCGGCCACCACGTCGCGCAGCGGCCCCTCGTAGTCGCGCTCGATGAGGTTGTAGTGCTGCTGCAGCACCCCGTAGCGCGCCAGGCCGGTCTCCTCGGAGATCGCCAGCGCCTCCGCGAGCCGCTCGGCGCTGTAGTTGGAGGCGCCGATGTTGCGGACCTTGCCCTCGGTGATCAGCTCGTCGAACGCGCCGAGGGTCTCCTCCAGCGGGGTGGCCGCGTCGTCGATGTGGGCCCAGTACAGGTCGATGTGGTCCGTACGGAGCCGTCGCAGCGAGTCTTCGGCCGCCGCGCGGATGTTGGCCGCCGACAGCCCGGTGCGGCCGTTCAGCGAACCGACCTTGGTCGCGACCACGATCCGGTCGCGGTTACGGCGGGAGGCCATCCACTCGCCGATCACGGTCTCCGACTCCCCGCCGACGTGCCCGGGAGCCCACTGGGAGTAGACGTCCGCGGTGTCCACGAAGTTTCCGCCCGCCTCCGCGTAGGCGTCCAGGACGGCGAAGGAATTGTCCCGATCGGCGGTCCAGCCGAATACGTTGCCACCGAGGCAGAGCGGGAACAGGTTCAGCTCAGAAAAGCTCATGGGCCAACTCTATTTCTTGACCTGTCGCGTGGTTGAACCGCGCCGGGAACGACGGGATCTCCCAGTCGGGCGCCGTCTTCGCGGACCGCGCCGGGGACGGCGGGGATGCTCAGGCGGGCATCGCTCTCCCGGACCGCGCCGGGGAGGGTGGGCCTCTCAGGCGGGCACCATCTCCCTGGCCGGCGCGGACCGCTCCACCGGGCCGATCCGCGCGGCCGTGGTGGGCTCGGCCTGCTCCACGGGGCCGATCCGCGCGGCCGGGGCCGGGTCGACCTGCTCCATCAGCTCGTCCATGGCCTCCCGCAGGTGGCCCATGAGCCGCCACACGTCGGCCACCCGGTCCGGGCAGGACAGGATGCCGAAGTCGAGCGAGCCGTCGTAGGAGAAGCAGGTGATGTTGACCCCGCCGCTCACGTCGGTCAGCACCGACATGGGGTGGTAGGCGAGCACCCTGGCCCCGCACAGGTACAGCGGGAGCTGTGGCCCCGGCACGTTCGAGACGATCAGGTTGATCGGCGGCAGCACGATCGAGGCCAGCCGGAACACCGCGGAGGTCGCCAGCGCGGTGACGGCCGAGGGCAGCATGGACGACAGCTCGCCCAGCCAGGCCGTGGGGGCCCCGGCGAAGCGCCGCTTGGCGCTGAGCATCGAGCCCGCCATGACGCGCAGCCGCTCGCGGGGGCAGTCGAGGTCGGTCGGGATCGGGGTGACCATGACGGAGATCTGGTTGCCGACCACCTCCCGCGCGCTCGCGGTGCGGACCGCGACCGGGACCGCGGCGATCAGCGGCCGGTCGGGCAGCGCGTCGCGCTCGCGCAGCCACGCGCGCAGCGCCGAGGCGCACAGCGTCATGACCACGTCGTTGACGCTGGCCCCGGCGCTCCTGGCCACCCGCTTGACGTCCGCGAGCGGGATCGACCCGTAGGAGAAGCGCCGCTCGGCGCCGATCGGGCCGTTGAACGGGGTGCGCGGCGCGGTCAGCATGGGCGGCTCCGACGGCTCCGAGGGCTCCGGAGCCCTGCCCGCGATCATCCGGGTGGCGGCGGCCACCTGCCGGGCGCCGGGCAGCGCGGAGGTGAGCGGCATCGTGTCGAGCTCGGTGGCCATGCGGCCCAGGGAGTACAGCGTCCTGGCGGGCTGGAGCACCGTCCTGGCCACGGCCCCGGCGAGCATGCCGGCCAGGCCGGGGGCGGTGGTCCGCGGCTGGTGCGCGGGCCGCTCGACGGCGCGCGGCTCGGGGGTGAGGTCCAGCAGCGCCGCGAGCAGCTCGGCCCCCGACACCCCGTCGATGGCGCAGTGGTGGACCTTGGCGTACAGGGCGACGCGCCCCCCGGTCAGGCCGTGGATGAGGTGCATCTCCCACAGCGGGCGGTCGCGGTCGAGGTGCCGCTCGTGGATCCTGGCCACCTTCTCGGCGAGCTGGGCCTCGTCGCCGGGGCCGGCGAGGGTCACCTCGTGGACGTGGCCGGCGACGTCGAGGTCGGGATCTTCGGTCCAGTACGGCCGGTCGAGGCCGAACGGCACGGTGACCAGGCGCAGCCTCAGCGCCGGGGCCAGGTGCAGCCGCTCGCGCAGCAGCCCGACCAGGCACTCGCGGGTGAGGGCGCCGAGCCTGGAGCAGGCGGGGTCGAGGATGGCCAGGCCCGCGACGTGGGCCGCCGTGGTCGCCGACTCGGCGTGAAGGAACTGCGCGTCGAGCGCGGTCAGCTGGCGCATCGGCCGGGCCTCCTGGCGGAAAATGCGAGAATTCGGAGAACACGTGTTGCCATCATCACGTCGGCACGTTTCCCTCTCGTTTCCTCCGTAGGACCTCCGGCGTCTTTTCGACGTCCTCAGGCGAGGCGCGGAGACCTGTCGATCATCACTTTCCGTAATCTTCCCATTTCACACGGTAGACATGCTTCCAGGGCGAGGCGTCCCGGCGATCTTTTCCGAAGGTGATACCCGTCCGTGGGTGTCCGGTGCCGCCCATCTTACATGTATTTCCTACCAACAAACAGGGTAATATGGGAAGGGGGACACGCCCACGTCTCCCGGACGCCGCCTCAGCGGCCGAGGAAGGCGAGCAGCCGCTCCAGCGGCCAGGTGTTGATCACGTCGTCGACGGTGAGCCAGCCGCGCTGGGCGACGCCGATGCCGAACCGCTGGTTGTCCAGGTGCGGGACCGCGTGGGCGTCGCTGTCGACGGAGAACTTCACGCCGTGGTGGCGCGCCAGCCGCACCAGGTCGGCGGGCAGGTCGGAGCGGTCGGGGAAGGAGTCGATCTCCATCGCGGTGCCGGTGCGGGCCGCGGCGCGGAACACCTCGTCCCAGTCGGCGTCCACCGGCGGGCGGATGCCGATCCTGCGGGTGGTCGGGTGGCCGATGATGTGCACGTGCGGGTTCTCGCACGCGGCGACGAAGCGCCGGGTCATCTCCGCGCGCGACTGGTTGAAGTGCGAGTGGACGCTGGCCACGCACACGTCGAAGCCCTCCAGCACCTCGGCCGGCCAGTCGACCGAGCCGTCGGGGGCGATGTTCAGCTCGCTGCCGTGCAGCAGCCGCATCCCGGGATACCTCTTCTGCAGCTCGCGGACGCGCTCGCGCTGCTCCAGGGCCTTGTCCAGCTTCATCCGGTGCATCGCCAGATCGGGCGCGTGGTCGGTCACCGCGTAGTAGGAGTAGCCGCGGGCCGCGGCGGCGGCGACCATGTCCTCCAGGGAGGCGATGCCGTCGGTCAGGTCGGTGTGGGTGTGCAGGTCGCCCCTGAGGTCCTCGACGGTGACCAGCCTCGGCAGCTCGTGCTTGAGCGCGGCGGCGATCTCGCCGCCGTCCTCGCGCAGGGTCGGCGGGATCCACTCCATGCCGAGCGCGGCGAAGACCTCCTCCTCGGTCGCGGCCGCGATCACCCGGTCGCCGTCGAACAGGCCGTACTCAGACAGCTTCCAGCCCTTCTTCACGATGATCTCCCGCAGGTGCACGGTGTGCTCCTTGGACCCCGTGAAGTACATCATCGCGGCGCCCCACGACTCGGCGGGGACGAGGCGCAGGTCGACCTGGACGCCCTGGGCGGTGCGGATCGAGGTCTTCTTCGCCCCCGAGGCGACGACCTCCGCGACGTAGGGCTGCGCCTTGAAGTCGTCCATCAGCGACTCGGGGCCGACCACGAGGACGTCGATGTCGCCGACGGTGTCCTTCATCCGGCGCAGCGACCCGGCGTAGGCGATCCGCTCGGCGCCGGGCAGCGAGGCGACGACCCGCTCGGCGAGGTCCATCGCCGTGCCGGTGTGCATCCTGGCGCTGTGCTCGGCCAGGTGCTCGACGCCCTTGAGCAGGTTCTCCACGGTCTTGGCGCCGAAGCCCTTGACGCCGTCGAGGCGCCCCTCCCCGATGGCCTCCACCAGGGCCTCGGGGGAGTCGATGCCCAGCTCCTGGAAGAGGAAGACGGCCTTCTTCGGGCCCAGCGAGGCCACCCGGGTCAGCCGGCGCACCCCCTGGGGGACCTTCTCCCGCAGGTCGTCGAGCTGGCGGAAGCTGCCCCGCTCCAGGTATTCCTCGACCTTCTTGGCGATCGCCTCGCCCACCCCGGACACGCTCCGCACCGGCACCGTCGCGATGTCGTCGGGAAAGCCCGCGATCGCCTTGGCCGCCTTCTGGTAGCTGCGGACCCGGAACGCGTCGCCGCCGCTCATGGCGAACAGCTCGGCGTACTCCTCCAGGGCGGCGGCGACGCCGTCGTTAGCTCGTGCCATGGCCCCAGCCTAGAAGATCGCACCGACATTTCCCGGTCCCGGCGTCACGCGACACCGGGCGGCGCGCGCCGCCGCGCCGCCCGGTGTCACGCCCCCCGGGTCTCTTGGGCCCGGTCCCGGTCCGGGAGGTCGCGGGAGTGTGCCGGGTAGGTCATCAGGTGGCCGCACATGCCGTCGCGGGGCACGGCGGGCACCCGGGTGACCGCGGCCTCGCGCAGGTGGGCGAGGTCGCCGCCGCGCAGAGCCTCCAACTGGGCGCCGGTCGCCTCGGCGGCGCGCAGCGGGCCCTCGCGCCAGCGCGACTCGAAGGCGTCCAGGCGGGGGGCGACGATCGCGGCGGCGGCCTCCAGGAAGGCGGCGAAGGCCGGGCGGCCCTCGGTGCGCAGCCGCAGGAACCCCTCCACGGCCAGGTCGCGGCGCTCGCGCGGGTCCGAGCGCGCGGCACGGTCGTAGCGGGCGGGATCGGCGAGGACGTCGGGAGGGAAGGTGAGGACGGCGTCACCGGCCTCGGGCAGGCCGCTGTTCTGCATGAGGACCACGATGCGCAGGCCGCCGCCGTTGACCAGGCGGTGGACCGTGCCGGGGGTGAACCGCACGAGGGAACCGGGGGCCAGCGCCGTCTCCTCGTACCCGCTCCAGGTCAGGGTCTGGACGGCGCCGGAACCGGCCACCACGGTGTACGCCTCGGCGCACAGCGTGTGCAGGTGGGGCGAACCCCCGCGCAGGCCGTCCTCGGTGGGCCAGTCGTAGACGGTCAGGTCGCTCACGCCGGTGCCGAACACGGGTGCTCCTCCCTGTCGAGAATCCCTGTCGCCGGGCGTTTCCACCGGACGCCCCGGCTCGGGGGCGGTCGTACCCCGCCGGGCGTGGCGCGAGACCGGTTCACGCCGGTTCCGGGCACGGGTGCTCCTTGACGTACGCCTCCAGCCGGGGGCGGTCCCACGCGCCGGTGGCCACGACCACCCGGTAGCCCAGGCGCAGCGTCGCGCCAGGCGGCAGGACCAGCTCGCGGTGGAAGGCGATGGACGGGTTGACGGCCGCGAACGGCGTCGTGCGGACGAACCAGACGGCGGGCGGCGCGCTCTGGAACAGCAGCGTGGAGGAGCGGTCCACCTCGTCATGATGGCCGCTGTAGGCCAGCCACGCCGACTCCCGGCCCATCATCTCCGGCCCCTCGCCGCTCTCGGCGACCACCCGCCCGTGCTCGAAGGAGCGGGGCCCGCGCCAGAACAGGCCGCAGTAGCCGGCCATCGGACGGCCGTTGGTGGTGGGGCTGCCGAAGACCAGCTCCCGCCCGCGCACGTTGGTGATCGCGGTGGACAGCTCCAGCGCCCAGGAGTCCTCCAGCACGTCCCGCACCCCGAAGGTCCTCAGCTCGTCCACCCAGTGCTCGCCGCCCTGGGTGTGCCAGGTCAGGCGCTGCACGCCGGGGGAGGGGAACCCCTCGTGCCGCATGGTCCCGTTGTTCGGCAGGTCCACGTACCCGGCGGCCTCGCGGACGTAGCTGCCGCCGCCCCAGAAGTTCTCCCCCGACAGGTCCGAGACGGTCATCTGCAGGCCCCTGTGCCAGCGGTGGTCGTGCGGGCGGAAGGCGCTGACCACGTCTCCGGCCAGGGTCCTGATCGGGTGGAAGTACGGTTTGGGCGACTCGAAGACCGGAGTGTCCGGCAGGTGGACGTAGCGCAGGATCTCGACGCCGCGCTCGGTAAAGGTCAGGTCCATGCGTGTCCGTCCAGGCGGTGGGTCAGGTCCATGCGTGTTCGTTCAGACGGTGGGTCAGGTCCATGCGTGTCCGTCCAGGCGGCGGTAGGCGGGATGGCCGGGGGTGAGGTCGGCGCGGAGCACCGGCCCGCCGGTGAACGCCGACGCGTACAGGCCGGTGATCAGTTCGAGCGCCTGGCGTCCCTCGGAGCCGCTCATGGGGGGTCGCTCGCCGCGCTCGTGGGCGTCCAGCAGCTCCGCCAGCTGCGCCTCGTGCGAGCTCGGCAGGTCCTCGGGCGGGTTCCAGCGCGCCGAGGTGGAGGTCCAGTCGGCGTTGCGGTAGCCGTACAGGTGGCGCAGCTCCACGGTCGCCTCGGTGTAGTCGAAGCGCAGGTAGCTCTCCTCGCGCCGCGACAGCACGCTGTTGACCACCGAGGCCATCGCGCCCGAGGCGAAGCGGACGGCGGCCATCGAGACGTCCTCGGTCTCGATCCGGCGGTCCAGCGTGCCGGTCATCGCGCGGATCTCCGACCAGTCGCCGAGGACCGAGAGCATCAGGTCCATCTGGTGGATGCCGTGCCCCATCGTGGGGCCGCCGCCCTCGGTCTCCCACCGGCCGCGCCAGGGGACGTCGAAGTAGGCGTGGTCGCGGTACCAGGCGGTCACGCAGAGCGCGACGAGCGGGCGGCCCAGCTCGGGGGCGAGGGCGCGCAGGTGCCGCGCGCCGGAGCCGAACCGGTGCTGGGAGACCACCGAGGCGTAGCCGGGTCCCTCGGCCGCCGTGACCAGGTCGTACTCGGCCAGCGACAGGCAGGCGGGTTTCTCGATCCACACCCAGGCACCCGCCTCCAGACAGGTCACCGCCTGGGCGGCGTGCAGGTGCGGCGGGGTGCACAGGTGGACGAGGTCGGGCCGCTCGGCGTCGAGCATCGCCTCCAGGCGGGTGTACGCCGCCGGGATCGCGTGCTCGGCGCAGAACGCCCTCACCCGAGCCTCGTCCACGTCCATGGCCGCCACCACCCGCGCCCGGTGCGCCTGGGCGCGCAGCGCGGGCAGGTGGCAGATCCCCGCGATGCCCCCGGTGCCCACGACCGCCACCCGGATCATCCGGCTCCCCCCGGTGCGAGGGGCTCGGGCGGTCCGGGAGGCCCGGACGGTGCGGGAGGCGCGGAGGGTGCGGGCGGGCTCCCGGCCTCCGGTCGCGGGGAGCACGATGCGCGACCGGAGACCCGGAGACCGCCCGCGGGCGGGTGCCTCACCGCGTCACCACCGTTGTCCGGGGGCGGGCGCGTCACCGCACCACCACCGTCGTCAGGGAGCGCGGGGCGAGGGTGAGGGTCCTGCCGGACCTCAGCCCGGGAAGCGGGGTGGCGGCGAGCGAGTGGTCGCCGTCGGTCAGGTAGGCGGTGGCCCGGCCCGGCCGGGTGGTGATCGAGGTGGTGACGGGGACGGTGGCGGTGTTGAGGATCTCGACGACCTCCGAGCCCCCGGCGTTGCGGAAGGCGGTGACCTTCAGCGCCGGGTCGGCCGAGGCGACGGAGAGCCGGACGGCGCCGGGCCGCACGAAGCGGCTGTAGGCGGCCAGCGCCCACAGCCGCTTGGAGACGCGGTAGGTCGCGGTGGCCTCGTCGATCTGGATGAGCCCCCGGGTGGTGCCGCGCGAGGCGCCGAACCAGAAGACGTACCCGTTCGCCTTGCCCAGGGTGAGCGAGTCGTGGATCTGCTGGGCGACCGCGAAGCCGTCGTAGCCGCTGCCGTCGTCCCACGCCTCGTTCCAGGTGGTCCCGTCGGGCGACCACTCCGACATCCACACGGGCCGGTCGGTGGGCAGCGGGCCGTCCACCGGGCTGACGTAGGGGTGGCCGGCGTGCGTGGCGACCCACCGCCGCGCGACGGGGTCGGCCTCGATGGCCGCGGTGTACTCGCGCTGCTGGGACCAGCCGGCGGCGTCACAGCAGATCACCTTGAGCCCGGTACGGGCCGCGGTGGGGCCGAGCACCTTGACGAACTCGGCGGCCTCGGCGGGGGTGAACCGCATCGAGGCGTAGGAGACGGTGAGGTCGGGCTCGTTGGTGAACCCGATGTCGGTGATCCTGATGCCCTCCTTGGCGTAGAACTTCGCGTACTGGACGAGGTAGTTCGCGTACGCCTGCCGCCACTCGGGGAGCAGCTTCCCGCCGTTGCTGTCGGAGCCGTTGTCCTTCATGTAGCCGGGGGCGCTCCAGGCGTCGGCGTAGAAGCGGTTCACGCCGTAGCGCCTGGCCTCCTTGGCCAGCCAGACCTGGCCGCCGTCTTCGCCGTCCCAGACGTACTTCGGCGGCGCGGCCGGCCCGCCGGGGTCCTCGGGCTGGATGGAGGTCATCAGGTCGTACGGGCTGCCGGCGGGGGAGGAGCCGATGCCCAGACGCAGGATGCTGAGCCCGGCGCCCTTCTCGGGGCTGAGCCACAGGTCGAGGATCTCGCGCTGCTTGGCGGCGGGCAGCGCGCGGACCAGCTCGTTGCGCCGGAACGCCTGCGAGAAGCCGAAGCCGTCGATCCGCTGGAGGACGCCGTGGTGGTCCACCCGGATACGAGGAGCGCTTTCCATGGTTACGGGACTGAATCCGAGGAGGGGGAGGAGAAGAATCGGTGCCAGCAGTGCCCTGTGACGTCGAGACATGCGGAAACCCGCTTTCCGAAAGTTTCACAAGATTGCCGAGACATTTCGTGTCGAGTACCGTAAATGTTTCAGCAGTAGTCGTCAACAGCCGATCGAGGCACCGGGGGCGGCCGGGGGACGACCGGGCGATGCCGCCGGGCGGGTCCGCCCGGCGGGGGCGATCGAACGGTGTCGCCCGGCGGGACGGCCGAAGCCGAAGCCAAAGCCGGGGCCGGGGCCGGGCGGGACGGCGGGGAGGTCGGGCGGTCAGACGGTCAGGCGGGCGGTGCTCTCGCGGACGAGCAGGTCGGTGGCGAGCTCCACCCGCCGGGGCTCGTGCCCGCCGCGGTCGAGGCCGAGCACCATCCGGGTGGCCAGCGCCGCCATCTCCTGGAGCGGCTGGCGCACGGTGGTCAGCGGGGGCCACGCGGAACGTGCCAGAGGCAGGTCGTCGAAGCCCACCACCGACAGGTCGTCGGGAACCCGCAGGCCGCGCTGCCTGGCCGCCTCGAAGACGCCGAACGCCTGCATGTCGCTGCCCGCGAAGATCGCGGTGGGCGGCTCCTCCAGGGACAGCAGGGCGTGGCCGTGGTCGCGGCCCGAGCCGACCAGGAAGTCGCCGTACTTGATGAGCGCGGCGTCCACCGCGATCCCCGCGGTCTCCAGCGCCGCGCGGTAGCCGTCGACGCGGGCCCGGCTGCACAGCATGTCGGCGGGGCCGCCGATCATCCCGATCCTGCGGTGGCCCAGCTCCAGCAGGTGGCGGGTGGCGGCCAGGCCGCCGTTCCAGTTGGTGGCGCCGACCGAGGCGACCCCGGGTGGCGGCTCGCCCTCGGGGTCGACCACCACGAACGGGATGGACCTGGCGGCCAGCTGGCCGTGCTGGTCGGCGCTGATGCGGGAGCCGACCAGGATGGCCCCGTCGGTGCGCCGGGCGGCGATCCGCTCCACCCAGTCCCTGCCGGGGCCCGCGTGGGTGTGCAGGACCGAGACGACCACCCCGGCGTCGACCTCGCGGGCCGCGGTCTCCACGCCGCGTACCAGCTCCATCGCCCAGGGGCTCTCGATCTCAGTGAAGACCAGGTCGACCAGGCCGACCGGGGCGTCGCCCTGGCCGGTCCTGCGCCGGTAGCCGTGCTTGTGCAGCAGGTGCTCGATCCGCTGCCTGGTCTCGGACGCGACCTCGGGCCGCCCGTTGATGACTTTCGAGACCGTGGGCGCGGAGACCCCGGCCTCCTCGGCGATCAGGGCGATCGTCACGCGCGGCTTGCTTGGCATGCGGCGAATACTAACTGAAACCTTTCGGAGACCACTCGGGGAGGTGGCCGTCGCCGTCCGGGATCGCTACCGCGGGGCTATTGACGGGTAACCGGGAATTTACCTATTCTCCGGATCACGAAATATTCGGGGAATAAATGAAACTTTTCAATCAACCTCCCGAAAGGGGATCCCCATGCTGAGTCGGCGAGGCGTGGTGGCTCTGGCGGTGTCCGCCCTGCTTCTCGGAGCCTGCAGCACGAGCGGGGACGGCGGCGCGGCACAGCCCGGCGCGAGCACCGGCTCGGAGAAGGTCACCTTCGAGTTCTGGAACCTGGCGACGGCCGAACCTCTCAAGACGTTCTGGGCCGACCTCATCAAGGAGTACCAGGCGGCCAACCCGAATGTGACGATCAAGAACATCGCCATCGAGAACGACTCCTACAAGCCGAAGCTCGCCACGCTCACCCAGTCGGGGAAGGCGCCCGACCTCTACTCCACCTGGGGTGGCGGCGTCCTGAAGCAGCACATCGAGGCGGGCCTGGTAAAGGATTTGTCGTCGGAGGCGGGCGACGTCATCGGCGGCCTCACCCCGGCGGCCCTGGCCGCCTACCAGTTCGACGGCAAGACCTACGGGCTGCCCACCGACATCGGCATGGTCGGCTTCTGGTACAACAAGGCGCTGTTCAAGAAGGCCGGCATCACCACCCCGCCCGCCACCTGGACCGAGTATCTGGACGCGGTCAAGAAGCTGAAGGCGGACGGGACCACCCCGATCGCCCTGGCGGGCAAGGCCAAGTGGCCCGGCCACTACTACTGGGCCTACCTGGCGATGCGGGTGGCCGGGCTGGACGCGCTCAAGCAGGCCGGCACCACCAACGACTTCACCGGGCCGGACTTCGTCACCGCCGGGCAGAAGCTCAAGGAGCTCGTCGACCTGCAGCCGTTCCAGAAGGGCTTCCTGGGCGCCGACTACGCCACCCCCGACGGGCAGGGCGCGACCATGGGCAACGGCAAGGCCGCCATGGAGCTGATGGGCCAGTGGGCCCCGTCCGTGCAGGCCGACGCCGGCAAGGGGCTCGGCGACGACCTCGGGTTCTTCCCCTTCCCCGCGGTCGAGGGGGGCAAGGGCGCCGCGGGCGACGCGTTCGGCGGCGGCGGCGGCCTGGCCGTGAGCGTCGACGCCCCGCCCGCCGCGCTGGACTTCCTGAAGTTCGCGCTCAAGCCGGAGAACCACAGCAGGGCCGTCAAGGCCGGCGCGGTCCTGCCCGTGCTCAAGACGGGTGAGGAGGCGGCCGTCACCGACCCCCACATCAAGGCGGTCTCCGAGACCCTGGCGGGCGCGAGCGGCTTCCAGCTCTACCTCGACCAGGAGTACCCGCCGGCCGTCGGCCAGGAGGTCAACGACGCCGTGGCCGAGCTGATCGGGGGCACCAAGACGCCGCAGGAGGTCGTCCAGGCTGTCACCGAGACGGCCAAGTCGGAGTCGGAGTAGCCGACCGGATGGAGACGATGACAGGGCCGGGCACACGTCCGGCCCCGCACGCGGGGAAGCCCGCCACGAGGCGGGGGCACGGACGGGGACAGGGCGGCCCGCGCCGGGGACGCGGCTGGGTCACCGCGATCCTGTTCGTGCTCCCCGCGCTGATCCTGTTCACCCTCCTGGTGCTGGTGCCGATCCTGGTGGCCGGCTACACCAGCTTCTACAAGTGGAACGGCATCGGCCCGCCGAGCAACTTCATCGGGCTGGACAACTTCACCCGGCTGTTCCAGAGCGACATCATCCTCGGCGACCTGCGCAACGGCGCCATCCTGATCGCGCTGGGCCTGGCGGTGCAGCTGCCGCTCTCGCTGGGCCTGGCGGTGATGCTGAACCAGCGCATCCGGGGGCGGGCCTTCTACCGGCTGCTGTTCTTCGCGCCGTACATGCTCTCCGAGGCGATCATCGCCGTGCTGTTCTCGCTGGTCCTGTCGCCCGAGGCGGGCCTGGCCAACCAGCTGCTGATCTCCTTCGGGCTGGAGCCCTGGTCGTGGCTGTCGGAACCCGACACCGTGATGTTCTCGCTGTTCCTGGTGATCACCTGGAAGTACTTCGGCTTCCACATGATCATCTACCTGGCCGGCCTGCAGGGCATCCCGAAGGAGCTGGGCGAGGCGGCCAGGATCGACGGCGCCGGCAGCTGGGCCGTCTTCCGCCACGTCACCCTGCCGCTGCTCGGCCCCACCATCCGGATCAGCGTGTTCCTGTCCGTCATCGGCACGATCCAGCTCTTCGACCTGGTCTGGATCCTCACCGGCGGCGGCCCCTCGCACGCCTCGGAGACCATGGCCGTCAGCATGTTCGAGTACGGCTTCAAGCGGTCCCAGATCGGCTACTCCAGCGCGATCAGCATCGTCATGTTCCTGATCAGCCTCGTCTTCGCCCTCGGCTACCAGCGGTTCGTCCTGCGCCGGGACGTGGAGGGGGCCAGCACCACCATGGGAGACCGCCGATGATCGCCCGGCTGCGCACGTACCCGATTCACGCGGTCATCTGGGTGGCGGCCGTCTTCATCGTCATCCCCTTCCTGTACGGGCTGCTCGGCGGTTTCAAGACCTCCGACCAGCTCTCCGTCAACCCGCTGGGCCTGCCCTCCCCGTGGGTCACCGAGAACTACACCGACGTGATCACGACCGGCGCGTTCTGGCGCCAGCTGCTCAACAGCCTGTTCGTCGCGGTGGCGACCACCGTGCTGGTCGTGGGGCTGTCGGCGATGGCCGCCTTCGCCTTCGCCCGGTTCGCCTTCCGGGGCCGGGAGTTCCTGTTCACGCTGTTCGCCGTCGGGCTGATGTTCCCGTTCGCGGTGGCGATCCTGCCCTTGTTCGTCCTGCTGCGCACGTTCGGCCTGCTGGACAACCCGCTGGGGGTGATCCTGCCGCAGGCCGCGTTCGGCCTACCGCTGACCGTGATCATCCTGCGGACGTTCTTCCGGTCCATCCCCAGGGAGGTCGAGGAGGCCGCCATCATCGACGGCTGCACCCCCTTCGGCTTCTTCTGGCGGGTGCTGCTGCCGATAGCAAGGCCCGCCCTGGCCACCGTCTCGGTGCTGGCGGTCGTGGCCAGCTGGAACAACTTCTTCCTGCCGCTGGTGGTCCTCAACGATCCCGGCCTGTGGACCCTGCCGCTCGGCGTGCAGCAGTTCCAGGGGGAGTACATGGCCGACACGGCCAAGATCCTGGCCTACGTCATCGTCTCGATGGTCCCGGCCCTGGCCTTCTACGCCGTCGCCGAGCGCCAGCTCATCAGCGGCCTCACCGCGGGCGCCACCAAGGGCTGACCCGGATTCCACGTCGAAAGAGAGTGAGACACCATGACCCTGAGTGTCGCCGGATCCCGTCTCGTCGATTCGGCCGGCACCCCGGTACGGCTGCGTGGAGTGGGCCTCGGGGGCTGGCTGAACATGGAGAACTTCATCACCGGCTACCCGGCCAACGAGTCCGCGATGCGCGAGGCCGTGCGGGAGGTGCTGGGGGAGGCCCGGGCCGAGCTGTTCTTCGACCGCCTGCTCACCTCGTTCTTCGGCCCGGACGACGCCGCGCTGCTCGCCGGGCTCGGCGCCAACTGCGTGCGCATCCCGGTCAACTACCGCCACCTGGAGTCCGACGAGCGCCCCTTCGAGATCGTCGAGCACGGCTTCCGCCACCTGGACCGGGTGATCGCCCTGCTCGCCGAGCACGGCATCCGCAGCGTCATCGACCTGCACGCCCTGCCCGGCGCGCAGAACCAGCACTGGCACTCCGACAACCCCACCCACGTCGCCGCGTTCTGGCAGCACCGGCACTTCCAGGACCGCGCCGTCCACCTGTGGGAGGCCGTGGCCGACCGCTACCGGGACAACCCCTGGGTGGCCGGGTACAACCCGATCAACGAGCCGGGCGACCGGAGCGGCCGGGTCGTCGGCCCCTTCTACGACCGCCTGGTCAAGGCCGTCCGCGCCGTCGACCCGAAACACGTGCTGTTCCTGGACGGCAACACCTACTCCACCGACTTCTCGATCTTCCGCGAGGTGTACGAGAACACGGTCTTCGTCTGCCACGACTACGCCCTGGCCGGGTTCGCGCACGGCGGCCCCTACCCCGGCCACACCCGCGGCGAGTGGGTGGACCGGGAGCAGCTGGAGCGATCCTTCGAACGACGGACGATCTTCCAGCGGGAGACCGGCACCCCCATCTGGGTCGGCGAGTTCGGGCCCGTCTACACCGGAGACCCGGAGATCGACCGGCAGCGCTACCAGATCCTGCGCGACCAGCTGGAGATCTTCGACTCCTACGAGGCCGGCTGGTCGCTGTGGACCTACAAGGACGTCGGGCTGCAGGGCCTGGTCAGCGCGGGCGAGCCGTACATGAGCCGGTTCGGCGAGTTCATCGCGAAGAAGGGACGGCTGGGCGCCGACCGGTGGGGCTCGACGATGGAGGAGTCGGCGAGCGAGCTGGCCCCGCTGCACCGGCTGATGGAGACCGAGTTCCCGTCCTGGAACCCCTACCCGTGGGGCGCCCGCTACCAGGTCGACGACCTGATCCGGCACATCCTCATCGCGCAGGCGCTGCTTCCGGAGTACGCCGAGCTGCTGCGCGGCTGCTCCGACGAGGAGCTGACCGCCCTGGCCGACTCCTTCGCCCTCGCCCGCTGCGTCCGGCGGCAGCCGCTGCTGGACCTGCTCGCCGAGAACCTGCGCGGCGCCTGACGCGGGCGCCACTCCTACCTGACCGAGGAGCCAAGGAAAGATGCGCACCCCCCGGCCGCTCGCGAGGATCCCGTTCGTGAGGACGTCGCTTGTGAGGACGTCGTTCATGGGAACGCCGCTCATGGGAACGCCGCTCGTGAGGACGCCGCGATCGGCGGTCCTCGCCCTGCTCTCCCTCGCGCTGTCCCTGGTGGCGGGCATGTTGTCGGCGGTCCCCGCCGCACGGGCCGCCACGGTCACCACGGCCGCCACGATCGCCACCTACGACTTCGAGTCCGGCACCCAGGGCTGGGGGCCGCGAGGCTCCGGGGTCTCGGTCGCCACCACCACGACCCCCGTACACGGCGGCGCCGGGGCCCTGCTCACCACCGGCCGTACCGCGACCTGGCACGGCGCGGCCGTCACGCCGCCGTTCGAGAAGGGCGTCACCTACGGGGTGACGGCGTGGGCGCGGGCCGCCGAGGGCAGCCCGTCCTCGACGGTCGCGCTCACCGTGCAGCGCACCCCCGCCGGGGGCGAGGCCGTCTACGAGCGGGTCGCGGCGGCCGTCGTCACCGACGCCGCCTGGGTCCAGCTGTCCGGCGCCTACACCTACGCGGCCGACTCGACCCTGTCCCTGTACGCCGAGAGCTCAGGGGAGAGCGTCGCGTTCCTGCTCGACGACATCGTGGTCACCGCCGACACCGATCCCACCCGCTCCGGCCTGACCAGCGACTTCGAGACCGGCACCGTACAGGAGTGGACCGCGCGCGGCGGCGCGGCCCTCACTGCCGGTGCCGCCTCCGCCCGTACCGGCTCCTACGGCCTGGGCGTCGCGAACCGGCAGGCCTCCTGGGACGGCCCGTCGCGGAACGTCCTGGGCAAAATGGCCAAGGGGGCGAAGTACACCCTGTCGGTGTGGGTGCGCACGGCCGAGGCCCAGAGCCTGGGCCTGTCGGTCGAGCGGCGGCAGGGCGCCACCCCCGCCTACGAGCGGGTGGCCGCGCCCAGGGCCCTGGCCGCGGGGGAGTGGACCGAGCTCGCGGGCACCTACACCCTCGCCCACGACGTGGACTTCCTGAGCGTCTACGTCGAGTCGGCTGAGGGGACGGCGCCCTTCGACGTCGACGACTTCCGGATGGCCTACGTCGAGCCGAAGCCCATCCAGACGGACATCCCCCCGCTGAAGGACACGGTGCCGTTCACCGTCGGCGCGGCCTTCTACCGGGGAGCCACCCTGGGCGAGCACGCCAGGCTCATCACCCGGCACTACGAGAGCGTCACCCCCGGCAACAGCCTCAAGTGGGACGCCACCGAACCGGCCGAGGGCGAGTTCACCTTCGCCGACGGCGACCACCTGGTCGACTGGGCGACCGCCAACGGCCTGGAGTTCCGCGGCCACACCCTCGTCTGGCACAGCCAGACCCCCGCCTGGGTGTTCGAGGGCGCAACCAAGGAGGTCCTGCTGCGGCGGCTGGAGAACCACATCCGCACCGTGATGGGCCGCTACAAGGGCAGGATCGGCACCTGGGACGTGGTCAACGAGGTCGTCGACGAGAACCGGCCCGACGGGCTGCGCCGCTCCCCGTGGTTCGAGATCGCCGGGCTCGACTACATCAGGACCGCCTTCCGGGTCGCCCGTGAGGTGGACCCGGAGGCGACGCTCGTCATCAACGACTACAACACCGAGTTCCCGCGCAAGCGGCAGGCCCTGTACGACCTGGTGCGCAAGCTGCGCGCCGAGGGCGTGCCGATCGACGCGGTCGGCCACCAGCTGCACGTCAACGTCGAGCAGCCGCCCGCCTCGTACATCGAGGACACGATCGAGAAGTTCGCCCGGCTGGGCGTCGACCAGCAGGTCACCGAGCTGGACGTGAGCGTCTACACCGACTTCACGAGCTCCTACGAGACGGTGCCCGCCGAGGTCCTGGCGCTGCAGGGCCACCGGTACAGGGAGATCTTCGACGTCTTCCGCCGCCAGGCCGGGCACCTGTCGTCGGTGACGATCTGGGGCGTCGCCGACGACGCGACCTGGCTGTCGTCCTTCCCGATCACCCGCCTCAACCCGCCGCTGCCCTTCGACGACGAGCTCCAGGCCAAGCCCGCGTACTGGGGCATCGCCGACCCGGCCAGGCTGCCCCCGGTCAGCCGCCGCCTGAACGCGCCCGCGGGCACGGTCACGGTGGACGGCAGGCGGGACGAGCAGTGGGACCTGCTGCCCGACGCGCCCGTCGCCAGGACCGGCCACCTGTCGGCGTCCTGGCAGGCGCGCACCACCTCCACCGGCCTGTACGTGCTGGCCGAGGTCACCGACGCCACGGACAACAGGACCGACACCGTCACGTTCACCGTCGGCGGCACCCCGTACCGGATCCAGCGGGACGGCACCCTGTCCCGGATCCAGGGGGACGGAACTTCGGACCGGATCCAGCGGGACGGAGCTCTGGACCGGATCCAGCGGGGCGGCACGCACGCCCACGGCTTCAGGGCGCACACCAGGAGAACCGCCACCGGCTACCGGGTCGAGGCGCTGCTCCCGTCCGGCACGGCGACCGGCGTCCGGGTCGCCGTGGCGGACGCGGCCGGGACGGAGACCGTCTGGACGGGCGAGCTCGTCCCCGTCCCGGCGATCAGGACGACCACCGCGCCCAAGGGCACCCCCGTGGTGGACGGCGTCATGGACGCCGCCTGGAGCAGGGTCCCGGAGGTCACCACCGGCACCCGGATCCAGGGCACCTCCGGGGCGACCGCCAGGGTGAGGGCGATGTGGAAGGCGGGCACCCTCCACGTCCTGGCCCGCGTCACCGACCCCGTCCTCAGCGAGGAGTCGCCGAACGCCTGGGAACAGGACTCCGTCGAGATCTTCGTGGACCCGGAGAACAACAAGACCAGGGGCTACGACGATGACGACGGCCAGTACCGGATCAGCTTCACCGGCAGGAAGACCGTCGGCGGCACCTTCGACGCCTTCGCCGTCAAGGACAACCTGACCGGCGCGGCCACCCTCGTCCCCGGAGGCTACGTGGTCGAGGCGGCGATCCGGCTGCCCACCGTGACACTGGCGCAGGACGCCCTGCTCGGCTTCGACGTCCAGGTCAACGACGCCACGGGCACCGCCCGCACGGCCGCCGCGACCTGGAACGACCCGACCGGGCGGAGCTACGTCGACACGTCCAGGTGGGGGGTGCTCCGGCTCGCCAGGTAGCCAAGACCACCGGACCGCCGGGCCCGTCCCCCTCCTGAGACGGGACCCGGCCTCGGGGGGTGCCGGGCTCGGCCTTAAGGGGGGTGGGCCCGGCACTTCCCTCCGGAAATCCACGGCCGGAGGATCACCCGTGCCGAGGAACCAGGGCGGATCCCTCACACGCCCGTCTCAACCTGCCTCCGAGAAGGGCCGGCGAGGATTCCCTCGTACGCGGACCTGGCTCCTTAGCGGCAGGAGCCCTCGAAGAAAGACCAGGCCAGACCAAGGGAGTCTCGTGTACACCAATCCCGTCATCCCCGGTTTCCACCCCGACCCCTCGGTGTGCCGGGTGGGCGCGGACCACTATCTCGTCACCTCGTCCTTCGAGTGGTTCCCCGGGGTCCCGATCTTCCACAGCCGCGACCTCGTGCACTGGCGGCAGCTCGGCCACGTCCTGGACCGGCCGTCCCAGCTCGTCCTGGACGGCGTACGGCCGTCCGGCGGCATCTACGCCCTGAGGGGCCACGGTGATTCCGGACAGTCGTCTTATGGGCGTAGCCTAGGCGGCTGTTTGGGTGGAAAGGGACTCGTTGAGTACTTCCAAAGGCGGCCGGTAGCCGAGCGCCGAGTGCAGGCGCCGGCGGTTGTAGAACCCTTCGATGTAGCGGATGACCTGCCGTCTTGCCGTAGCCCGAGTGGTGAAGACGAAGCGGTGCAGCCATTCGTTCTTGAGCACGCTGAAGAACGACTCGGCCATCGCGTTGTCGTAGCAGACCCCGGTGCGGCCGACGGAGCGGCGGATGTCCAGACCGGTCAGGAAACGGCCGAACTCCTCGCTGATGGGTTGAGTGCACCAGCACGTGCAGCCAGAACTTCGCGCCCTCTCCGCCATCGCCGGCCCATAGGCCGAGGATGTCGCGCTCGCCGTCGACGGTGACCGCCAATGCCACGTAGATGGGCCGGTTGGCGACCTGACCATCGCGGATCTTGACATGGATGGCATCGATGAAGATCACCGGATAGACGGCATCGAGCGGCCGGTTCTGCCACTCAGCCATGCTCTCCAGCACCTTGTCGGTGATGGTGGAGATGGTCTGCTTGGAGACTTCCGCGCCATAGACCTCGGCCAGGTGCGCGGAGATCTCCCCGGTGGTCAGCCCCTTGGCCGACAGGGAGATGATCATCTCATCAACGCCCGACAGCCGCCGTTGGCGCTTGCGCACGATCTTTGGCTCGAAGCTAGCGTCTCGATCCCGCGGCACAGTGATCTCCACCGGGCCGACATCGGTCAACACCGTCTTGGATCGGGCGCCATTGCGGGAGTTGCCTGCTCCGCGACCGGCGGGATCGTGCTTGTCGTAGCCGAGATGGTCGGTGATCTCACCTTCCAGCGCCGACTCCAGCACCAGCTTGGTCAGCCGGCCCAGCAGCCCGTTCTCACCCACCAACTCCAAGCCCTCGGAACGGGCCTGGTCAACCAGCCGGCCGACCAGCTCTCGATCCGACGCCTCGTCTTTCCGCGTCACCGCGGCTTCCTCCAGGTCCGTATCTGCGGATGCCTGAATCACAGTGCTCATCAGGTGTATCCCCTTGATCAGGAGTTACACCGAAAACCGTACAATCCCCAAGGGCCAGCCGAGCTGCCGCGTGATCGCCCTTCGGGCGAGCGGGCCCCTGCCCACAGAACCCGGGGTGCCGCCAACGAACGTGCCGCCAGCCCCAAACGAGCAGAATTTTCCCTGATCAGAGGTACCGTGGATCAAGAGATCGCCGGTCCGAACAGGCGGTCCAGGTGGTAGTCGATGATTTTGGTGGCGGCCTCGTGGCTACGCTGTTGACTGAGGACGCTGGAGGTCAGGCCGTTGGCGAGAGCCAGAAGGCTGGCGACTTCGGTACGCGGGTCACGATCGGGGGCGATGTCCCCGGCCTGCTGTGCGGCGGTCAACCGTACGGTGAGGAAGTTTTCCAGTGCGTTGGGCAGGGTGAGCCCGACCGCAGCGAGCGCCGGGTCGGTGAGGGCGGCGGTGTAGTAGGCGGTCCAGGCCATAGAGTCCAGTGTGCTCTGCTCATCGAAGGGCAGGATCGTGCCGAGGACGGCGGCGAAAACGCCTCGTGATGTCAGCTCGCCCATGGCGGCGGCCCGCTGCTTCACCCGGCGGTCCATGCGGGCACCCAGCTCGGTGAGGCCGGACTCAAGCAGGGCCTGCTTGTTCGTGAAGTAGTACTGGACGACGCGCAGTGAGACGCTGGCCTCGGCGGCGATCTCACGCATCGACACCGCCTGCAGGCCGCGGGTGCTGGCGATGCGCAGCAGCGCCTCGGTCAACTGGCGCCGCCGCTCATCATGATCCACCTGTCGGGGCATGCCCGTTTCCTACCTGTTGTTCGTGCCGTGCTTCGGAGGTGTGCTCCCGGGCCGCGCCTGGCTGGGAAAGGTGAGGATCCGCTCGGCGACCAGGTCCGGAGCTTCGACGGGCAGCGAATGTCCGGTGCCGGGCACGATCTCCACCCGCCAGGACGGCGCGATGTCGGCCAGCCGCGCGGCCAGCGCCCGCGCGTCGAGCAGTGCGCTGCGGGCGCCCAGCAGCACCTGCACGGGCACTGACACCTCGCGTATCTGCTCGTCGGTGTAGGCGGGCGGGATGGGCACACGCCGGCGGAAGGACCAGCCGGCCCGCATCAGCTCCACCAGCCCATCCTCGTGCAGCAGCCCGTTGTCCACTACGTCGGCCATGCGGTGTCGCAGCGTACGAGGAAGCGTGGAGGCGATGGCGCCGGCGAGGGCCCAGCGGATGAACCGCCTGGGCAACGGCGCGAAGCCGCCCGGGTCCACCAGCGTCAGTGCCGCGACCCGGCCGCCCCCGCCGAGTTGCTGTTCCACCGCTGCCCAGCCGCCGGCGGAGAAACCCGCCAGGTGCGCGCGCTCGGCTCCAACCGCGGCCAGTACGTCGGTGACCCAGCCGCCGACCTCGGCACCGGTCGCGAGCGGTCGCCTCTGGACCGAGCGGCCCGGCTCGCCGATCGGGTCGACGACAAGGACCGGGCGCGTGCGCGCCAGCGGCTCGATGTAGCGGTACCAGGCCAGCGCGTTCCCGCCCGCACCGGCCAGGAGGACCACGGGATCCCCTTCGGCGGGCCCGGCCCGGTGGATCCGCACGGTGCCGGCGCGGGTCTCCACGTCGATGGCGTCCACCGGCACCGGCCACAGCTCGCCGAGCACCCGGTCATAGACGGCGTAGTACTTGTCACGGGCAGAGTCGCTGGTGAAGGCGGACGGTCGGTCAGGCATGCGCATGGTGGCCTCATCTCCCGAATGGATACAGTCGTATCCTAACAATGCGCGGGGCCGACTGCCGCAGTGGAGTGCGGGCCAATCGCTCGACCGGATCGACCGCGAAGGAGCCATCCGGCTCAAACTGTCAGTTCCGGATTGATCTGGCCGCTGTTCATGACCCGGCGCTCAACGCCATCCACGCCGACGTACGTCGCCTCGAAACCGTTCGACCACATCCAGTGAACACGCCGCTCCCCCGATCATCATCCTGGCCACATCTCCCCGAACTGGCCACCTACTTGGCCACATCACCGCGGAATCGGCCAGATCAACGGCGACCTGACAAATCAGCATCGACCGAGCGCCGCCTGTCGCTGTATGTGATCTCGTATTGCTCTATCCTGAGTCTAGACAGTCTAGACAGGGGGTTTTCATGGGCGGGTGGCAGGTTCAGGAGGCGAAGCAGCGCTTCAGCGAGGTCGTCCGGCGGGCGGTGAGTGAGGGGCCCCAGGTGGTCACCCGGCACGGGGAGGAGGTGGCCGTGGTCATCGACATCGCCGAGTACCGCCGCCTCAGGGGTGAGACTCCCGACTTCGGGCGGTTCCTTCTCGCTGCCCCCGACTGGGACGACGACATCGAGTTCCCCCGGAACCGGGACCTTCCCCGAGAGGTGGATTTCGACTGATGGGCATCGGCTACCTGCTCGACACGAACGTGGTCTCCGAAGTACGCAAGCGAAACGGGAACTCGCACGTCAAGGACTGGATAGGCGGTGCTCATGGGCCCACGCTCTACCTCAGCAGTCTGACGGTCGGTGAGATCCGCTGCGGGGTCGAGCGCCGCCGACGCAGCGATCCCGCGCAGGCGACGATTCTGGAACGCTGGCTCCACGGGCTTCACCGGCAGTTCAGCGACCGCATTGTTCCCGTCACCCCTGAGGTCGCGGAGGAGTGGGGACGTCTGAACGCCGTCCGCCCGCTCCCTACGGCAGACGGTTTGATCGCCGCGACGGCCAGGGTGAACGGATGGCCCCTGGTCAGCAGGAACGTCAAGGACTTCGAGGGGACGGGTGTGTCCGTGGTCAACCCCTTCGATCTGCTGCACTGACGAAAGAACGCGTGGTCTGACGAGTGATCACGCCCTGGTGTAGCGGTGTTTGGCGCCGGGCGGGAAGTACTCGGGGTCACCCGCCTCACGGAGACGGATGACCGGGGGCTGTTTCGTCGCGGGGACGTAGTTGGCGAACTCGCTGTTGAGGCGGCGCAGCTGGGTCAGGATCGAGAGCCCGATGCGCTCAGCGGCCTCTTCGGAGCCGCGCGGGCCGGGCGCCAGCTCGACGGTGACCGTCAGCCGGCGGTCGCGTTCGGCGTCCTCGGTCACCTCCAGCACGAACTTGCCGGTCACCAGGGTGTTGACCTCGGGCTGCTCCAGGCCGATCGCGATGTTCTCCGGCGAGTACATCGCGCTGTGTGAGGGCGACAGAACATGACTCCGAGGGCGTGTGCCAGGGGAGTACGCCCTCGGCCGCCGGTCGAATGCCTGAAAGGCATTGCGCGCATCCTTCAAAGCCTTGGACGTATCGGCTGTGGTGCCTACGGCACTCCGTGTCGCCTCTCAGTCCCGAGCGGCAGCACAACCGCCATGACAGCCGGTCTTCATTTCCGGAGCAGGGGGCGCGTTCTCCAGGAAATCCCTGGTCGATGTGATGTAGGCGGAGCAGAGAAGCCTGCCGAGGCGCGCCGCTCTGCCGTCGCCCAGTCGCCGGGTGGGAACGCCCATCGCGTTCACGCTGCGCTCCAGGGCCACGCCCGAGACCGCCACCACCGCTTCGCCGTGCTGATCGACCCAGCGGAACGCCTCCCAGAGCAGCGCGCGGGCGAGGGGGCCAAGACCCGCCGCCACGGTACGGGACCTGCTCCGGCCGGTGGCCAGGCGGCTCAGCTCCCAGACGGCCGGGTCACGAGGAGCGGCGCCACCGCGCAACGTCTCGGGAAAGACCTCGGGGAGCATGTAACGGCCGTCGGTGGGCAGCAGCCGGCAGCACCCCGTGACCTCCTGGCAGTTCACCCGATAGGTGATCACGTAGACCGGATCGCAGCCGTCGTAGAGATCGCGTTCCCTGCCGTGAACGCTGTCGACGTCCCAGCGCAGGCGCTTGTAGAACACTTCGTGACGCAGGCGGAACATACCGTCGAGCAGCCACGCCGGCAGTTCGCCCGCGCGGCCGACGACGATTCGCTGGGCGCACGACTTCGGTGGCGGATCACCCACGAGAACTCCCAGGAGATGACCGGCTTTCCCGCCGGTCGCTTTTCTCCCTGTTCGTGGCATCTCGCTGTTCGGATTGGCCGGGTCGGCGCTCGCCGGTCTCGCTCGGGGTCAGGTGTCCCGGTTCTCGCCGAAGAGGCGGGTCACCCATTCCAGCGAGCCCGTGCCGAGCGCCTCGTCGGCGAGGCGTTTGGCGGTGGGTGTCTTCAGTGCCGCGAGTGAGCTGTCGATCCACGGTTGCATGTTCTGGTGTCCCTGCTCGCGGTACTCGATGGCCTGGATCAGGCATTCCAGCTTGTCCGCGTCACGGGCGCAGACGGCTTCCAGGGTGGCCTTCTCCTCGTACTCGCCGACCGCGCCGCTCACCATCTCCGCCACCGGCCCGGGGAGCCCGCGCACCTGGTCGGCGGTGACGTCCTCGTTGGGAGGCGCGGTGAGATAGCGCTTGGCGAGGTGGTGGATGTCGGTGATCCGGGTCTCCTGGGTGTCGTGGAACAGGCTCATGAACGCCGCACGCTCCGGGTTTCCGCCCTCCAGCGCGGTGATCACGCTCGCGATGATCGCCGTACGGAAGGAGTGGTCGGCGATGCTCTCCGGATCCCGTACGCCCGCGACCAGCCAGCCCGTGCGCCTGTACCGCTTGAGCAGCCCCATCTCGTACAGCAGGCCGGTCAGCCTTGCCAGTTCCTCCGCCACGGAAGTCCCCTCTCACCCTGGGTGGATCATGCGCAGAGCCTAGAGAATCACGCGGGGGCCTCGTCCAGCGTACGAGCGGAGCCGGCGATGGCCTCAGTGCCGCCAGGCCGCCAGCAGGTCTTCCGGTGTCCAGGCCGCGGCCAGTGGGAGCCCCGGTTCGAATCCCGCTCTGGAGACCGCCACCTTCGGCGTGTCGGCGGTCACGCCGGGGACGGCGGCGGAGCCCTGCACCAGGGCGTCGTAGTCGTGGCGGTCGAAGGGGCGCGCGTCGAGCCACTTGATCGATCCGACGAAGTGGATCCGGCTCGCCACAGGTTCCCGGTCGACGCCCACGAGGTCGATCTCGGGATTGTTCTGGCGGTTCCACCACCCGCCCACGACCTCGGTGTCCGGCCATTCGTCGTCCGGAAGCATCCTGGCCAGGCAGTCGCGCACGAGCGGCTCCACCGCGCGGCCTCGCCAGGTCGTCCACGAACGCTCGATCCGCCGCAGTGCCAGATCCGGACGGCCGCGCTCGCTGTCGGCGATGGCCCGCCGCAGGAACGCGAGCCAGAACCGAAGGTAGTGGTCGGCCACCCGGTACCGCTTGTTCTTGGTGTCGGGCCTCTCGGAGAGGGGGAGGTCGGCCGCCACCACCCGTTTGGCGACCAGGTTCGTGAGGATCGGCGCCAGGGTGCCGGACGGCAACGGCGTCGCTCCTCCCACGTTGGCGGCGATCGCGCCGAAGGTGCGCTCTCCTGCCCCGATGGTCTCCAGCACGGCCCGGGCATGGGTCGCCGACGGGAACTCGCCGAGCAGGGACAACTCCCCGGAGGCGAGCAGGGCGGACAGCGGGCTGGCGAGGCTGTCGCGCAGGAAGTCGACCCTGGACAGACCTCGCTCCCACGAGCGGACCACTTCGGGAAAGCCTCCGGTGATGAGGAGCGCGTCCACGGCGTCGGCGGCGGGCAGCCCCGTCATGTCGGCGACGTCATGAAGGTCGAGGGGCTTCAACGTCATGCGAGCGGCCCGGCCGAAGAACGGGCGGCCGTAGTCCTGCAGGGACTCCATCACCGACAGGTCGCTTCCGACCAGGATCAACAGGATCGGCCGGGTGGACAGATGCCTGTCCCAGATCGTCTGCAGGGCCCCCTCGAACTCCCCGTCCTGCTCGATCAGCCAGGGGACCTCGTCGAGGACGACGACGCACGGGCTCTCGTCGCCCGCGGCCAGTGCCAGCGACCGCAGCGCGTGGTTCCAGTCCTGTGGCACCGTCCCCTGGACGAGCTCGCCACCCGCGAGCCCGGAGCAGGCGACGGCCTCGGCGAAGTCGCTCCGCTCCGCTGCGGGGCCGCGCCCCCTGGTCGCCTGGAAGACGACGTACGGCAGGCCGGAGCGATCGCAGAACTCCTGCACCAGGCGGGACTTGCCCACCCGCCTGCGGCCGGTGACGATCACCGCCCGGCCTCGTGTCCCTCCCTTCCCCTCCCGCACGAGCCGCAACTGCGCGCCCAGCTGGTCAAGGTCGAAGGACCTGCCCGCAAACTTCATCGATTCCACCTTAGTAATATCGAGTATTACTAAGATTCAATCTACATTATCGAGCGTCGATCCAAGTCGATCGTCGCATCGGGAGCAGCGGTCGTCTGCCGGGGCTGCGCGTCGGTGCCTTGGCGGGAGACCGTGAAGCGTTGGTCGGCGACGTACGCGAACGGCGGGCCGGGTCCGCCGCTGGATCCGGCTTTCCGGCGTTCGTTCTTCTCGAAGCCATCACTGTCGACCGGGAGTTCGGTGCAGTAGCGTTCCACGCGTGACACCGACCCAGCTGCGCGCGTTCGTCGCCGTGGTGCGGCTCGGTTCGGTCAAGGAGGCGGCGGTCGAGCTCGGCGTGTCGGAGGCCGCCGTCTCGTTGCACATCGGCCAGTTGCGCAAGGAGTTCGACGACCGGTTGTTCACGCGGACCGCGTCCGGGCTCGCCTTCACCCCCGGCGGCCTGCGGCTCGCGAGCCGTGCGGCGGAGATGCTCAGCCTGCAGGAGCGCACGATCGTCGAGGTGAGCCAGGCGAGCCGCGGCCGTCGGCTGCTGCGCGTCGCCGCGTCGAGCCTGTTCGCCGAGTACGCGGCACCCGGCCTGATCGGGCTGTTCGCCGGCCGGGCCGCCGACCTCGACGTGGAGCTGAGCGTGCACGACCCCCGGAAGTTCGGCGCCCTGCTGCGCTCGCGGGCGGTGGACGTGGCGATCGGGCCCCGGGCGGGGACCCCGGACGAGTCGCTGACGTGCCGGCCCTTTCTCAACTACCAGGTGATCGTCGTGTCCGGCCCGGACCACCCGCTCGCCAACCTCGACGCCGGGCCCCACCAGCTGCGTGAGGAGACGTGGCTGCTCGGCCCGTCGGCGGCGGCGGACGTCGGCGTGATTCCCGCGCTGCTGCGCCGCGTCAACGTCCCCGAGGAGCACCAGCAGATCTTCCAGAGCCACGCCGCGGCGCTGGAGGAGGTCAAGCGCGGCAACGGCGTGGCGCCGACGGTCTCCTTCGCGGTGGCGCAGGACCTGGCCAACGGCCATCTCGTCCGCGTCGCCGGGCGGGCCCTGCGGTTCGACGGGGTGTGGGCCGCGTTGAGCCCGGCCGAACGCGACGCGTCGTCGGCGGCGGCCGAACTCGTCCGGTTCGTCACCAACCCGCGTGCCACGCAGGCCATGCTGCGCGGTCCGGGCGTCAATGTCGGCCGGTTCCGGCCCTCCGTCCACGTCACCCTCTGGAGCTAGCGGGCGGTGTCCGGTGGCAGGAAGGTGGTAGGAAAACGTGTCGCCCGGGGACGGGCGGCGGAACGTACCGTCGCCGTTATGAAGCTGCTCTCCGTCAACATCGGCCACCCTCGCCCCAACCCGTGGAAAGGGCTGCCCTCGACGGGCATCGACAAGCGGCCCGTCGACGGCCCGGTCGCCGTCACCGACCCCGGCCCCAAGGGCACCGGCGCGGTCGGCCTCGCCGGTGACCGGGCCCACGACGTGAAGCACCACGGCGGCTCCGACCAGGCCGTCCTCGCCCATGCTCGCGAGGACCTCGACGAGTGGGAGTCCGAACTCGGCAGGCCGCTCGCGAACGGGCTCTTCGGGGAGAACCTCACCACCCTGGGGGTGGACGTCAACGGCGCCCTGATCGGTGAGCGGTGGCGGATCGGGCCGGACGTCGTCCTGGAGGTGTCGTGCGCGCGTCTGCCGTGCGCGACGTTCGAGGGCCGGCTGGAGCGTGACGGCTGGATCAAGCAATTCACGCGGGCCGCCCGGCCGGGCGCGTACCTCCGGGTGATCGAACCCGGTGAGATCCGCGCCGCCGACCCGATCGTGATCGTGCACCGGCCCGCCCACGACGTCACCGTCGAGCTCTTCTTCCGGGCGATGACGCTGGAACCGCAGCTGTTGCCGCGGCTGCTGGCCGCCGACGCGCTGCCGGAGGAGAGCAGGGAACGGGTCCGGCGGCGTACCACCGCGTAGGTGCCGGTCGCGGGGGTCACCCGCGCGAGCGAGACGGGGAAGTCCGGCGCCGGCGTTCGAGGACGGCGCCGGACGCCCCCGCGACTCATGACCAGGCGGAAGGAACGATTAGTAGCAGCTCTGCTTCACGTTGATGGTGACGGGGACGGACTGGGTCTCCGCGTGGTCCGAGGCCGTCAGCAGCGGGGTGTACACCCCGACCGGGAGTGACGGGATCGATATCTGGACGAAGCCGTTCACCGTCGTCGCCCCGTTACCGGGGTTGGGGTAGTTGGATCCGGGCGGGATCGTCGTGCCGCCCGCGCTGGTCACACCGGGGGGCAGGTTCCGCAGCTCGATCTGGACGGGCGTCGACCAGCTTCCGACGACCGGGGCGAGGAAGTACGTGCCGGGGTGGCCGCCGTTCGAGTGGACGCAGATCTGCTGGCCGGAGGCGCGCAGTTCCCACGTCGCCGCCGAGGCCGGTGTCGTGCCGGGCAGCGCGAGCGCCAGCCCGGCCGTCGCGCCGAGTGCCAGCCTGGCGGCACGGTGGATCTTATTCACGGTTGCCTCCCTGATGCCTGTGCTTCGGACGCCTGCACTTGCTTACATCGTCAATTATTGACAGTTAAAGGATCTATGGCAAGTTTCTGTTTGATTTCGAAACTTTCGTGTTCCGCATGTCGGCACGCTGATCGTTTCCGGGCTAGGCGCTAGCGGAGACGCGGGATCTCGGCGATCACACGTCGCAGGGACCGGAAGGTGTCCGCCGGCAGCAGCCGGTCGCAGTACGGGAGGGCGGCGGCCATGGCGGCGACGCGTGGTTCGAAGCCCGGGGCGGACGCTCTCGGGTTCATCCAGATCACGCGGTGCGCGCGCCGTCGCAGGCGTGCCATCGCGGTCGCCAGGGCCTCCGGCGGGTCGCTGTCCCAGCCGTCCGAGCCGATGATCACGATGGCGCCCCGGAGCGTTCCCCCGTGGTGGGAGGAGAGCAGCGCCCGCACGTTGGTCGCTATCCGCGTCCCGCCGAACCGGTCGGTGACCTTGTCCGTGGCCCGCTCGACGGCGACGGCCGCCGACTTGTGGGTCAGGACCGTGGTCAGCCGGGTCAGCGACGTCGCGAAGGCGAACACCTCCGCGTCGGCGGCGAGCGCCAGGGCGCGCATCAGGTGGAAGTAGGCCTGCGCCTGCGCCTGCATGGACTGGCTGACGTCACAGAGCATGACGACGCGTCGCGGCTTGTCGACCGCCCGCTCGCGCACCAGGTGCAGCGGCTCCCAGCCGGTCCGGCGAGAGCGCCGTACGGTGGCCCGCACCGCGACGCGGTGGCCCCGGGGGTCCGCCGCGAGCCGCCTGCTCCTCCTGGTGGGCCAGTCGGCCACGGCCGAACGCAGCCACGTGCCGAGCAGGTCCATCTCCCGGGCGTCGAGATGCTCGAAGGGCACCTCCGCCAGCCCGGAGACGTCGTTCGGCAGGCGCTCGGGCACGGCCGGAGGGCTGTCCGAGGCCTCGGCGTCGGCGACCACCGGGGGGAGCGTCACCCAGGGCAGCGCGTTCTCCTCCCGCAGGTCCGTGGAGTTCGCGGGCAGGGAGGCGAAGGCGTCGCCCTCCCGGCCGCCGGTGGTGGTCCGGGGCCGGTGGCGCGCGTGCGGGTCGAGTGCCAGCGCCATACTGCCGAACACCGCCGCGAACACCGCGTCGAACACGTCGATCTCCGAGCGTTGCCGTACGAGGGTGATGCGGGCGGTCCAGTACAGCATCGGCAGCGAGCCCGGAGGGGACACCCCCAGCGCCCGGACGAAGTTCTCGACGGCGGTGAAGCCGACCGGCACGCCACGCTGCCGAAGCCGGGCCGCGAGCGCGACGGCGAACGCCGCGCGGTCGACGGCCGGCAACAGCGCCGGCGGGACGGGGTGGTCGCCGGACATCCTTACGAGACGACGAGGTAGACGACGACGGCGGCGGCGAGGATCAGGACGACGACGACCGGAAGCGCGCGCTTGTAGATCGATCCCCTGGCGATGCCCACCACGTCCAGCGGTTCGGCGTCGGCCTCGGAGACGATGACGCGCCTGCCCGGGGGCGCGGCCTCGTCCGTCGCCGGGGGCGGCGCGTCGGCCGTCTCCCGGGGTGTCGTGCCGGTTCCGGCCGTTTCCCGAGGTGCCTCGCCGGTGTTGCCGGTCCCGGCTGGAGCCTCGGGGGCTGCTTCGGGGGAAGCGGCGGCCGCGGCCGGAGGCCCGGGGACGCCGCCGGTGAGCTTTCCTTCGAGGCAGTCCACGAACTGGCCGAGCAGCTTCCCGGAGACCTCCTTGATCATTCCGCCGCCGAACTGGGCGATCTTGCCGGAGATCTTCAGGTCCGTGTCGACGGTGACGACGGTACGCGTGCCGTCGGCCCGCAGCCGCGCGGTGACGAGCGCCGAGGCGTTGCCCGCCCCTCGCGAGTCACGGCCCCTGGCGTCGATGACCGCGCGATGCTCCGCGTCGTCCTTCTCGACGAACCTGGCCGTGCCGGCGTACTCGGAGACGACGGGGCCCACCTTGATCCTCACCTTGCCGGAGTAGACGTCGCCGTCCACGCCGGTCAGCTGGGCGCCCGGCATGCAGGGGGCGATGCCCTCCAGATCGGTGAGCACCGCCCACGCCTGGTCGATCGGAACGCCGACGGTGAACTCGTTGTCAATCCTCATGGGCTCTCCCTGTGCTGTCGGATCCCCGAGCCGTTGATCCGGTGGTCGCACCGGGGGCGTGGCCCACCTGGCCGAGCGCGCCGGTGATCGCGTCGCGGTCGTCCGGTGTCTTCGCGATGCTGCTCAGCGTCCGGACGACGTCCTCCCGGACCAGTTCGGTCGCGCCGAGCGCGGACAGCGCGGAGACCCAGTCGATCGTCTCCGCCATGCCGGGCGCCTTGTCGAGGTCGAACCGGCGTACGTGGCCGACGAACTCGGTGGCCGAGCGGATCAGCGTCTCGTTGGCGGCGGGCACCGAACGGCGCAGGATCTCCGCGACCCGTTCGGGCGAGGGGAAGTCGATCCAGTGGTACAGGCAGCGCCGCCGGAGAGCGTCGTGCAGGTCCCTGCTGCGGTTGGAGGTCAGGACGACGATCGGCGGGCGCTTCGCCGTGAACGTGCCGAGCTCCGGGATCGTGATGGAGGACTCGCCGAGGAACTCGAACAGCAGGGCCTCGAACTCGTCGTCGGCGCGGTCGATCTCGTCGATCAGCAGCACCGGGGGCACCGGCCCGCTGTGCCGGACGGCCCGCAGGATCGGGCGTTCCTGCAGGAACTCCTCGCTGAACAGGTCGGCGTCGGTCAGGCTGTCCCGCCGCGACTCGGCCAGCCGGATGGCGAGCAGCTGCCGCTGGTAGTTCCACTCGTAGAGCGCCTCGCCCGCCGTCAGCCCCTCGTAGCACTGCAGCCGGATCAACGGCGTGACCAGGGCACGGGCCAGGGCCTTGGCCGCGGTGGTCTTGCCGACGCCGGGCTCGCCCTCCAGCAGCAGGGGCCGGCCGAGGGTCAGCGCGAAGAACAGTGCCGAGGCGGTGCCCTCGTCGACCAGGTAGTCCATCTCGTCCAGACGCCGCCGGACCTCGTCGGCGTCGGCGAAGGCCGGGGTCACGACGTGGCCCCGCTGCGGATCCGGTGCCGGCCCGGGTCCAGGACGCGGCTCCGGTACGGGGCGCGGGTCACGGCGTGGCCTCGGTGCCGGTACGTGGTGGTCGTCCCTTCTCCGCGTGACGACGGCGGCATCCCGGGCAGCAGAACCACACGTCCTCGCCGTCGACGGTCAGGTGAGGCGTGTCAGGGGAGACGGTCACGGTCATGCCGCAGACCGGGTCGACGGCTCGCACGCTCGGACCCTCCCCTGGCCCGTCGCGCGGAGGGCTGGAAGCGGCCGGTCCACTGTCCGGCGGGCCGGGAGCGGCGAGTCTGCTGTCCAGGGCGTCGGGCCCGCTGTCCGGGGCGTCGGACGGGGCGGGTGCGACGGGTCCGCCGCCCTGTGCGGCGGGAGTGGCCGGTTCGTTGTCCGGCAGGTCCGGAGTGGTGGATCCACCGGTGGTCGAGGGGGGAGGTGCCGGGGTCGGTCCCCGGGTGCGGATCGCGGCGATGATCTCCGCCAGGATCGACAGGGCGATCTCGTGCGCGGTGCGGGCCCCGATCGGGAGCCCGGCCGGCGAACGGATCCGCCCGCGTTCGGCCTCGGTCAGGTCCATCTCCGCCAGCACCGCCGTACCGCGCCGGTGGCTGGCGACCAGGCCGACGTACCCGACCCCGGCGTCCAGCGCGGCGCGGATCGCGGGGATCTCGTCGCGTCCGTGGCCGCACACCACGACCGCGGTGGCGCCCACCGGCCCTTGATCGTCAACCGGGCCCTGGCCTCCGACTGGGCCCTGATCGCTCCTCGACCCCTGCCCGTCCGACGCCCGCCGTACGGCGAGGTCCAGGGGTGCGGCCAGCTCGGCCAGCGCCTCGGCGATCGGCGAGCGGCCGGCGATCCAGAGCACCGGCGGCGGGAGCAGCGGCCGGAGGAAGATCTCCAGCGCGCCGCCGGACAGGCAGGGGTTCACCACGACCTGGGCGCCGGGGGACTCGGGGAAGTCCAGCTCGCCCTCCGGCAGCACGCGCAGCAGCACGGACCGGCCGTCCTGGAGCGCGCCGAGCGCCGCCGTGCGCACGGAGCTCTCGGCGCACCGGCCGCCGACGAAGCCCTCGATGGAGCCGTCGGGCAGGACGATCGCGTCGTCACCGGCGTTGACCGCCGTCGGGAAGTGGGCGCGGACCACGACCGCGTGGACGAACGGGACGCGGTCGGCGACCAGTTCCCTCATTCGCGTCGAGATGCCGGAAAGCATGAACGCTCCGATTCGGTCAGATCGGTGGCCGGGGCACGCCGCGCATGGCGTCCCACACCCGCGAGGGGGTGAGCGGCATGTCGGCGTGTCGGACGCCGAACGGCTTGAGCGCGTCGACGACCGCGTTGACGATCGCCGGCGGCGAACCGACCGTCGCCGACTCGCCGACGCCCTTGGCGCCGATCGGGTGGTGCGGCGAGGGGGTGACGGTGAACCCCGTCTCCCAGTCGGGGACCTCCAGCGAGGTCGGGAGGAGGTAGTCCATGAGCGACCCGCCCAGGCAGTTGCCGTCCTCGTCGAAGGCGATCATCTCCATCAGGGCCATGCCGACGCCGTCGGTGAGGCCGCCGTGCACCTGGCCTTCGATGATCATCGGGTTGATCCGGGTGCCGCAGTCGTCCACCGCGATGAACCGCCGCACCTTGACCTCGGCGGTGCCCGGGTCGATGTCGACGACGCAGATGTAGGCGCCGTGCGGGTAGGTCAGGTTCTCCGGGTTGTAGCAGATCTGCGCCTCCAGCCCGCCCTCGACACCCTCGGGCAGGTCGCCCGCGCCGTGCGCCCGCATCGCGATGTCCTGGATCGTGACGGACTTCGACGGGTCGCCCTTGACGTGGAACGCCCCCTTCTGCCACTCCAGGTCGGCGACGGAGACCTCCAGCATCCCCGAGGCGATGAGGCGCGCCTTGTCGCGCACCTTGCGCGCCACCAGGGCCGCGGCGGCTCCGGACACCGGGGTGGACCGGCTGCCGTAGGTGCCGAGGCCGAACGGCGTCTGGTCGGTGTCGCCGTGGACGACGTCGATGTCGGCGGGTGGGATGCCGATCTCCTCGGCGACGATCTGCGCGAACGTGGTCTCGTGCCCCTGCCCCTGGCTCTGCACCGACAGGCGCACGACGGCCTTGCCGGTCGGGTGGACGCGCAGCTCGCACCCGTCGGCCATGCCCAGCC
Source organism: Streptosporangium sp. NPDC002721 (assembly GCF_042888905.1). Classification (NCBI taxonomy): domain Bacteria; kingdom Bacillati; phylum Actinomycetota; class Actinomycetes; order Streptosporangiales; family Streptosporangiaceae; genus Streptosporangium; species Streptosporangium sp. NPDC002721. The sequence continues at coordinate 160,279 of NZ_JBIAQI010000022.1, forward strand.
CCAGGATGTCCATGTCCTTGCGCGGGCCCGCGCCGACCGCCTCGGTGAAGAAGGAGACGCCGATCCCCATCAGCTCGCCCCGGGCCCGCCTCTCGGCCTGCTCGGCGCGCAGCTCGTCGTAACCGGCGATCTCCATGGCCTTGCGCATGGTCGGCTCGTAGTCGCCCGAGTCGTAGATCCAGCCGGTCTTGGTCCGGTACGGGAACTGCTCGGGCTGGATGAAGTTCTTGACGCGCAGCTCGACCGGGTCCATCCCGAGCTCGTACGCCAGGCAGTCGACCAGGCGCTCGATGAGGTACACGGCCTCGGTGATCCGGAACGAGCAGGCGTAGGCGACGCCGCCGGGCGCCTTGTTCGTGTGGACGGCCGTCATCTTGCAGTAGGCCGCCTGGAGGTCGTAGCTGCCGGTGAACACGCCGAAGAAGCCGGCCGGGTACTTCACCGGCGCCGCGACGCCGTTGAAGGCGCCGTGGTCGGCGAGCACGTTGGTGCGGACGGCGAGGATCCTCCCGTCCCTGGTCGCCGCTATCTCGCCGCGCATGATGTAGTCGCGGGCGAAGCCGGTACTGACGAGGTTCTCCGAGCGGTCCTCCACCCACTTCACCGGCTTGCCGGTGACGATCGACCCCACGATGGAGCAGACGTAGCCGGGGTAGATCGGGACCTTGCCGCCGAAGCCGCCGCCGATGTCCGGCGCGATGATCCGGATCTTGTGTTCGGGCAGGCCGGCGACGATGGCGTACAGCGTGCGGTGGGCGTGCGGTGCCTGGGTCGTGGACCACAGGGTCAGCCTGCCGTCGATCCGGTCGTAGTCGGCGACGGATCCGCAGGTCTCCATCGGCGCGGGGTGCACGCGGGGGTACACGATGTCCTGGGTGACGGCGACGTCGGCCGCCGCGAACACCGCCTCGGTGGCCGCCTCGTCGCCGGTCTCCCAGTCGAAGACGTGGTTGTTCTCCTTGCCGTCCAGGTCGTCGCGGATCACGGGCGCGCCGGGGTCGAGGGCCCTGCGGACGTCGACGACCGGTTCGAGGACGTCGTACTCGACGTCGATCAGCTCCAGGGCGTCGCGGGCCGCGTAGCGGTCCTCCGCCACGACGAAGGCGACCTCCTGCCCCTGGAAGCGGACCTTGTCCGTCGCCAGCACGGCCTGCACGTCGCCGGAGAGGGTCGGCATCCAGGCCAGTCCCAGCTCGGCCAGGGCGGCTCCGGTGACGACGGCCTTCACCTTCGGGTGCGCCTCGGCCGCGCTGGTGTCGATGCTCACGATCCGGGCGTGCGCGACGGGGGAGCGGAGGATCGCCAGGTGCAGCATGCCCGGCAGCCGCACGTCGTCGCAGTATCGGCCCCTGCCCCGGATGAACCGGGGGTCCTCCTTGCGGAGCATCCGGCCGTGGCCGACCGGCTTCTGGTCGTTGTTCTCGAACTCGGCGGACGGCCGCTGGTCGACGGTGGTCATGACGCGGTCCCGGTGGTGACGGCCGCCGGCGAGTCCGCCTGGTCGGCGGCCTCGTGAGCGGCTTCCCGGGTGGTTTTCCGGGTGGCCTCGTGGACGGCGGCCCACCGTACGGAGCGGACGATGGTCGCGTAGCCGGTGCAGCGGCAGATCTGGCCGGAGATCGCCTCGCGGATCTCCCGCTCGGAGGGGTCGGGGTTGCGGTCGAGCAGGGCCCGCGCGGTCATCATCATGCCGGGCGTGCAGAACCCGCACTGCAGGCCGTGACACTCCATGAACCCCCGCTGTACCGGGTCGAGCTCGCCGTCCCGTTCGAGGTCCTCCACCGTGCGCACCTCGTGGCCGCCGGCCGACGCGGCGAGCACGGTGCACGACTTGACGGGCTCGCCGTCGAGCCACACCACGCAGGTGCCGCAGTTGCTCGTGTCGCAGCCCCAGTGGGTGCCCGTCAGCCCGAGGTGGTCACGCAGGAAGTGGACCAGGAGCAGGCGGCCCTCGATCTCCCCGGTGACCTCCTCGCCGTTGACGGTCATGGAAACCTGCACGTCAGATCCTCTCGTCGATCCGGGCGACGGACCGGCGCAGGGCCCGTCTGGTGAGTTCCCCGGCGAGGTGGCGCTTGTAGTCGGCGCTGCCGCGCATGTCGGTGACCGGGTCGCAGCTCTCCGCGGCGAGGGCACCGGCCCGCTCGTAGAGGTCCTCGGACGGCCGCCTCCCGCGCAGCGCCTCGGAGACCGCGGGCAGTCCCGTCGTGTTCGGGCCCACCGCGGCGAGGCCGACCCGGGCGTCGGCGATCACCTCGCCGTCCAGCCACACGGCCGCGCCCGCGGACACGATCGCCCAGTCGCCCGCGCGGCGCTCGACCTTCTCGTAGGCGCTGGACCCGTTCGGCCGGACCGGGACGCGGATCTCGACCAGCATCTCGCCGTCCCCGACCGCCGTCTCGTACGGGCCGCGATGGAACTCCTCCATCGTCACGACCCGCTCGCCGGTCCGGTTGCGGATCACGCAGCTCGCCCCGAGGGTGGTGCACACGGCCGACAGGTCCTCCGACGGGTCGGCCTGGCACAGCGAGCCGCCCAGGGTGCCGCGGTTGCGGACGACGGGGTCGGCGATGACCCGTTCGGCGTCGCGGAAGATGGGGAACGCCCCGGCGAGCGCGTCCGACTCCAGCAGCTCGCGGTGGCGGGTCATCGCACCGATGCGGACCCGGGAGGGTTCCACCCGGATGTAGCCCAGCTCGCCGTGCAGGTCGTTGATGTCGATCAGGTACTCCGGGTTGGCCAGCCGGAGCTTCATCATCGGGAGCAGGCTGTGGCCGCCCGCGAGGAGGCGGGCCGAGCTCCCCAGCCGCTCCAGCAGCCCGAGAGCGTGGTCGACACTGGTGGCACGCTCGTATTCCAGCGGGGCCGGGACCTGCATGCGACACCCCTTCGTCCGGTGCTTGGCAGCTCAGTGGACCCCCGGCCGGTGACACTGTCAACAGCCACCTAAGGAATTCCTTAATCAGCCCGGAAACGCTCATCCGCGCCGGAACGCGAAAGCAGCGGGCCCGGTTCCGGTCACGTCGCGTGTTCGCGGTCGTGGGGGCAGGTCGGGGTTCGCGCGGATGAAAGCGACAGGTCGTACGTCATGTGCGATGAGCAGGGAATCCGTCGCCGTTACCGTTTCGTGATTTGACTCTCTCTATGGGAGCGTTAACACTCACGCCAAGTAGCGGTTGGCCTTTGGTGATGTTAACGCTAACAACTCAGCCCGCCCAATCCCCGGCAACCCACGAGCCCGTTCCCCCCGGTAATCCAAGAGCCTGGCGATCTCGCGCCGGAAGCCCGCGCGGGTCGCACCTGAGGAGACCTTCGTGCTGTCCGCGCACCTCACGCTCGACCCCGCGTTCACGGTGGCCCCCGTCCGCCGGCGCACCTTCGGTACATTCGTCGAACACCTCGGCCGGTGCGTCTACACCGGCCTCTACGAACCCGGCCACCCCACCGCGGACGAGGAGGGCTTCCGTCGCGACGTGCTGGAGCTCACCCGCGAGCTGGGCGTCACCACGGTCCGCTACCCCGGCGGGAACTTCGTGTCCGGACACCGCTGGGAGGACGGCGTCGGCCCCCGGGCCGGGCGGCCCCGGCGGCTCGACCTGGCCTGGCACAGCACGGAGACCAACGAGTTCGGCCTGAACGAGTTCGTCGCCTGGACGCGCGAGGCCGGGGTGGAGCCGATGATGGCCGTCAACCTCGGCACCCGGGGCATCGCCGAGGCGCTGGACCTGCTGGAGTACTGCAACATCGAGTCCGGGACCCACCTGTCTGACCTGCGGATCGCCCACGGCGCGAAGAAGCCGCACGACGTGCGGATGTGGTGCCTGGGCAACGAGATGGACGGCCCGTGGCAGATCGGCCACAAAACCGCCCGCGAGTACGGGCGGCTCGCCGCCGGGACCGCCCGCGCGATGCGCATGATCGACCCGGACCTGGAACTCGTGGCCTGCGGGAGCTCCCATTCGAGCATGCCGACCTTCGGCGCGTGGGAGGCCACGGTGCTGGAGGAGACCTACGACGTGGTGGACCTCATCTCCTGCCACGCCTACTACGAGGAGCACGACGGCGACCTGGTGAGCTTCCTCGCCTCGGCGGCGGACATGGACCACTTCGTCGACGCGGTGGTGGCGACGGCCGACAGCGTGGGCGCCCGCCTCAGGAGCAAGAAGAAGATCAACATCTCGTTCGACGAGTGGAACGTCTGGTACCTGTCACGCTTCCAGAACGCCGAACCGCCGCGCGACTGGCCGGTGGCCCCGCCGCTGCTGGAGGACCACTACCACCTGGCCGACGCGGTGACCTTCGGCGGGCTGCTGATCTCGCTGCTGCGGCACAGCGACCGGGTGACGTCCGCCTGCCTGGCCCAGCTGGTCAACGTCATCGCCCCCATCATGACCGAGCCGGGCGGCAGGGCCTGGAGGCAGACCACCTTCCACCCCTTCGCCCAGGCCTCCCGGTACGCGAGGGGCCAGGTGCTGCGGGTCGAGCCCGACTCGCCGACGCACGAGACCGCGAGGTTCGGGGAGGTCACCGCGCTCGACGCCGTCGCCACCCACGACGAGGAGAGCGGCGCCACCACGCTGTTCGCCGTCAACCGCTCGGCCGACCGGCCGCTCACCCTCACCGCCGACCTGCGCGCCCTCGGCCCGGTGGGGCTCGCGGGGGCCACGGTGCTGTCCGGTCCCGACCCCTACGCCCGCAACACCGCCGACGCCCCGGACACGGTGGCCCCCCGTACGAACGCCGAGGCCCGCCTCGACGGCGGGACCCTGCGGGTCACGCTGCCCGCCGTCTCGTGGAACGTGATCCGTCTCATCCGCCCGTAGCCCCGCCCGGTCCCACTCCCCGCAGCCCCCCGCAAACACCCGCAGACCCCCGGAGACACTCAAAGACTTCCGCAGACGCCTGGAGGCAGCAGTGGACGACGTTCCAGCGACCCCACCCCGCACTCCGCCGACCCCGCCGACCTCGTCGGTCCCGTCCCGGATCACCCGCAGGAACCTGCTGGGCGGCGCCCTCGCCCTCGGCCTCCTCGGCTCCGGATGCTCCCTCCCGGTGGACCTGGGCTCCGCCCGGACCCGCATCAGGTACTGGCACTTCCTCGGCGCGAGCGACGGCGTCATCATGAACGAGATGGTCGGCGCGTTCGCCAGGGAGAACCCCGGCCTGTTCGTCGAGGAGAACGTCCTCGAATGGGGCGAGGCCTTCTACACCAAGGTCGCGATGGCGGGAGCCGGGGGCCGTTCCCCCGATCTCGCGACCTTCCACCTCGCCAGGCTGCCCGGCATCGGTCCCGGCCTGATCCTGGACCCGATCAACCTCGACCTGCTCGCCGAGAACGGCCTGCGGCCCGAGGACTTCAGCCCTCCCATCTGGGAACGCGCCCACGTCGACGGGGTCCTGTACGCGGTGCCGTTCGACGCCCACCCCATGGTCCAGTACTACAACACCGACGTCTGCGGCCGGGCCGGACTGCTCGGCGGCGACGGCAAGCTGCTGGCGACCAAGGGGCCCGACCAGCTGCTGGAGTCGCTGCGCAAGGCCAGGGACGCCCTCGGCGGCAAGCCCCCGCTGGCCTTCGACGCGCTCGGCCTCGGGACGGTGGGGCCGTGGCGGGTGTGGTGGTCGCTGTACCCCCAGAGCGGAGGCACCCTCCTGTCGGACGACGGCGCCACGATCACGATCGACGACGCCAAGGCGCTGGAGGCGCTCTCCTTCATGCGCACGCTGGGCACGGAGGGACTGTGCGACCCCACCACCGACTACGCGTCCTCGGTCGCCGCCTTCCAGAGCGGGGACACGGCCTTCCTGTGGAACGGCGACTGGGAGACCACGACGTTCAAGCTGGCGAGGACGCCGTTCAGCATGGCGCGCTTCCCCTCGGTCTTCGGCGGAGCCTCGGCCCAGGCCGACTGCCACGTCTTCGTCGTGCCCCACCAGCGCGACCGCGACCCGCGGATCGAGCGGGAGACCTACCGGTTCATCGCCTACCTGGTCAAGAACAGCGCCGACTGGGCGGTGGCCGGTCACGTCCCCGCCTACCTCCCCGCGCTGCGGGAGCCGGACTACCTGTCGCTGAGCCCGCAGTCGGAGTACCGCTCGGTCATCACCGAGGTGGCGCTCGACCCGCAGGTGTGGTTCACCGGGTCGGCGTCGAGGCTGTGGATCGAGTTCGGTGAGGCGTTCTCCCCGGTGATCGCCGGAACGCGCACGCCCGAGGAGGGCCTGGCCCTGGCCAAGGCCGCGCTGCGCGGGCTGATGGAGGCCCCCAACCCCTTCCCCGAGGAGCCCCGATGACGACCACCGTCGCAGCCCCCGCCACCGCCTCGCCGGCCGCGGAGACCGGGGTGGTACGCCGCTGGACCCAGCACGGGCTGCTGTTCGTCGTGCCCTTCCTCGTGGTCTACGTGGCCTTCCTGGTCTGGCCGCTGCTGCTGGGCCTGAGGATGAGCCTCACCGGTGTCAACATCGCCGGGACCAGCGACGGGTTCGTCGGCTTCGCGAACTACACCGAGGCGTTCGCCGATCCCCGGATGTGGCGCTCGCTGTGGAACACCGTGCGGTTCACCGTGCTGAGCACCGTGCCCCTGGTCGTCCTGGGACTGGTGTTCGCCCTGCTGGTGCACAACCTGCGCTTCGTGCGCTGGCTGTGGCGGCTGTCGTTCTTCGCGCCGTTCCTGCTGCCCTCCGCGGTGGTCTCGCTGCTGTGGCAGCAGATGGTCTACCAGCCCGACTTCGGCCTGCTGAACGGGACATTCGGGACCGACATCCTCTGGCTGGGCGATCCGGGCCTGGCGATGTGGTCGGTCGTGATGACCACCGTCTGGTGGACGGTCGGATTCAACTTCCTGCTCTATCTGGCCGCGCTGCAGAGCATTCCCGAGCAGCTCTACGAGGCCGCCTCGATCGACGGCGCCTCGGCCTGGGACAAGCTGCGCTCGATCACGCTGCCGCTGCTCCGCCGCACCACCGGCCTCATCGTGGTGCTGCAGCTGCTCGCCTCGCTGAAGGTCTTCGACCAGATCTACCTGATGACCGGCGGGGGCCCGGAGAACTCCACCCGCCCGATCATCGAGTACGCGTACGACATCGGCTTCATGGGATACCGCGTCGGCTACGCCTCGGCCGTCTCCTACATCCTCTTCATCCTGATCGTCGCCGTCTCCCTGGTGCAGCTGCGGCTGTTCCGCAAGCGCGAGGAGTCTCTCCGATGACAAAGCGGTTCGGCCCCGGCCAGCTGGTCCTGCTCGCCGTCACCGGGGCGCTCGCCGTGGTCTGGCTCGCGCCCCTCGCCTGGGCCGTCGCCACCTCCCTCAAGCCCGAGGCAGACACCAACCAGGTCCCGCTGCGATGGGTCGGCAGCGAGGTCACCCTCGACGCCTACGGCCTGGTCCTGGGCACCGGCGGCATCGTCAAGTGGGCGATCAACTCCACCGTCACCGCGGTCGTCGTGACGCTCATGACCGTGCTGTTCTCGGCGATGGCGGCGTACGGCTTCGCGCGCACCCGCTTCCGGGGGCGGCGGGTGCTGCTCGCCGCGATCCTCGCGGGGATCATGGTCCCCCCGCAGGTGCTGATCGCCCCGCTGTTCGCCGAGATGGTCGCGCTGGGGCTGGTCGACACCTGGTGGGGCGTCATCCTGCCGCAGGTCGCCGCGCCCGTCATCGTGTACATCCTCTACAAGTTCTTCCAGGCCGTGCCGCCGGAGCTGGAACAGGCCGCGTTCGTCGACGGGGCCGGGCGCTGGCGGGTGTTCTTCACCATCGTGCTCCCGCTCTCGCGCCCGGTGCTCGCCGCGGTGGCGATCTTCACGTTCATCACGACCTGGAACAACTTCCTCTGGCCGTTCCTGGTCTCCACCGACCCGAACACGATGACCCTGCCGGTGGGGCTGGCCAACGTCGTGCAGGGCACCTTCGGCGTGCGCTACGCGCAGATCATGGCCTCGGTGGTCCTGGCCGGCCTGCCGCTGCTCGTCGTCTTCGTGCTCTTCCAGCGCCAGATCATCCGCGGCGTCGCCCACACCGGCCTGGCCGGGCAGTGACGGACCCGCCGCCCGGCTCGCCGGGCGGCGGAACGCCGTCACATGTCGGAACCGGTCACTTGCCGAAACCGGCCGTCAGGCCGCTGAGCAGCTGGCGGCGGCCGACCACGTACAGGAGCAGGATGGGCAGCGTGGTCAGCACGACGGAGGCGAGCACGGCCGGGACGTTCACGCTGTACTGCCCCTGGAAGGTCCACAGCGCGAGCGGCAGCGTGCGCTTGTCGGGGCTCTGGGTGAGGATCAGCGGCAGCAGGAACCCGTTCCAGATCGTCAGCGCGTTGTAGATCGTCACCGTCACCACGGCCGGCATGGTGAGCGGCAGGGCCAGGCGCCAGAGCGTCGCCAGCTCGCCCGCGCCGTCCAGCCGCATCGACTCGAACAGCTCCTTGGGCACGTCACGGATGAAGTTGGCCAGGACCAGCACCGACAGCGGGATCGCGAAGGCGATGGACGGCAGGATGAGCGCCGACAGCGAGTCGTAGAGGCTCAGCCGGATGATGATCAGGTAGATCGGGATGATGGTCGCCTGCAGCGGGATGGCCAGCCCCATGAGGAAGAGCGCGTTCACCCAGCGCAGGAAGCGGTGGCCGCCGCCCCGGACGATCGCGTACGCCGCCATGAAGGAGACCGCGACCGACGGCACGACCGCGCCGACGGTCACGATGAGGCTGTTGAGGAAGTACAGCGGGAAGTCGGACTCGACGACCATCCGGTAGTTGCCGAGGGTCGGCTCGGTGGGCGGCGCCAGCGGGTTGGTGGCGTAGTAGCTGCTCTGCTCCTTGAAGCTGGTGATGACGATCCAGTAGACCGGCACGATCACGATCAGCAGCCACAGCCAGCTCACGGTCCCGCCGAGCCAGTTGGGGCGCTCGCCGAGCGCCCGCGTCCGCTGCCCGTCGCCCGCCCGTGGCCGGCGGCGGTGCCCGCGCGGTCCCGGTCCGAGCGTCTCGGTCCGCCCGGGCCCCGTCGTCTTGGATCCCGTGGTCTTGGGGCCCGTCGTCCAGGTCATGCCCATGGTCAGGCCCCTTCCATCTGGCTGGCGTTGGCGTCGCGGCCGCCGAGCCGGCGCAGGAGCAACGCGAGGGCGAGGCCCACGAGGACGAGGATGACGGCGATGGCGCTGGCCGGTCCCATGAGGTTGGCCTGGAACCCGCGCTTGTACATGTCCAGGGCGAGGACCCGGGTGGCGTCGCCGGGACCGCCCGCGGTGAGCACGAAGATCAGGTCGAAGAAGGTCAGCGACCCGACGACCATCAGGGTGGAGGACGTGATGATCGTGTACTTGAGCTGCGGCAGCGTGATGCTGAAGAACTTGCGGACGCGGCCCGCGCCGTCTATCTCCGCGGCCTCGTACATGGAGCGCGGGATCTGCCGTACGCCGCCCTGGTAGATCAGCGAGTGGAAGGGGACGAACTGCCACGACACCACGAAGATCACGACACCGAAGGCGAGGACGGGCTCGCCGAGCCAGTCCTGCACGAGCAGGTCGATGCCCAGCCCGGCGCCGAGCCCGAAGTTCGGGTCGAGCAGCGCCTTGTAGGCGATCGCGATGGCGGCCTGGCTGAGCAGCAGCGGGATGAAGTACAGCACCGCCAGCACCGCGCGGTAGCGCTGCCGTCCGGCCAGGAACACCCCGATCAGGATGCTGATCGGCGTCTGGACCGCCCAGGAGGCGACCATCACCAGCAGCGTTATCCACAGCGCGTGCAGGAGGCCGGGGTCGGCGAGCACGGCCCGCCAGCTGGTGAACCCGGACATCTGGATCTCGCCGAGTCCGTCCCAGGACGTGAAGCTGAGAAACAGGACCCCGACCAGCGGAACGACCCCGAAGGCGACGAAGATCACCAGGGCCGGCACGGCCAGCCAGGGCAGGAGGCGGCTGTGCGCCCTCCGCCTGGTGGCCGGCGGCCTCCCTGTCCGGGAGGGGGTGGCGAGCGCGCTCAACTGCCGATGACCGCGTTCATGTTGGACACGAACTGCTCCGGCGTGATCGACAGCTGGAACAGCTTGGAGATGTTGTCGAGCAGCACCTCGGCCGCGGTGGGGCTGAGCGCCTGGTCCCAGGACTGGGCGAAGGACTTGGCGTTGCTGGCGATGCCGTAGACGAACTTCAGGAAGTCCTCGTCCTTGGCGCCGGCGAACGCGCTCTCGGCGCCGTTGACGATCGGCACCGCGCCGATGCCCGCCCACTCCTTGACGTCGTCCTCGTTGAGCACGGCGGTCGCGAAGAACTTCTTGGCGATCTCCTTCTGCTCGGGGGTCGCCTTGGAGGAGATCGACAGGTACTGGCCGGGGTTGCCGACGGTGTTGCCGGGGTCGCCCTTGCCGCCCTCGACCGGCGGGAAGTTCATGTAGCCGAGGTGGCCGCCGGAGACGAAGTCGCCGCCGTCGGTCGACATGCTGCCGTACGTCCAGCCGCCGTGCAGCATCATCGCGGCCTTGCCGGTGTAGAGCAGGGCCTGGTCGGCGTTGGAGTCGGCGGTGATCGAGGAGAAGCCCTTGATGAACCCGTCCGCCTTGACGAGTTCCTGGATCTTGGTCAGGGCATCGATGGCGGCGGGGTGGGACCAGGCGTCCTTCTTGGCGTCGAACACGGCCTGGAACACCTCGGGGCCGCCGATGCGGTCGAAGAGGAACTCCAGCCACATCATGTTCGTCCAGCGGGACTGGCCGCCGAGGGAGAACGGGGCGATGCCGGCGGCGTTGAACTTGGGGACCAGGGCCATGATGTCGCCCCACGACTCCGGGGGCTTCACTCCGACCTGATCGAAGACCTTCTTGTTGTAGAACAGGACGATGGGCTGCATGTTCTCGGCCGGCATCGCGTAGATCTTGCCGTCGATCGTGGCCGCCCCGAAGGAGGAGGCGAACAGCCGGTCCTTTATGGCGGGGTTCTGCTCGAACCACGGGGTGAGGTCCTCCACCTGCCCCGCCTGCACGTACGTGCGCAGGGTGCCGCCTCCCCAGCCCCAGATGATGGTGGGCGCCTGGCCCGCCCCGATCGCCGTCTTGATCTTCGTCTTGTACGCGTCGTTCTGCATGGCCGTGAACTCGATCTGCGTGCTGGGGTTGGCCTTGTTGAACCGCTCCACGGCCCTGGTGCGCACCCCCTCCTGCGGCTGGACCGACAGGAACCAGTAGCTGGCCTTGCTCGCGGCGTTCCCGCCGCTTCCGGCGCTCGCGCCGCCGCCCGCCGGGGCGGGGCCGGACGTGCCGCCGCAGGCCGCCAGCGCGGCGCTCAGGGGGATGCCCATGGACAGGGCGAGGAAGGTGCGGCGGGATGGTGTCGTTGACTCCACGCTGATCTCCGTATGTCGAGTGCCGGGGCGGGGCTGAGCGGGAACTTCAGGTGAAACATCGGTGACGGTGGCCGTCGGTCGTGGATCGGCACCTCCGCTGCCGGGCGTCCGTCCCCCCGAGCCCAGCATGTCGAAACATTTCCGAAACAGGCCGCGTGGCACGTCAATTTAGATTTCTACTACCGGCCTGTCAAGGGGTGATCCCATCTCGGCATGAGCTTGGTATGCGAAGGAATCAAGGCGCTCCCATCTGGGACTTTCCTGGTCACCTCGGGTACGCCAGGATGTGGGCAGGACTACCGCAACTCGTCGAAATATTTCGAAGAGTTGCCGGAGCGATCTTCTTGAGGAGAGCAGATGACGGCGCTAGATGGGACCTCCGCGGCGGACCGGATCCACCGGCCGTGGCAGGACCCGGCACTCCCCGTGGCCGAGCGGGTCGACGCCCTGCTCGCGGAGATGACCCTGGAGGAGAAGGTCGGCCAGCTCGGCAGCCGGTGGCTCGGCAACACCATGGGCACCGACCAGGCGGATCAGGTGGGGGAGCCGGGGGAGGGGGCCGAGGGCACGGCGAACGTGGCCCCGCTGCAGGACCTCTTCGCGGCCTCGGGGACGGTGCCGTTCGAGGAGGCGGTCCGCCACGGGCTCGGCCACCTGACACGTGTCTTCGGCAGCGCCCCGGTGACCGCGGCGGAGGGCGCCGCGGAGGTGGCGCGCCTGCAGTCGGAGGTGGTCAAGCACTCCCGGCTCGGCGTCCCCGCGCTGGTCCACGAGGAGTGCCTGACCGGTTTCACCACCTACGGCGCGACCGTCTACCCGGCGGCCATCGCCTGGGGCGCGACGTTCGACCCCGACCTGGTGGAGCGGATGGCCGCCGCCATCGGGCGGGACATGCGCGCGGTGGGCGTCCACCAGGGCCTGTCGCCGGTGCTGGACGTGGTGCGCGACTACCGCTGGGGCCGGGTCGAGGAGACCATGGGCGAGGACCCGTACCTCGTCGCGACGCTCGGCGCGGCCTACGTGCGCGGCCTGGAGGGCGCCGGGGTCATCGCCACGCTCAAGCACTTCGCCGGCTACTCCGCCTCCCGGGCGGCCCGCAACCACGGCCCGGTGCCGATGGGCCGGCGCGAGCTGATGGACATGATCCTGCCGCCGTTCGAGGCCGCCATCGTCGAGGGCGGCGCGCGCTCGGTGATGAACTCCTACTGCGACCTGGACGGCGTCCCCGCCGCGGCCGACGCGTGGCTGCTCACCGACCTGCTGCGCGACGAGTGGGGCTTCACCGGGACGGTCGTGTCGGACTACTGGGCGATCCCGTTCCTGGCGACGATGCACCGGGTCGCCGCCGACGCAGAGGAGGCCGGGGCGCGGGCGCTGGCCGCGGGCGTCGACGTCGAGTTGCCCGACACGCTCGGCTTCGGCCCGCACCTCACCGGGCGGGTGCGCCGGGGCGAGCTGCCGGAGTCCCTCGTCGACCGGGCCGCCCGGCGCCTGCTCACGCAGAAGGTGGAACTCGGGCTGCTGGACCCGGACTGGACACCGGAGAGGTCGGTGGCCGGGGCGGGGGCCGTGGACCTCGACTCCCCGGCCAACCGGGCACTGGCCAGGGAGGTGGCCGAACGGTCGATCGTGCTGCTCGACGCGGGCACCACGCTGCCGCTGCTCGGCGAGGGGCGTCCGGAGCCGCGCAGGGTGGCCGTGGTCGGCCCCTGCGCCGACGACCCGCGCACGTTCATGGGCTGCTACGCCTTCCCCAACCACGTGCTGCCCCGCCACCCGGGGCTCGGGCTCGGCGTGGCCGCGCCCAGCCTGCTCGACGCGCTGCGGGCCGAGCTGCCCGGCGCCGAGGTGGTCCACGAGCCGGGCTGCGAGGTGCGGGGCGACGACCGCTCCGGCTTCGCCGCCGCGCTGCGGGCGGCCCGGGAGGCCGACGTGTGCGTGGCCGTCGTCGGCGACCTGGCGGGGATGTTCGGGCTGGGCACCTCGGGCGAGGGCTGCGACGCCGAGGACCTGCGGCTGCCCGGCGCGCAGGAGGACCTGCTCACCGAGCTCGCCGCCACCGGCACGCCGGTCGTGGTGGTCGTCGTCTCCGGCCGCCCGTACGCGCTGGGCGAGGTGTCCAGGGCGGCCGCCGCGCTCGTCCAGTCGTTCATGCCGGGGGAGGAGGGCGGGGCGGCCGTCGCCGGGGTCCTGTCAGGGCGGGTGCAGCCCGGCGGGAAGCTGCCGGTGCAGATCCCGCGCGGCCCCGGCGGGCAGCCGGGCACCTACCTGCAGCCGCCGCTGGGGACCGACAGCGAGGGCATCAGCAACCTCGACCCGACCCCGCTGTTCCCGTTCGGGCACGGCGCCTCGTACACCTCCTTCACGATCGACTCCCTGAGGATCGGCGACGCCGAGGTGCCCACCGACGGGGAGTTCACCGTGTCGGCGCGGGTGCGCAACACCGGGGGACGGGCGGGCGAGGAGGTCGTCCAGCTCTACCTGCACGACGTGGTCGCCCAGGTGACCCGGCCGGTGCTGCAGCTCACCGGGTTCGCCCGGGTCCCCCTGGAGCCCGGCGCGAGCGCCGTGGTGACCTTCACCGTGCCCGCGGACCTGACCGCGTTCACCGGGCGTGACCTGCGGCGCGTCGTCGAACCGGGGGAGGTCGAGGTGTTCGTGGGCGCGTCGGCGTCCGACCTGCCCTGCCGGGGCCGCATACGATTGACCGGCCCGCTGCGTCACGTCGGCGTGGGGCGGCGACTGGTCACCCGCGTGGACGTGGAACCGGCACCGGGCTCTTTCGCCGAACAGCAGGGAGGAACAGATGCCGGCCAGTCCTAGACGGGCCACGCTGGCCACGGTCGCGGCCTCGGCGGGCGTGTCGATCGCGACCGTGTCGAAGGTGCTCAACGGCCGGGGTGACGTCTCTCCGGTGACCCGCTCCCTGGTGGAGTCGCTGCTGGAGCAGCACGACTACGTCGCGCCACCGCAGCGCCGCCGGGGCGACCGGGACGACGCGACCGTGCCGGCCACGATCGAGGTGGAGCTCGACGCCGACCTCAACCCCTACTCCACCGAGATCGTCCAGGGCGCGGTGCGCGCCGGGGCCGAGCTCGACGCGGCGATCGTGGTGAGCATCCGCACGACCGCCGACCGCGGCGGGGCCTGGGCCCGCGGCCTGGCCACGGCCGGGCGGCGGGCCGTGATCGCCATCACCAGCGACCTGACCGCCGGGCAGCTCGCCGCCCTGTCGCGCGCCCGCCTGCCGCTGGTCGTGATCGACCCGCTGAACCTGCCGCAGACCAGGGGCGTCACCAGCGTCGGCTCGACGAACTTCGCCGGGGGCCTGGCCGCGACGCAGCACCTGCTCGCGCTCGGCCACCGCCGGATCGCCTACCTCGGCGGCCCGGCCACCGCCGCCTGCGAGCAGGCCCGGCTGCACGGCTACCGCGCCGCGATGGAGGCCGCGGGCACGCGGATCCCCCCGGAGTACGTGAGGGAGGGGCACTTCCAGTACCAGGAGGGGGTGACGGGCGGCGCGGCCCTGTTCGACCTGCCCGAGGTCCCCACGGCGATCTTCACCGGCTGCGACGACATCGCGCTCGGCGTGCTGGAGGCGGCCAGGGCGCGGGGGCTGCGCGTGCCCGAGGACCTCAGCATCGTCGGCTTCGACGACACCCAGGTCGCCCGGATGGCCTCGCCCCCGCTGACGACCGTCCGCCAGCCGCTGCGGGAGATGGGCGGCGTCGCGGTGCGCACGGCCATGCGCCTGGCGGCGGGCGAGCGGGTCGACTCCCATCACGTCGAACTCGCCACCGAGCTGGTCGTACGTGGCTCCACGGCCCCGCCCGAGGGCTTCACCGGTCTCGCCTGACCCGGAGGCCCCGCCGGTCACGGCTGATCCGAGCGGGGTTCCGCCGGTCAAGGCCGACCCGTGTTTAAGGGTTCCGCCGGTCATGGCTGACTCGAATGCGGGCTTCTCGCCGGTTATCGCCGGTCCGCGTCTGAAGGCTTCGCCGGCTACGAGGTGGCGCGCACGGCGGGAAACGACGCGTGCCGTGCCCCCGTACGCCGCCTGGATCTCCGCCCGCCTCAGCTCGAAGGGCTGGAGGTCGCCGCGGGGCTGGGGAAGAGGGACTTCTGGGCGTCGCGGAACATCTTCAGGTGGTCCAGCACGACGTGCTGGGCGTAGAGGGCGACCTTCCTCACCTGCGGGTCGGAGCCGCTCTCTATCTGCTTCCGCACGAGGATGAGAGCCTGGCGGTGGTTCTCGATCTCCATGCTGATCCAGGCCCTGTCGAACTCCCGCCCGTTCAGCGCCATCACCTCTTCGAGCTGCCTGCGCTGTGCCGCGCTGGGCCCGTCGGGGAGCTCGACGCCCAGTTCCCGGGCCACCTGTTGCAAGATCTTGTCGAGTCTCATGTGGCTGACGACGAGGTGCTCTCCCAGATCGCGGACGGCCTGGCCGGCCTTCCCGCCGTCCTGGTCGTCGGCCTTCCGGGTGGCGGCCCGGCCCGCCTCGATCTCGGCCAGGTTGCCCTGGTGCGACATGATGAGGAAATCCCTGTCCTGCTGGCTGAGAGAGTTGGGAGTGGGGGCGGTGGCGGCACCGGCCGTGCCGGACATCAGGGCCACGACGACGGCCAGCAGAATGATCATTGTTCGAACCATCGAATCCTCCGTCGATCGGTCCACGGTCGGGGCTAGCACCTTCCTCTCCCTTGTCTATGCACATATAGGGCGATATGGCGGGATAAGTGGTAAATCCTGCTAAAAGGTCATATTTGGTCCCGTTGGACAAGGGAGCCGCAACGCTTTCCCCGTACCGCTCAGAGGGCGGGCACACCGTCGGTGATCCCCCGGTCCGGGAGGACCTGCCGCCCGTGGACCCTCAGCTGAGGACGGCGTCCAGCAGGAGGGAGCCCGCGCCCAGGAGGGCGGCGTCCGGGCCGCCCCGGGTCACGGAGATCTCCAGGTCGCGGGTGGCCAGGGGCAGGCAGCGCTCGTAGACGGCGGCGCGGATGGCGGAGATCAGCGGCTCGGCGGTGGAGAGGCTGCCGCCGACGACGATGGCGTCGGGGTTGATGAAGTTGACCAGGACGGTGAGCACCTCGCCGATGAGGCGGCCCGCGTTCCTGACCAGGGCGGTGGCCTCGGGCACGCCGTCCTCGACCAGGGCGACGACGTCGGAGGGGCGTCGCGTCGCGATGCCGAGCCCGGACAGGGCGTCCATGAGCGCGGCGCCGCTCGCGTAGGCCTCCAGGCAGTCGGGGTGGCCGCACGAGCACATGGTGGTGGAGGAGTCGGTCCTGACCCGGACGTGGCTGATGTCGCCGGCCGCGCCCCTGCCCCGGTGCAGGCGGCCGTCGACGATCACGCCGCACCCTATGCCGCTGCCGGCCTTGAGCACCATGAGGTTGTCGAACCCCGGCCAGGAGCGGGCCTCGCCGACGGCCAGGAGGTTGGCGTCGTTCTCGACGAGCACCGGCAGGTCGTAGTGGGCGCCGAGGTGCTCGGCGACGGGGAAGTTGTTCCAGCCGGGCATGCGCGAGGGGGAGACCACCCGGCCGCTGCCGGGGTCGACGGGGCCGGGGACGCCGGTGCCGACGCCGCGCAGCGGGACGCCGGCCGGGCCGTGGGTCGCCAGCAGGTCGTCGAACGCGGCGGCCATCCAGTCGAGGGTCGCCTCGGGGCCGAGCGCTATGTCGCAGGCGCGCTCCTCGACGACGAGGGGGACGCCGCTGAGGTCGAGCAGGCCGAGGCGGGCGTGGTGCGCCCCGAGGTCGGCCACCGCGAGCAGGCCGGCGGCCGGGCTGACCCGCAGCCGCCGGGGCCGCCGCCCGCCGCTGGAGGTCCCCGAGCCCTCCTCGACGAGCAGGCCGGTGTCGATCAGCTCCTCGACGCGCAGGGAGACGCTCGACGCCGCCAGGCCGGAGACGCGGGCCAGCTGGGCGCGCGACTCGGCGTGACCGGTGGCGACGAGACGCAGAAGGTCCCCCTGTGCTCCCCGCACCAGCAGCCGCTCTTTGCCTGACATGAACTAGAGGAATACCACGTCTGTACTTACTACGGCAACGTGTTGACTTGCGTGAGAATCATCCGTTACCTTCCGCTTTATCTTCGATTTCGAAGGAAGATGGCAATGATTCAGGTCAAAGGGTTGAACAAGTGGTTCGGCGATCATCACGTGTTGCGCGACATCGACCTTGATGTGGCGCGGGGCGAGGTCGTCGTGGTCGTCGGCCCCTCGGGGTCCGGCAAATCGACGCTGTGCCGCTGCCTCAACCGGCTGGAGACGGCCGGGTCGGGGGACATCCTCGTCGACGGCGTGCCCGCCCCGGTGGAGGGCCGCGAGCTGGCCCGGCTCCGGGCCGACGTCGGCATGGTGTTCCAGTCGTTCAACCTCTTCCAGCACAAGACCGTGCTGGAGAACATCGTGCTCGCGCCGATGAAGGTCCGCGGCGACGGCCGCGCCGAGGCCGAGGCCGCGGCGCGGAAACTGCTGGAGCGGGTCGGCATCGCCGAGCAGGCGGGAAAGCTGCCCGCCCAGCTGTCCGGCGGGCAGCAGCAGCGGGCCGCCATCGCCCGCGCGCTGGCCATGCGGCCCAAGGTGATGCTCTTCGACGAGCCCACCTCGGCGCTCGACCCGGAGATGGTCGGCGAGGTGCTGGACGTGATGGTCCGGCTCGCCGCCGACGGCATGACCATGGTCGTCGTCACCCACGAGATGGGCTTCGCCCGCAGGGCCGCCGACCGTGTGGTCTTCATGGACGCGGGCCAGATCGTCGAGACGGGCGAGCCCGCCGCCTTCTTCGAGGCTCCCAGGACAGACAGGGCCAGGGACTTCCTGGCCAAAGTTCTCACTCACTGATCAGATCGATCGAAAAGGATGGTGGGCCCGATGGTGTCCATGAAGCGGCTGGTCGCTGTCGCCGCTGTGTCCATGCTCGGCCTCTCGGCCTGTGGCGGTACGGATTCGGGAAGCCCGGCCGTACCGGGTGAGGCCAAGGGGAACGACCTGATCGCCTCGGCGCCGGTCGCCGCCGCCGCGGACATCCTGCCCGGCTCCACCATGGAGAAGATCAAGCAGCGCGGCGAGCTGCTCGTCGGCGGGTCGCTCGACGCGCCGCTGCTGTCGCAGCAGAACCCGACGACCGGCGAGGTCGAGGGGTTCGACGCCGACATGGGCAAGGCGCTCGCCAAGTACATCATCGGCGAGCCCAGGGTGAAGATCGTCAACTCGGCCTCGGAGACCCGCGAGGCGCTGCTGTCCAACGGCACCGTGGACGTCGTCTTCCAGACCTACACGATCACCCCGGAGCGGGCCGAGCAGGTCGCCTTCGCCGGGCCGTACTACTCCTCCGGGCTGAGCCTCGCGGTCAGGAAGGGCACCACGGGCATCACCAAGCCCGAGGACCTGAACGGCAAGACCGTCATCGCCGGAGCCAACACCCCGGCCGTCTCGGCGATCAAGAAGCTCGCCCCGCAGGCCAAGATCGTGACCTTCGGCAGCGACCCCGAGTGCATGCAGGCCCTCAAGCAGGAGCGCGGCGACGCCTACGTCCAGGACGAGACGCTCCTGGTCGCCAACGCCCAGAAGGACCCCTCGGTCCAGGTCGTCGGCAGCCCGTTCACCGAGGACCCGTACGGCATCGGCCTCAAGCACGGTGACGACCAGTTCAAGAAGTTCGTCAACGACTGGCTGAAGAAGATCCAGGCCGACGGCCTCTGGCAGAAGACCTGGAAGAACTCCCTCGGCACGGTCGTGCAGGGCGAGGCTCCCACCCCGCCGCAGATCGGATCGGTGCCGGGGTCCTGATGTCCGCCCTCCTGGACCACCTGCCCGAGCTGTGGCAGGGACTGGTGGTGACCCTCCAGCTGACCGCGGCGTCCTTCGCCGGCGCCGCGGTCGTGGGGCTCGTGATCACCGCCATGCGGGTGAGCCCGGTCGGCGTCCTGCGCGGGATCGGCACGGTCTACGTGGAGACCTTCCAGAACCTGCCGCTGCTGGTGCTGCTGGTGCTCGCCGTCTTCGGCCTGCCCGAGATCGGGCTCAAGGCCGACCTGCTGGTGACGGCCATGATCGTCATCGCGCTCTACGAGGCCGCCTACATCGCCGAGGCCCTGCGCTCCGGCGTCAACGCGGTCTCGGCCGGGCAGGGCGAGGCGGCCCGCGCGCTCGGGCTGACCTTCGGCCAGTCCCTGCGCCACGTGGTCCTGCCGCAGGCGCTGCGCACGGTGATCCAGCCGGTCGGCAACATCTTCATCGCGCTGACGATGAACACCTCGCTCGCCGCCGCGGTCGGCGTCGTCGACCTGACCGCCGCGGCCAACAGGGTGAACCTCGCGGAGGCGCAGCCCATCCCGATCTTCGTCGGGGCGGGCCTGGCCTACGCGCTGATCGCCGCCTGCGCCGGTTTCGTCACCGGCCGGCTCGAACGACGGCTGGTGGTGGTCCGGTGAGCAATCTCCTCTTCGACCAGCCGGGGCCGCGTGCCCGGCGCAGGACAAGGATCGCGACCGCGGTGGGGGCGGTCGCGGTCCTGCTCCTGCTGGCGCTCGCGGTCCGCCAGTTCGCCGCCAACGGCCAGCTCGACGCCGACCGCTGGTCGCCGTACGCGACCTGGCCGATGTGGCGCTACCTGCTGAACGGGCTGTGGGCCACCGCGCTCGCCGCCGTCGTCTCGGCCGCGCTCGCGATGGCGGCCGGGCTCGCCCTCGCCCTCGGGCGGCTGTCACGGCACAGGTGGGTACGCCTGCCCGCGGCCACGTACGTGGAGGTCGTGCGGACCGTCCCGGCGCTGCTGCTGGTCTACGTCGTGCTGTTCGCGCTGCCCCGCTACGGGCTCGACCTGCCGCTGTTCTGGAAGCTCGTGGTGCCGCTGGCGATCTCGAACGCCGCGGCGTTCGCGGAGATCTTCCGCGCCGGGATCCTGTCCGTGGAACGCGGCCAGGGCGAGGCCGGTCTCGCGGTCGGGCTCACCCAGGGCCAGACCATGCGCCTGATCGTGCTGCCGCAGGCGGCCCGGCGGGTGCTGCCCTCGATCGTGAGCCAGTCGGTCGGCCTGCTGAAGGACACCTCGCTGGGCTTCGTGGTCAGCTACGCCGAGCTGCTCTACAGCGGCAAGGTGCTGGCGACCTTCAACGGCCTGCTCATCCAGACCTACATCGTCGTCGCGCTGATCTATCTGGTGGTCAACGCGTCGTTGTCCAAACTCGCCCGTACCCTCGACGCCCGCGACACCCCGGGGGCCCGCCGCCTCAGAAGGAGACCCGCCCGTGCCTGAACTCGTCCCGCTCGCCGAAGTGGTGCGCTCCGGATTCGTGGAGAGCGTGCACTTCGGCAGCGCCGTCGCCCTGGCGCCCGACGGCACCGTGGCCGTCGCCAGGGGAGCGGTCGACGCGCCGGTACTGCCGCGCTCGTCGGCCAAGCCCTTCCAGTCGCTGGCCTGCCTGCTGTCCGGGGCGGACCTGAGCGGCCCCGGCCTGGCGATCGCCGCCGGCAGCCACACCGGCGAGGAGTTCCACGTACGGCTCGTCGCCGACATCCTCGCCGGGGCCGGGCTCGGCTTCGACGCCCTCGGCTGCCCAGAGGACTGGCCGGAGGACGAGGCCACCCGGCACACGCTGATCCGGGCGGGCCTGAGGGCCTCGCGCGAGCGGATGAACTGCTCGGGCAAGCACGCCGCGATGCTCGCCGCGTCCGTCGCCTCCGGCTGGGAGACCGCCTCCTACCTGGACGCCGACCACCCCCTGCAGCGGCGGGTGCGCGCGGTGACCGAGGAGCTGTCGGGGGAGAAGGCGGCCCACGTCGCCGTCGACGGGTGCGGCGCCCCGCTGTTCGGGCTGTCGCTGGCCGGGCTGGCGCGGGCCGTACGGGCCCTGGTCGTCGCCGAGCCGGGAACCCCGCAGCGCGCGGTCGCCGACGCGATGCGCGAGCACCCCGAGTACGTCGGCGGGACCGGGCACGTCAACACCTCGCTGATGCGGGCGCTGCCGGGGGCGGTGGCCAAGGGCGGGGCCGAGGGGGTCCTCGTCGTCGCGCTCGCCAGCGGGCACGCGGCGGCCGTCAAGGTCATCGACGGGAGCCCGCGGGCCACGAGCGCGATCGCGCTCGCCGCGCTCAGGGCGGCCGGCGGGGACGTCGCGGGAGCGGCGGACTTCGCG
The DNA here is from genome assembly GCF_042888905.1 of Streptosporangium sp. NPDC002721. NCBI lineage: Bacteria > Bacillati > Actinomycetota > Actinomycetes > Streptosporangiales > Streptosporangiaceae > Streptosporangium > Streptosporangium sp. NPDC002721. The sequence continues at coordinate 181,768 of NZ_JBIAQI010000022.1, forward strand.
ACCGTCCCGGTACTGGGCGGGGGCCGGCCAGTCGGTGAAATCCATGCTTTGGAGGAAAAATGAGCCTTAACTATGAAATCTGCATCGACAGCACCGCGGGTGCGCTCGCGGCCGAGCAGGCCGGGGCGCACCGCGTCGAGCTGTGCTCGGCGCTCTTCGAGGGGGGCCTCACCCCGACCCTGGGCACCGTCGAGGCGACCCTCGCCGCGGTCTCGACGATCCGGGTCCACGTGATCGTCCGCCCCCGGGGTGGCGACTTCATCTACGACGAGTACGAGGTCGCGGCGATGGAGCGCGACGTGGCCACGATCAGGGACGCGGGCGCGCAGGGCGTGGTGATCGGCGTGCTGACGCCGTCGGGCGAGGTGAACGTCGAGGTGGCCAAGCGCCTCATCGGCGCGGCCGGGGGCCTCTCGGTCACCTTCCACCGGGCCTTCGACATGACCGCCGACCCGTTCGCCGCCCTGGACACCCTCGCCTCCCTGGGCGTCGACCGGGTCCTCACCTCCGGCCAGGACGTCACCGCCCTGGAGGGCGCGCCGCTCGTCGCCTCCCTGGTCGAGCGGGCGGGCGACGACCTGATCGTCATGCCCGGCGGCGGCATCACACCCCGCAACGTGCAGCGCGTGGTCGAGGCGACCGGAGCCTCCGAGATCCACTTCGCCGCCCTCGTCGACGCGCCCAGCCCCGCCGTGCACCGCAACCCCCACCCGTTCATGGGCGGGGAACTGCGCCAGCCCGAGTACAGCCGCCTGATCACCTCCCCGCGCCTGGTCTCCGAGGTGATCGCCGCCTCGGGCACCTGAGCCCCCGGAAGGCGTCCGCGCACGGGGGCCGCGTACGTCGCACGCGCCTCACGCCCCGCCGAAGCGGGGCCGGGGCGGCGAGGTCACTGCCTGACGGGCCGGGGGCGGTACGGCTCGGCGAGGAAGGCGAGTTCCTTCTCGGTGAGGGACAGGTCCACCGCGGCGACCGCGTCGTCCACGTGCTCGTTCCTGGTCGCGCCCACGATCGGGGCCGACAGGCCGGGCTGGTGGAGCAGCCACGACAGCGCCACCCGCGCGGGGGCGACCTCGCGTTCCCTCGCCACCTGGGCGACCCGGTCGAGAATGAGGCGGTCGTTGTCGGCGTCGTCGTACAGGGAGTCGATGCGCGGGTCGCTGCCCGCCCGGACGGTCTTCTCCTCGGATCCGGCACGGGCCAGCAGCCCCCTGGCCAACGGGCTCCACGGGATCAGGCCGACCCCCTGGTCGAGGCAGAGCGGATTCATCTCCCGCTCTTCCTCTCTGTAGAGCAGATTGTAGTGATTTTGCATCGATACGAACTTTGTCCAGCCGTGGGTCTCGGCGACGTGCTGGGCCTTGGCGAACTGCCAGGCGTACATGCTGGAGGCGCCGAGGTAGCGGGCCTTGCCGGAGCGTACGACGTCGTGCAGGGCCTGCATGGTCTCCTCGATCGGCGTGTCGGGGTCCCAGCGGTGGATCTGGTAGAGGTCCACGTAGTCGGTGCCCAGGCGGCGCAGCGAGGCGTCGATCGCGGAGTGGATGTGCTTGCGTGACAGGCCGCCGGAGTTGACGCTCTTGCCCATCGGCATGAACACCTTGGTGGCCAGCACGTAGTCGTCCCTGCTGGGAAAGATCTTCGCGAGCAGCCGGCCGGTGACCTCCTCACTGGCGCCGAAGGAGTAGACGTCGGCGGTGTCGAAGAACGTCACCCCCGCGTCGGCGGCCCGGCGCACGATCGGCTCGGAGGCGGCCTCGTCCAGCACCCACTCGCCCCACTTGGCGGGGTCGCCGTAGCTCATCATGCCGAGGCAGACCCTCGACACCTTCATCCCGGTGGACCCCAGGCGCACGTACTCCATGACAAACCTCCAGATCTCCAAGACCTCGGGCTCCACCCTACGACCGCCGACTTCAACCGGTTCGTCCCACCCGCCACCAGGCTGCCAGGCTCTACCCGGAGTGACGCGGACAGGATTGTCAAGCGGGCATCGACCGCTCCACCACGTGAACCCGCGCTGTCGATCACCCCGGTGCGGAGCTTCTCACTGGAGGCCTCAAACACAACGGCGGGGATTACCTGGTCATCTTCAGTAGAGCACGCATTGTTTCGGCGGGCGTAACACATCGAAAGCCAGTGTCATCATCCATCATGTCAATCGACGCATCATTAAATGTGGATGGAGTGGCTCTAACGAAGGGGCTTGTGAAAGCGCTGCCCTTGAGTTCGCATCGGTCCTGGCTGGAGCTGGTGGACAACCATTCCCAGGCATTGCCGCACATGTCATAAACGCCGTACGGGCTGGCGCCGCTGTGGTAGCGGTTTACCGGCGTGGTCTTGTTGATCCCTGCTTCACGGACGTTGCACTTTGCGGGGGTGAGTTGATTTCCCCACGGATAGACATCTCCTCGGACGCCTCGTGCGACTTTCTCCCATTGCTGGCTGGTCGGCAGGGTTTTAGCTGTCCATTCCGCATAGGCGGACGCATCATTCCATGTGACGAACACAACCGGGTGATCAAAGATCTCGTCTGAAGGTCCGCCGTTGCTTCCCCAATGCTGGGGTTTTCTGTGTTCGGTGGCCGTTATGAAGCGCGCATAATCAGCGTTGGTCGTAGGAAATACGTCGCTGTAAAATGCTGGAAGGTAGATCGGCTCATTAGCGGGACCATGGAGATGGACCCCGGCGTCAATAAGCGTCATCAGTTTACCGTCAATGGGGTGGCGCACCTGGTGCTGACCGATGGGCAGAGGGGGCTCTGAGCCGGGAGACATCACGTCTGTAGCCTCGCCGGATGTTTGCATGCCGGGGGTGGTGATGAGGCTGGAAAACCTTGCCTGGACGTCGGAGCTTGAGGCGGCCAGCGATGAATCAAGAGCGGCCTGGTTGACCGGGCGGGGATGGATGCCCTCGCCCCCTGCCTCCCACTTCGACACCATGCGCTCACTCACTCCGAGGTGTGCGGCGAACGCGCGGATGCTCATCCGCTTCGCCTCCCGGAGGGCTCGTATCTCTACGCCGGACCATATCTGAACTATCGGAATCACTTTTGCCTCCCTACAGTTGTTCCGGCGGGATTTCCTCGTACTCTTTCCGGAGGGTCTCGAAAATGGGATGGTTGTCAGTCAGCTTTATTCTGTCGATGGCGCTGATTGCTCGTACGCCTATTGTTGTGTTCGTGGCGAACGCAGCCTGCATGACGGGGACGTCACGGATATTGACCGGTGCGGTTATCGTATTATCGTGAACCTGGTTCAGTAGCCTCATCGTCACCCCTGGGAGTACTTCGGCGTTTGGCCAGATGACTCGCTCTCCGTCGAAGAATCCGATGTTCCACGTTGCTCCCTCGGACACGAAAGAGGCATTGTCGATAAAAAGAGCGTCGTCGTATCCATGCATCTGAACTTGCCGTCGATGCCATACCGGCCCTAGCAATCCAACGTGCTTCACCTCGGGCAGGTCACGCCGATAGCTGACCGTTTGCACGCGAATCGGAGAAGGGGGCAACGGCATAGCCGGTCGTGTGGTGATGAGTACGCTCGGTTCCGCCGAAGACGTGGGGTGGCCAAGCTCAAGAGCGGGGTCAAAAATGGTCACTCGAACGACGAATGCCCCGCGCTCTTCCCTGACGGCATGTCGAACGAATTCGCGTACTCGCTCCCTGTCCAAGCTCGTGTTGAATAAAAGTTGACAGTCGTTCGCGAGACGGTCTATATGGTGGGAAAAGCCCCTTACCTGCTGATCCTGAACACGCATAGACGTGAAGTGGCCATAGTTGATGAGGGCCAGTGCTTGCAAAGCTTCCGAGGTCACTGGTGCCCCGTTGAGTTCCGCCATGTCTCGATTCTTACACCAGGGGCGATCGCGGGACGGCTGAAGTTCAGTGGGAGTTCAGGACTGAGGCCGTACGGGGACATGGGAAGGTCCTCACCGTTCGGCGAGCCTGAGTAGGCGCCTAAGATCGTGACTCATTTGGCGATCAGTCGTTGGATACAACGTGGATGCATTCCTTCAGCGACTGGTCCCTGACGAGTTGTGGGAGCTGTTTCAGCG
>NZ_JBIAQI010000023.1:0-183288 GCF_042888905.1 Streptosporangium sp. NPDC002721
CGGCGACGACATCACCGGCCACGGCACCGTCGACACCAACGGCTGGTCCCAAACCCTCCTGTCCGCCCAACCCAACACCGTCAGCTGACCCCACCTGAGACGAACGCGGCGACATACGCCGGTCAAGGACCCGGGATGCCCCCGGGTCCTTCGGCATGTCCACCAGAGAAAATCGGATAAATCATCACAGCGACCATTTTCACCGACGCGAAATGACATTTACGGACAACAGAGCAAATAAGTGCGCGAGCTTACTTTCGCAACAGGCGACGTACCATACGTTTCAGGAGTCGGCAGAGCCATTTCGAGGAGGGCCAGTGGACTTCCGGCTCCTTGGTCCGGTCGAGGTGTGGAGCGACGGGCGGCAGGTCCCCCTCGGGGGCGCCAAACCGCGGACCCTGCTCGCCGCCCTGCTGCTGGAGGCGGGCCGGGTGGTCACCGTCGAGCGGCTGATAGAGGCCATCTGGCAGGACGACCCGCCGCCGACCGCCCGCGGGGTGCTGCAGACCTACGTCGCCACACTGCGCCGCGCGTTCGCGGGCGCGGGCCTGCCGCAGATCATCGTGTCGCGCCGGATGGGCTACGCCGTCGAGATTCCCCCCGACGCCCACGACAGAGCCGTCTTCGAGCGGCTCGTCGACCGCGGGCGGCGCGAGGCGCGCGACGGCGACCACCGGGCGGCGGCCGACACCCTCCGGACGGCCCTGGCGCTGTGGCGGGGCCCGGCCCTGGGCGGCATCGGCGACAGCTACCTGCGCGCGGAGGCGTCCAGGCTGGAGGAGCTGCGGGTCACGGTGACGGAGGAACGGATCGCTGCCGACCTGGCGGCGGGCCGGGAAGAGGGCCTGATCGACGAACTGACCGAACTGGTCGCCGTCCATCCGGTACGCGAACGGCTGCGCCGTGCCCTCATGGTGGCGCTCTACCGTGCCGGCCGGCAGGCGGACGCGCTCACGGCCTACCAGCGGGCAAGGGAGGTGCTGATCGAGGAACTCGGCATCGAACCGGGGCCGGAGCTGCGGGAGACGCACGAATCGATCCTGCGGTGCGACGCCACGCTGCTGGGCCCGGCGAAGGTTCCCGTGCCCCGGCAGCTGCCCTCCCCGCCGCCCGACTTCACCGCGCGCGAGGAGGAGATCGCGTCGCTGCGCGACCACCTCATCAGGCCGGATGCCATGCCGATCTGTGTCATCTTCGGGTCGGGCGGGATGGGCAAGTCGGCCCTCGCGCTGCGGGCCGCGCACGAGCTCGCCCCCTTCTATCCCGACGGCCAGCTCCACGTCGAGTTGCGCGGCACCACGGAGTCGCCCGCCACCGCGCAGGAGGTCCTCGGCCGGTTGCTGCGCGACCTGGCGCCCGGTGTCCCTCCACCCGGCACGCTGGAGGAGTGCGCCGCCCGATACCGGTCGCTGCTGGCCGACCGCCGCAAGCTCGTCGTGCTGGAGGACGCCGCCACCGAGCGGCAGGTGCGGCCGCTGCTGCCGGGCGCGCCGGGGTGCGGGGTGATCGTCACCTCGCGCAACCGGCTGGCCGGCCTCGCCGGAGCCGCGCTGCTCGACCTGGGCCTGTTACCCGAACCGGCCGCCCTGCGGCTCTTCGACCAGGTCGCCGGTCCGGAGCGGATCGCCGCCGACCCGGAGGCGGCGCTGCGGATCGTCCGCCAGTGCGGCGGCCTGCCGCTCGCGCTGCGCGTCGCCGGGGCGCGGCTCGCCTCGCGTCGCCAGTGGTCGGTGGCCCGGCTGGCCGATCGGCTGGCCGACGAGCAGCGCAGGCTGGACGAGCTGGCCGTCGGCGACCAGGAGGTGCGGGCCAGCATCGCGCTCAGCTACGACCTGCTCCCTCCCGAGGCCAGGACCGCGCTGCGCCGCCTCGGCCTGTTCGGCCTGCCGCACTTCCCGGTGTGGGTGGTGGGAGCGGCCCTGGAGACCGGCCTCGACGAGGCCGAGCAGGTGCTGGACCACCTCGTGGACACCTCGCTGATCGGGGTGGTGGACACGGAGGCGGGCGACCTTCCGCGTTACCGGCTCCATGACCTGATCCGGTTGTTCGCCCGCGAGCGCGCGTACACGGAGGAGACCGAGGAGGAGCGCACGGCGGCCGTGCGCAGGGTGCTCGGCGGATGGCTGTGGCTGGTCGAACGGCTCGACGAGGCCGTGCCCACCGGGGGGATCCCGATGCGCGCGACCCTCGACCTGGTGCGGCCGATGGAGCCGGAGGTGGCGCGCACGGCGCTGGCCGATCCGCACGGCTGGTTCCGCGCCGAGGAGGAACCGCTGATCGTCGCGGTCGAGCTGGCGGCGGCGATGGATCTCGACGACATCGCCGTGGCCCTGGCGTCCGCGCTGTCCTCGGTGGCCTTCGAGGGCAGCCAGTACGTCTTCGACAACCCCTTCGCGGCCTGGCACCGTACGCACGAGGCCGCCCTGGCGGTGGCGCGGCGGACGGACAACGTCCTGGGCGAGGCGACGCTGCTGGCGGGCCTCGGCCACCTGTACTACGAGCGCGACCACTACGCGGAGTCCCGCGAGTACCTCGGCCAGGCGCTGTCGCTGTTCCGCTCCGCGGGGGACGCCCGGGGCGAGGCGGCCACGCTCGCCGCCCTCGGCGCAGCCTGCCGCGAGCAGGGTTACCTGCCCGAGGCGCTGCACTTCCTGGACAGGGCGAGCCGCCGGTGGAGCGACCTCGCCGACCCGGCGGCCCTCGCGCACGTCAGACGCCTGGCGGGCAGCGTGCACCTGGAGCGCGGGGACTATCCGGCGGCCCTGGACGACCTGACCACCGCGCTGTCCCTGTACCGGGAGGCGGGCAGCCGCCGCGGCGAGGGGCTGACGCTGCGCACCATGTCCCTCTACCACCGGGCCCTGGGCGAGCTGCGGCCGGCGGAGGAGCTGTGCGAGCGCGCCCTGGCGATCTTCCGTGAGCTGGGCGACCGGCTGATGGAGGCGTACTGCGCACGTACCCTCGCCAAGGTCGGGATACGGCTCGGCCGGTTCGACGCGGCACGCCGCGCCCTGGAGGGGGCGCTCGCGGTGACCCGGACCCTCAGCGACCGCTGGGGCGAGGCGTGCACCCTGCGCACGATCGGCGAGCTGGACCTGGCCGAGGGAAGGCTCTACCGGGCCCAGAGCCGGTTCACGGAGTCGCTGACGCTCTGGGAGGAGCTGCGCGCCGTCCTGTTCCGCGCGCGTACGCTGCGCGACCTGGCCCGGGTGCACGAGGCGCTCGGCGACGACGTCGCCGCCAAGGCGGCCATGACCGAGGCGCTCGAGCTCTTCCGGACGCACGAGGCACGGGAGTACCGCGAAGCCGGCGGCTGATCCGACGACGGTTACAGCGTTCTTGAAGCGCTCCGCTGAATCATGGCCCCGGCGTCTCAGATCGAGCGTTTTTGTAACATCACGGAGGTCTCCGATGCGAGAGATCGTGCTCCTGTCGGACCTGCGGATCGCCGAGGTGCCGGTGAAGGAGTGCGACGAGCCCCTGGTGGACCTGCGCACCATGGAGGCCTTCCGGGTCGACCAGCGCCTCGCCGACCCGGAAGGCGCGTTCGCACACGTGCGGCTGAGCGTGGCCGACCGCCTGGTCGCCGCGCAGACCATGCTCCCCCGCAGCCTGCGCCTGCTCGTCGTGGAGGGATTCCGCCCGGCGGCCCTGCAGTACCGGTACTTCACCGAATCCGTGGCCGCGCACCTGACGGCCCACCCCGGCTGGGACGACCGGCGGGCGTACGTGGAGGCCAGCAGGTACGTCTCCCCGCCCGAGGTGGCCCCGCACGTCACCGGAGGCGCGGTGGACCTGACCCTGTGCACCGTCTCAGGCGTCGAACTCCCGATGGGTACGCAGGTCAACGCCACGCCGCCGGAGAACGACGAGGCGTGCTACACCGCCTTTCCCGAGATCTCCCCCGAGGCCCGGCGCAACCGCGACATCCTGGGCGCCGCCCTGAGATCCGGCGGCTTCGTCAACTACCCCACCGAGTGGTGGCACTGGTCCTACGGCGACCGCTACTGGGCCTTCGCGACAGGCGCCCGCTTCGCCCGCTACGGCATACGCGAGACGCTCGCCCCATGAGGTCCGGACCCGGCCGCCCCTTCACACCGGCGGCGACGACTTGCTTCCCGCCGATCCACCGCACGCCGTACTCCATCGCCGGTGACCACGCGCCTGCCGGGTTCCCGGGCGCTCGCTCAGTGGCAGTGCGGGCGAGGGTGGTCAGGAGAGGAGGTGCCGAGGTCGTCGTCGTGTCCGGCCTTGATCCGTGACCACTGGGCGGTCGGGCGGCCGTCCAGCCGGAACTGGTCGCCCCTGGAGTCCCAGTGCTGCGGCCAGCCCTCCGGAGAGTCCTCCCAGAACTCCTTCCGGCCGTGGACGGTCAGATCCAGCAGTCCGTACGACGGCGCCATCGTCTCGTTGCCACGGCCGGTGGTCCAGTAGGTCTCGTAGACCTTGTCGTCGTCGCGGAGATAGGCGACCAGGATGCCGAAGTAGCGGCCCGCGACCAGCCGGTCCACCGAGTCCTGCGGCACCGAGTACCACGGGACCGTCCAGCCCATGAAGTCGCGGTAGCGCGAGCTCTCCTCGTACGGTCCCTGGCAGAAGGTCGCGTAGCCGACGTCCCGCGAGTGCAGGTAGGACAGCTCGTCGATGTGGGCCGTGGAGAAGGTGCAGCCCTCGCACTGCTCCGCCGCGGGCATGCCGGTGTGCCACATCTGGAAGTAGGCGATCAGCTGGGACCGGCCGCCGAAGACGTCGATCAACGGTACCGGGCCGTCGGCCCCGATCAGCGGGGTCCGCGGATCGACCTCGACCATCGGCAGCCGGCGGCGTTCGGCGGCCAGCGCGTCCCCGGCTCTGGTGTGGGCCTTCTCCCTGACCCGGAGTTCGTCGATCCTCGCCTGCCAGGTCCGCCGATCGGCGACCTGCGGAAGGGGGTGTCCGGCTGAGGGCGTCTCTGTCATGCGACCTGTCTAGCCCAGCCGGAGAGCGCGGGACAACACCTCCGGCCGATCAAGGTCGGACACCGATCCCGCAAACGCCGGAGCCGGACCGCCCGTGGCTCGTCGTCGGCCCGTCGTCGGCCCGTCGCCGGCCGGGCGGCAGGGTGGCGACGGGCCGTGGCCGTTCTCGATGAGCAAATGCCGAGCCGAATTCTAATTCCTGATAAAAACGCACAAAATCCGAAACGGTCGGGCCCTGCCGGGTGTCTTCCCGTCCTGATCGTCACGGGCGAGTCGCCGTGGCCGGAATCTGCCACCCCACCTGCATCCGAGGTCTTGCGCCCTTCCCGGCATCAATGGTTAGGTCGCATACATGACGGGCGTGCCAGCGTATAAGGCGGGTGAAATTCAGGTCGAATCAACGGTGATTCGCCCGCCGCGGATCTCCTCCAGATCCTGATCGTCGCCGGATTGACGAAGAACCGCATGAGCAGGTCGTGAACAGGGGCGGCGAGGCCCTCTCGTTTCATCTCCCACTATTGCCGACAGACATTCCTCCCCGGAGTTGGACCGTTCCAAGCGGCTGGAACGGCCCGGCGACGGCACGAATGCAGCCTCGTGTCCCCGGATTCCGGGGGCCTTTTTCTCGCTCGACGCATCACCGCAGATCGAGAATTTATTAGCGGGAACCCTCATGTGATCGACCAGGATTTCAATTCACCATGCCTGAATTCCTGGCCAGGTGCGAGCACATGGGTGTTCTCGACGCCGGATCGTTTGGAGCCTCCTCCGTGACGAGTTCGCTTTCCGATGTCCAGAGTCCCTTTCCAGAGCCGACGGGCTTCCGGTCACCCACGCCGGGCCTCACCGCGGCATTCGACCCCGAGCATTTCCACGACGGTGCCGTGGGCATCGTCAGCCGCCTGACGACGTATCTGGGCGACCGGTCGGTCCGGGGGCTCGACCTCCTCGACCCGGCGGTGCTGCTGAAGACCGCGCGGGGGCTGATGACCCGGGAACGGCAGCGCGTCGCCGACTTCGACCCCGACCGGGTGAACCAGATCGTCGACCTCTACACCGGCACCGGCATCCCGGTCTACTCGCCCGGCTACATGGGGCGGCAGTTCTCCGGCGTGGTCCCCCTGGCCAGCCTCATCGACCTGGTCGGCTCGGTGGTCAACCAGCCCTCCTCCTTCTACGAGGCCGGGCAGCTCCCCAACGTCGCCGAACGGCTCATGGCCGAGGAGCTCAACCGGTTCATCGGCTGGGACCACGACCGGTTCGCCATGCTGACGACCTCGGGGGGCTCCCTGGCCAACCTGACCGCGCTGCTGGCCGCCCGCAACCGCGCCTTCCCGCAGATATGGACGCGCGGCGCGGGCGGCGTGCCGGACCTCCCGGCCGTCGTGGTCGGCGACGACGTCCACTACAGCGTGACCCGGGCGGCCGGGGTGCTCGGCATCGGCGAGCGGCAGATCGTCCGGCTCCCGGTCGACCGGGCCGGGCGGATCCGCCCCGAGCTGGCCGGTCCGGTGCTGGACGAGGCGCGGCGGCGCGGCCTGCGGCCGTTCTGCCTGGTGGCCTCGGCCGGGACGACCTCGATGGGCGCCTTCGACCCGCTGGAGGAGCTCGCGGCCGTGGCGCGCCGCCACGACCTCTGGCTCCACGTGGACGGGGCGCACGGGGCGAGCCTGCTGCTGTCGGACCGCCACCGCGACAGGCTGCGCGGCATCGAGCAGGCCGACTCGCTGACGTGGGACGCCCACAAGATGCTGTTCATGCCGGCGCCGTGCACGCTGCTCTTCTACCGCGACGGCACGGCGGCGCGCGGCGCGTTCCGGCAGCGCGCCAGCTACGTCTTCGACGAGGAACCGGACGTCTACAGCGCCTACGACAGCGCGGACAAGAACTTCGAGTGCACGAAACGCCCGATGATCATGCCGCTCTGGACGGTCTGGTCGGTCTACGGCCCGGCGCTGTTCGCGCAGAAGATCGACCGGCTGTGCGAGGTGACCCGGCAGGCGCACCGGATGCTCGCCGCCGAGCCGGACTTCGCCGTGGCGCACGAGCCGGAGTCCAACATCCTGTGCTTCCGGTACGAGCCGGAGGGCTTGGAGCCGGCGAACGCGCACCGGCTGCAGCTGGAGATCCGCAACCGGATCCGGGGTGGCGGGCGCTTCTTCATCTCCAAGGTCGACATCGACGGGGTGGCGGCGCTGCGGGTGGTGGTGATGAACCACCTGATCGACACCGACCACCTGGCCATGCTCATCGCCGAGATCAGGGACATCGGGCAACGGGTGCTGCGCGCGAGCGCCGCGGCCCGGCACGACCAGCGAAACGGGAGTCATTCATGACCATGACGGGTTTGGACATCGCCACCTCGGCGGAGCTGGCGGAACGGCTGATCCCCGAGGAGGAGCTGCGGCCCCGCTCGGTGGACGAGGTCACCCGGTTGCCGTCGTTCGCCGGGAAACTGGAGGAGTGCGGGCGGCTCACCGAGGTCCCCTACTGCCAGGCCCCGCTCGACCTGCAGAACGCGCTGGTGTTCCGCCGGCTCCAGCAGCTCGTCGGCATCGCCCTGCTCAACCCGCTGTGGCGCGAGCGGCTGCACTACTTCGGGATCCACGACCTCCCCGCCGACATGTCCGAGTGGGAGAAGATCCCCCTCTCGGACAAGACCGTGCAGCGGGACATGTTCATGGGCGCGCGGGCCGGGATGGTCGTGCCGCTCGACCGCGGCGGGTTCGAGGTGGTGGCGAGCGGCGGCACCGGTGACGGCATGCCCCTGGAGATCGTGTACTCCCTGAGGGAGCTGCGCGACACCTACCGCATCGCCGGGGCGTTCATGGGCGCCTATCAGCTCGGCCGCTACCTGCGCGGCCCCGCGCCGCGCTGGCTGTTCACCACCCTGGCCGACTACCAGATGTGGAGCAGCGGGACCATGGTCGGCGGCGTCCTGTCCCACGTCCCGGAGGTCAACTACATCGGCGCCGGGCCGGTGAGCGCGCCGGTGCTGGAGCACATGTTCTCCTACCCGGGCCACAAGGCGCTGATGGGCATCACCGCCGGCATCGCGCTCCTGCCCGAGCTGGGCGCGGGCCTGTCGCCGCACGCCAGGGCGAGCTTCCGGGTCGCCATGTACGGCAGCGGTTCCCTGCCGCAGCGCAAGCGCGACGAGCTGCAGGCGTTCTTCCCCAACGTGTCGATCCTCAGCTACTTCGCCGCGACCCAGGCCGAGTGCGTCGGGCTCCAGCTCGACCACGCCTCGCCCGCCCTCTCCGCCGTGCCGGGGCTGCACCTGGTGGAGATCGTGGACGAGCACGGCCGTGCCGTCGCCGAGGGGGAGGAGGGCGAGCTGGTCGTCACCCGGCTGCACGCCGACGAGACGCCGCTGCTGCGGCTCAAGCTCGGCGACCGGATGATCCGCCGCCCCGCCCTGAACGGGTCCGGGCTGCGCACCGAGCGGTTCGAGTTCGCCGGGCGCACCGCCGACGTGCTGCACCTCAACGACAGCCAGTACTCGGCGACGCTGGCCTACGCGGCCCTGCGCGGGCGGCTGCGCTCGACGACCGGCGTCGACCTGGACCTGATCGCGCACGAGGTCCAGTTCCACAACCACCGCGAGGAGCGGGCCCTGACCCTGCTGGTGGCGGCGGACGACGCCGAGGGCACGGCCGCGGCCGTCGAGCACGCCCTCGGCCCGAGCGGGACGCGGCGGCTGTTCACCCAGTCGCTGCCGAGCTCTCTGTCGCTCTTCAACGACCGGGAGGCGAACGCGGCGGCCATCGAGCAGATCGGATACGAGTTCCGGCTGGTGTTCGTGCCCCGTTCCTCGCCGCAGATCGAGCGGACCGCCGTGGGCAAGACGCCGCTGGTCAGGGACCGGGGCTGAGCACGCGGCGGCCCGCACGCCCGAATGACATCCGACAAGGGAGGATCAGTGAAACCCAGGATCAGCATCGTCGTGATGGTCGACGCCGTGGGGGCGTTGTCCGATCGGACGCTGCACAACGGCAACATCTCGCTGGTCGACGACAGCCCGGCGGGCAGCAAGCACCAGGGGACCCCCGACCTCGTCACGGCGGTGGCGCCGGGACAGGTCGTCCAGTGGACGCCCATCCACGTGGACGTGCAGACCCCGGTCGAGATCCAGGCCATCGAGTTCCTGTCCGGCGCGCCCGTCTCGGCCCCGGCCGGTCAGACGGCGCACGGGGCGGCGGTCGACGCCATGGCCTCCAACGGGTTCGAGAACCACGACCTCCTGCTGTGGGAGGGCATCGTGCCCTACGACATGGTTCCCGGTGTCCCCTACCGGTACCGCCTCTCCGTCAGGCTTCACGAAGGACCCAACAGCGTGCTGCACATCGACTCGCCCGCGCTGCTGCGCGTGTGACCCACGTTCTGCGAAGTTCTGCGAAAGGCGGTTTCATGGCCCAGCAACACGGGATCATCGTGCTCTTCGACGTCGAGAACGCGCTGCGGACTCGGTCGCTCGACGGCAACACGTACTGGTTCGACAACATGAAGTTGTTCGGCTCGGCAGGGGTGGGCACCGAGCAGCTGGTGACGATCGTGCCCGGCACCCACTTCCTCGACGGGTCGCAGGCGACCGAGCAGGTGCTGAACTGGCTGCCCGCGGCGCTGGGGTCGATCCCCCCGACGGTGCCGCGCAACTACCTGGCCGAGCAGGAGCGCGCCGACGACCGGCGCACGCTGAACGAGCTGGCCTCGCTCGGCGGCGACGGCGACGGCGTGAGCGACGCCGACCTCAAGCGGCTGCAGCGGCGGATCGGCAAGCGCGCCAGCAAGCCGAGCGGCGGGCGCGGCCTCACCGCGGCCAAGCTGCTGGACGTCACCGGCAAGACCACGAGCGGCCCCGGCGCGTACAACTACCCGGCTCCGGTGATCACCGACATCACCGGCGAGGCCGTCACCGAGAAGATCATGTATCCGGCCCAGTACGGGTCGCCCGACATGATCTACGACGGCTGGTACTGGGCGGCGACCGTGGCCACGGGCCGGCCCGGCGTCTACTCGTACACCATGCACATCCAGCTGCACGAGCTGGTCGAGCGGAACGACGAGCTGGTCTGGGAGTCCGTGGAGATGACCTGCAAGTCCAGCCTCAAGATCATCAACGACCCGAAGCGGAACGGGTTCACCGGCGCCGGGGTGGGCGTGCTCCCCCTCCCGGCCGTCCCGGCCGTCCCGGCCGCCCGCTGACCAGACCCGGAGCTTTCCCGAGCGGAGGAACCGCATGCCCCCCAGGAGCAAGCAACCCGAACGCCGGCCCTCCCGGCCCGTGACGATCACCGCGGTGGTCGATCCCGTGGCGGCGCTGGCGTCGGAGAACCTGGACGACAACATCTACTTCTACGACACCAACAAGGCCGCGGGGTCCACCGGTTTCGGCACCCCCGAGCTGCACAGCCGGGTGCGCAAGGGCGACACCCTGCTGTGGAACGTGATCCCGCTGGAGTGCGAGACCTACGTCTCCCTCAGCGACATCGAGATCGACCCGCGGATCGCCGAGCCCACCCAGAAGGTCTACCCCGGCACCGACATCGTGTTCTGGACCGCCGAGGTCAAGCAGGATCTCACCGAGCCGGTCCCGTACCGCCTCTCGTTCCTGCTCGGCACCGTCAGCACACCGTTCAGCCCCACCGCCCGGCCGGCCCTGGCCGGTGCCGCCGACGAGGGAAAGAAGGAAGGCCGATGACCCAGGCGTACGCGGCCACGGACTTCACCGATCGTGGCCAGCTCAACTCCGTCCAGCTGAACGTGGTGACCCTCGTCGACATGGAGAGGGCCGCCGCGACGCAGTCCCTCGACGGCTGCCTCTACATGATGGACAACAGCGTCGGCGGGGTCGGTCAGGGCAGTGACCACCTGGAGACCATCTGCAAGCAGGGGCAGGTGGTCAACTGGATCATCCGCCCGATCGACATGCACCGCGGCGCGGACGGCAACTGGCCCCCGATGCCGAAGATCAACAACATCGTCTTCCTCGACATCGAGAAGGGCGACGAGGACGACGTCGCCGAACGCCGGATCATGACCGAGCTCAAGGTCTACGGCGCTCCCGACCGGATGCGCGACAAGTACACCGCCGTCTACTACTACTGGGCCGGGGCGGTGATGAGCGAGGCCCGGCCGGGGCTCTACCGCTACCGGTTCGTCCTGGAGCTGGAGAAGGAGCACGGCACCGACAAGCTGTATCTGAACTCGGTCCGCTATCCCGCCCTGAGGGTGCTGCCCGTCTGACGACCTCCCGGGCCGCGAGCGCGGTGCGGTGAGGGTGGAGGTCATGGCCGCCGGGCGGCGGCCATGACCGGCCAGGTGCGCATCCCGGCCCCGGTCCCGTGGTCCCGCGATGATCGTCATCGGGGCCGGCGGGGCCGGGGCCACCGCCGTTCACGGGGCTGTTTTGGGGCCGTACGGGCCCGGTATGTCCGGGACACGCGGGAGCCGGGCGGCCTTCCGGCCAGGCCAGGACGTCGGCGGTATGCTCGGTCGAAGATCGTCTCGCGGTCCGTCAGGTCGGCGTGATCCGGACGACGCCCGACCGCGCAGCGAACGGAGCCGCCCATGACGACCACCGTCACCGTGATCGGCGGCCCGACGGCCCTGCTGGAACTCGGCGGGTTGCGCATCCTCACCGATCCGACCTTCGACCCGCCGGGAGACTATCCCGCCGGGCCGCTCACGCTCACCAAGACCGCCGGTCCCGCCCTGTCTCCCGCCGACGTCGGCCGGGTGGACCTGGTGCTGCTCAGCCACGACCAGCATCCCGACAACCTCGACAGGCTGGGGCGCCGGACGATGGCCGCCGCGCCGCTGACCCTGAGCACGTTCGAGGCGGCCGCGCGCACCGGGGCCACCCCGATGCACCCCTGGCAGCACTACGACGTCGGCCGGATCCGCGTCACCGCCGTCCCCGCCCTGCACGGCCCGCCGGGATGCGAGCCCATCGTCGGCCAGGTCATCGGCTTCGTGCTCACCGGCGACGGGTCGCCCACCGTCTACGTCAGCGGGGACAACGCCTCGCTGGGGTGCGTGCAGCTCATCGCCACGCGGTTCCCGGCCGTCGACATCGCGCTGCTGTTCGGCGGCGCCGTCCGCACGCCCATGATCGAGGATCGGCTCACCCTGAACGCCGTCGAGATGGCGGTCGCCGCGCGCCTGCTGAACGCCCGGCACGTCGTGCCGCTCCACGTCGAGGGCTGGAGCCACTTCACCGAGGGCCAGGAGGACGTGCGCGCCGCCTTCTCCGAGGCCGGTCTCGACCACCTGCTCGCTTCCCCCGTCCCGGGGCGGCCGCTCCTGCTGATGCCCGTCTGATCCGTACCGGAAGACGGCCGGAAGACGCCCGGAGGACGGCCGGAGGGTGGCGCGACGCCGGTGTCCTCGGGGGAGGGGGGGCGCCGGGTTCGGTGCGTGGGCGGGAAGAGAACTAGGCAATTGCTTTTGGGGTGATTTGCCTGGTAGTGACACACCCAGCCAAATCGGACAAGTCGGACGTATGCTCCGTTCATGGCCAGTGAAAGGCTGCTCGGCGGGTCCCTTCACGGCCGGTACGCGGTCATCACTCCCGCCCGGGACGGACTGCCGGACGCCGGACTCCGCCGGTCGCCGGGCCCGCGACGGGAAGGGGGCGCCACGCCGGCCGCGGCCTCGCTCAAGGGCCTGGTGCGTGGGGGAGCGGCATGCGCGCGCTCCGCCGTCCGCCCGTGTCGCGGGCTTCGCTCGCGCGAGGGGCCGGCCAGTGGGGGAGCGGCGTGCTGAACCGAGCCCTGCCCTCCTTCCGGGCCCGCCGGACGGTGGCGACCGCGGTCCTCGCGGCGTGCGTGTGCGTCGGCGTCGGCCTGCTCTTCCTGCTGTTCGCCGGTAACAGGGAGGCGGAGCTGGCCCAGGTTCACGTCACGGACGCCTGGAACCGGGTGGTCCCCCTCATCCGGCAGGGCCCGCTCCCGCCCGTCCTGCCCAGGGGTGACGTCGAGGCGATCCAGGTGCTGGACGCCCACGGCGTGGTGGCCGCGTCGACCCCGGAACTCGTCGGCGGGCCGCCGATCGCCACCTTCCGGGCCGACGACCGGAACGTGCGCGCCACCCGGACGCTGTGCCCGCCGCACGGGCTGAGGGGCTGCATGACGGTCACCTCCTACAAGGTCTACCAGCCGCAGGGGGTCTGGCTGCTCTACGTGGTGGCCCCGCGGGTGCCCTGGTACGGCACGACCGCGGACCTGCTGTTCGTCGTCGGCGCGTCCCTGGCGGTGACCGCCACGATGACCGCGCGGTCCTTCCGGGACCTCACCAGGGCCATGGCCCCGGTGAACGCCATCCGGGCCGAACTCGCCGGGATCACCCTCACCGACCTCGACCGGCGGGTCCCGGTCGCCTCGGACTACCAGGAGATCAAACTCCTGGCGGAGACCGTGAACGACACCCTGGACCGCCTCGAAACCGCTTATACCCGGCTGCGGCGCTTCACCGCGGACGCCTCCCACGAGCTGCGCACCCCCATCACCTCCATGCGCACCCACCTGGAGGAGGCGCTGCTGTACCCGCGGGACACCGACTGGCCCAAGATGACCCGTGCCGTGCTCGCCGGGGTGGACCTGCTCCAGATGACCGCGGCCGACCTGCTCACCCTGGCCCGCCTGGACGCGCGCACCTCCCTGCACCGCGTTCCGACCGATCTGTGCCGGCTGGTCGAGGCCGAGCTGGAGCGCCGGACGTACCGGAAGAAGATCGTCGAGGATCTGGCGGAGAGCGCCTGTGTCGACTGCGACCGGCTACGGATCGCCCGGGTGCTGTGCAACCTGCTCGACAACGCCGAGCGCCACGCCGCCTCGCGGATCACCGTGAGCGTCCGGGTCGAAGGGGCGTCGGTGGTGATGGCGGTCGCCGACGACGGCGCCGGGATCCCCGCCGGGCAGCGGGAAATGGTCTTCGACCGCTTCACCCGGCTGGACACCGCGCGCAACCGGGAGGCGGGAGGGACCGGGCTGGGGCTGGCGATCGCGAGGGAGATCGCCGTGGCCCACGAGGGCACGCTGACCGTCGAGGACAGCGAGCGGGGCGCGTGCTTCGTGCTGCGCCTTCCCGCGTACGACGCCTGCTCGGCCGTCCGGGCGGGATGAGCCGGCGGCCGTTGAGACCGATTGTGGAAAGTACTTGACGGTATGGAAAGGAGAAAGTACTTTCCAGATAGGAAAATTGAAGGAGCAGGCATGGACATCACCCCCGAAGAGGCCGCGCGGACGCTGGACCAGGTTCGCGAGACGCAGCGCAGGGTGCTGCGCGCGGCACCGCCGATGTTCCCCGCCTGGTATCCGGTGGCGGTCTGGGCCTTCGTCACCGGCATACAGTTCGCCACCGAGATCCCGCCCACCTGGTGGCTCCTGGTCGCCGTGCCCGCCATGACGGCCGGTCTCGTCCTCGCCGTCCTCAAGTTCGTGAGAGACGTCAAGAACGCGAAGCTGCGCCCGCACTCCTCGGTGGTGGACCCCTGGGCATGGGTCGGCTTCACCGCCTGGATGGTCGTCACCGGTCTCGCGTCCATCCCGCTGGTGCTGTGGTTCACGGGGGTGGGCCTCGCCTACCCCCGTACCCTCATGGGGGTGATCATGACCGCGATCGTGGCGGTCACCTCACCCCTGCTGGCCCGGTGGATGTCCGGGCGGACCGCGAGGCGGGCGGAGGCGGCGAGGTGGTGACGCCGCGACTCGACCCGGCGATCCACGCGCCGACCCGGCTGCAGATCGTCTCGCTGCTGGCCGCCGCCGACGAGGCCGAGTTCGCCTTCGTCCGCGACAACCTGGGCGTCAGCGACTCGGTGCTGTCCAAGCACGCGAGCGCCCTGGAGGCGGCCGGTTACGTGAGGATCCGCAAGGGGCACGTCGGCAAGCGCCCGAGGACGTGGTTCAGCCTCACCCGCGAGGGCCGCGAGGCCTACGCCGCCCACGTCGCCGCGCTCCAGGCCATCGTCGCCCAGTCCGGCCTCTCGGTCCTTCCCTGAACGTTCCGCTCACCGCGCTCACCGCGAGCGTACGGCGTCCAGAAAGGCGCGTACGGCGTGGAGGTACGCGCCGGCGGTGTCGCGGCGGACGTTGTGCCCGGCGCCGGGCACGCGGACCGTCGTCACGGTGCCGGCCGCCGCCTCCCGGAACGTGTCCGCGTCGGCGTCGGTGACCATCCCGCCGCGGTCGGCGTCGCCGTACAGGAGCAGCGTGTCGCAGCGCACGTCCGGTGCCAGGTCGTGGAGGGGGTCGAGGAGGGGGACGTCCCGTTCGCAGTAGCGCGGGTCGACCTGCCCCTTGCTGAGGGCCCACGGCGGCAGCTCCGCCTCGCTCCAGGCGGGGTCGTGCTCGCGGGCGTACGCGAGGCGCCCGGCGAGGTCCAGGGCCAGCAGCTCGGTGAGCCAGGCCGGGACGCCGCGCGGCCGGCCGTCCATTCCGTGCGGCGGCGGGTCCTCCAGGACCAGCGCGGCCACCAGCTCCGGCCGGGTGGCCGCCAGCGTGACGGCGGTGAGCGCGCCCATGGAGTGCCCGACGACGACGACCGGCTCGGTGACGCCGAGATCGTCGAGGACGAGCGCCTGGTCGGCGGCGTGCTGCCGTGGCCCGACGGGTCCCTCGGGAAGGCCGGAGCCGCCGTGCCCGCGCGCGTCGGTGGCGATGACGCCGCCGACGCCGCCGACGATGTCGGCCAGGGCGGGGACGAGCGGCTCCCAGCAGGCGGCGGAGTCGGTGAACCCGTGCAGGAGCAGCAGCGCGGGAGGGACATCGGTGTCGCCGTGGTGGCGCCACGCGATGTGCGCGGTGCGCCGGTCGGTCACCGCCGGAGGGGTCATTTGGTGGCTCCCGAGACGAGGCCGCTGTAGATGAACCGCTGCAGGGCCAGGAAGACGATCAGGCTCGGCAGGATGACGAGCGCGGCGCCCGCGGAGATGACCTCCCAGTGCGCCCCGTACGGCCCCTTGAACCGGAACAGTGACGTCGAGATCGTACCGAGTCCCTCGGAGGGCATGTACAGGAAGGGGATGTAGAAGTCGTTGTAGATCGCGACGCCCTTCACGATGACCACGGTGGCGATCGCCGGGCGCAGCAGCGGCATGATGACGCGCCAGTAGATGGTGAGTGACGTCGCGCCGTCCAGCCTGGCCGCCTCGTCCAGGGACGTCGGGATCGACCGGATGAACTGCAGGAAGATGTAGATGGAGACGATGTCGGTTCCCATGTAGAGGAGGATGGGAGCCCAGTGCGTGTCCATCACCCCCAGGCCGTTCACGACCTGGTAGGTGGCGACCTGCGTCGTCACGCCGGGGACGAGGGCGGCGACCAGGAAGAGGGCCATCACGACCCTCTTGAACCGGAACTGGAAGCGGTCGACCGCGTAGGCGGTCATCGAGCCGACGAGGACCGTTCCGAGAAGCGAGAAGAACAGGATGAAGGCGGTGTTCCACAGCGCCTGCGGCATCTGACCGTCGGTGAAGGCGATGCGGTAGTTGTCCAGGTTGAACCAGTCGCCGGGCGCCGCGAGCGGGTTCTCGCTGGCGGCCATCTCCCCGGCGGTCCGCAGCGAGGTGAGGAGGACCGCCGCCAGCGGGACGACCACCACCGCGCAGGCCAGGACCAGTGACAGGTACATGAGAAGACGCGCCGCCGTCTTGCGTACGGGAGCGTCGTGGCGGCCACCTCGCGGGGGAGCGCCACGGCGCGCGGAGGTGCCACGGCGGCGGCCGTGCGCGGTGGCGGTACCGGTGGGACCGGTCATCGTCCTCACGACTGTTCCACCCTCTCGTCGGGAACCAGCAGGCGCTGGAGCCAGGTCACCAGCAGGACGATCGCCAGGAGCACGACCGCGGCCGCCGAGGCGAGGCCGACCTTGTTGAAGTTGAAGGCGAACTTGATCGTCTGGATGACGAACGTCTCGCTGTTGTTGGAGCCCCCGGTCATGATGAAGGGGATCTCGAAGACCGACAGGGCGCCGGAGATCGCCAGGATGGCGCTCAGGCTGATGATGGGCTTGATGCTGGGCGCGATGATGAACCTGAACTGCTGCCACCGGCTCGCGCCGTCGAGCGAGGCCGCCTCGTACAGCTGCGGGGGGATCGACTGGATGGCCCCGATGAACAGCACCAGGTTCAGGCCCATGAAGCGCCACACCGAGACGCCGGCCAGCGAGGTGTTGACCAGGTCGGGATCACCGAGCCACAGGCGCGGCTCCACTCCGAACGCGCCCAGCACGGTGTCCAGGGTGCCGCCGGGCTGGAAGAAGTAGAGGAAGACGAAGCCGATGGCCACGCCGTTGACGAGGTAGGGGAAGAAGAGGATCCCCTTGAAGAGGTTCCGCAGCCGTATGTCGAAGCTCAGGACGGTGGCGAAGTACAGCGCCACGACCATCTGGACCGCGGAGCCCGCCAGATAGAACAGGCTGACGGTGAGGACCTGGAAGAACCGGGGCCTGGTGAACAGGTCGACGTAATTGTCGGCCCCCACGAAGTTCCTGACCGGGCTGAGGCCGTCCCAGTCGGTGAGGCTGTAGACGAACATGTCCGCGACGGGGACGTACGTGAACAGCACCAGCAGTGCCAGGGGGGCGAGCAGGTACGGCCAGGGGGTGTACCACCGTTGCGAACCGGCCGCGCGCTGCCGCTGGGCGGATGGCCGGCGCCGGTGGTGAGGGGGCGCGGCCTGCGGTTCCTGGTGCGGGACGCCGGGCCCCGCGACACGGAATGCGGACATCTGTTCCTTCTCTCGGAGAGGCTCCGCGTGTCGAGCCGGTGCCGCCTCTCGTTGTTCGGCGGGGGCGTGCGCGCGGGGAGGGGCGTCGTCTCTCCTCGTGCGGGTGGGGGATGCGTGAGGAGGGGTGTCGTCTCTTCTCGCGCGGGTGGGGGATGCGTGCGCGGGGGAGAGCCGCCGCCTCTTCTCGCGCGGTGGGGCCGCGCGGGCGCGGGGCGGCCGCCTGGGTGACGGCCGCCTCGCGCCCGGTGCCCGGCCGGTGTCAGCCGATCGTCGTCAGCCGATCGTCGCCTGAGCGTCGGACCACCTCATGTTGAGGTCCGCGAAGACGCCGCCGAGGTCGCCCTCGGCCGCCCCGCGGGCGACGTCGACGATGCGCTGGCGGTACTCCTGGGCGTTCAGGCCGACCTCCGAGGCCTTGTCGATGTCGTTGACCAGGGCGTTCTTCGCGAAGCCCATGTGGACGAACTTGACCTTGGCCTCCTGGAAGGGCTGGAGGCTCTCCGGCAGCGGCGAGCCCTTGACCGACGAGATCGACAGGGACTTCTGAGCGTCCCCGGACGAGTTGACGAACCACTCGATCCAGGCGCGGGCCGCCTCCTTTGCCTGGCTGTTGACGTTGACCGCGTACTGGTAGTCGGGCCGGACCACGCTGCAGAAGGTGCCGTCGACCTGGGCGGGGAACGGCATGAAGCCGATGTCGTCGGGATCGCCGCCGGCCTTCTGAGCGGCCTCCTTCATTTGCACCACGGCCCAGGAGCCGAGCCACATCGTCGCCACCTTGCCGGTGCCGATCAGGTTCTTGGAGTTCTCCCAGTTGGTGGTGTTCGGGTCCTCCTCGGAGAGCTTGTTCCTGACGATGTCGTGCAGCAGCGTGTCGACGACGTTCAGGTCCTGGCCGGGCGCCCAGGGCTCCTTGGTCTCGGCGAGTTTGTCGTTGGCGGCCGGGTCGCAGCTCGGCGAGCCGAGCGCGTTGCCCCAGTTGGTCAGCGGCCACCCGTCGTGGTAGTTGGTGTAGTACGGCGTCGCGTCCGTCTTCTCCCCGATCGCTTTCAACGCGTCGACGAACTCCTGGGGCGTCTTCGGCCAGCCGGTGACGCCGGCCCGCTCCCACACGGCCTTGTTGTAGACGAAGCCGTTGGCGGTGCCGATGTTGGCGATGCCGTAAACCTGGCCGCCGACCGTGGCCCGGTCGGTGAAGTCGTACTTCCCGGACAGCTCCGAGACCGGGCCGAGGGGGGAGAAGAACGACGGGTACTGGCTGAGCGGTACCGAGTTGGGGATCAACAGGACGTCCCCGTAGTTCTTGCTGTTCATGCGGATCTTCACGTCGCCCTCGTAGTCGGTGAGTCCCTGGAACTTCACCGTCACGTTGGGATAGACCTTGTTGAACTCCGCGGCGTATTTCTCCGTCGTGCCGTCCTGCACCTGGTCGGTGCGGTTCGTCAGCACCGTGATCGTGCCGGTCACCTTGGCGGGGTCGTTCGGAACGGCCGCCACGCCCGCCTTCTCGCCGTCGCCTCCACCGCCGCAGGCGGTGAGGCCGAGCACCAGGGCGATCCCGGCCGCTACCACGCGTGTTCCTCGCACGTCGTACCACTTCCTCGTCATGAGCTGCGGCGCCGCGCTGCGTCGGCGCAGCGACGGGTACCTCGTCGCGGCCTGGCGGCTGATGGCTGCTTAACCTAGACGCAACATTTCACGCTGTCCATAGAACGGTCTAGTGTTACTTTTACGTGACCAGAGGGAGTTTCGAGGCGAGCTCCACTAAAATTTCACTCAACGCGGGGCAGCTAGCTCATCAGTAACAGCTGACATACATGCTGTTTATTGGTCATTTGTCGACAATGCTCCTTTAGTTGGGCGAGTAGCGTAATGATCGGACGAAAGCATCGGGTTGGGTCGAATCCGGCTTTGACGGGATGTGGGCGGGCGTCTTCCTCTGATCGGCCGGTCCGCCCGGCTCTCCGGCCGCGCATCCGGGCCGGTCGGCGACGGTTCGGATGCGGTTCGCGGCACTTCGGCGGTACTTCGGTGGCGGGGCGGTTGCCCGTCGGCGCGATGTCCGCCGCTTCCGGTCGTGCCCGACTCTTTTATCAACCGTTGTAGTACGGTATTGGAATGTCCGGGGAGGTGGGGGTGCCCTGCTCGCGCCGGGCGGGGGCGCCCGTGGCACGACGGCCGGGCCGGACGCGCTCCGCGCGGTCGAGGTCGGACGGGTGGACCGTTACAGGAGGGGGATGTCCCAGGTGAGGCAGACGGACGCGGCGGACAGGGGCCGCAAGGCGACGATCAAGGATGTCGCGGCGCGGGCGGGTGTGTCCCCCTCGGCCGTGTCGATCGCGCTGCACGACAAGCCCGGGGTGTCCGCCTCGACCAAGGAGCGCATCCTCCAGGCCGCCGGCGAACTCGGCTGGAGACCGAACCAGGCGGCGGCCTCGCTGTCCGGGCACAACGTGCACACCGTGGGCCTGGTGATCGCCCGTCCGGCCCGGATGCTGGGACTGGAACCGTTCTACATGGAGTTCATCTCCGGTATCGAGAGTGTCCTGGTCCGTCGTTCGTGCTCGCTCCTGCTGCGGCTGATCGAGGCCGACGAGGAGATCCAGGTGCACCGGGAGTGGTGGCAGGGCGGGCGCGTCAACGGCAGCATCCTGGTCGACCTGCGGGTGGACGACCCGCGCGTCCCCGCCCTGGCCGAGATCGGCCTGCCGGCCGTCGTGGTGGGACACCCGAGCCTCGCGGGCCCGTTCGCGTCCGTGTGGACCGACGACGCCGCCGCGATCGTGGAGGCGGTGCGCTACCTCGCCGCCCTGGGGCACCGCCGCATCGACCGGGTCAGCGGCCCGGCCGAGCTCGGGCACAGCGTCATCCGCACCGACGCCTTCACCGCGGTGACGCGGGAGATGGGCCTGGAGGCCCGCACCGCCGTGGCGGACTTCTCCGCCGACCAGGGCAGCCGCGCGTGCCGCAACCTACTGCTCGCTCCCGACCGGCCCACCGCGATCATCTTCGACAACGACATCATGGCCGTGGCGGCGCTCGGTGTCGCCGGCGAGTTCGGGCTGTCGGTGCCCGATGACCTCTCCTTGCTGGCCTGGGACGACTCCCAGCTGTGCCAGCTCACCCGGCCGACCCTCTCGGCCATGCAGCACGACGTGTTCTCCTTCGGGGCCGAGGTCACGCACGCCCTCTTCGGCGTCATCAACGGGGACGAGCACGTCTCCCACCCCGCCCAGTCCCCGAGCCTGATCCCGAGGGCGTCGACCGCTCCGCCGCGCCGCTGACGGCGAGCCCCGGGGCGCCTGTCCGGTGAAGGACATGGAGGTGCCGGCCAGGTAGGGAGGCTCATGGGCGCCGGTTTGGTGGGGAGGTCCTGCCGGGGCGCTCCCGTGCCCGCTTGGACGTGGAGCGCGGGGCGAAAATTTCAGCTCCGTGGCTAAACGCATCAGTGAAAAGGGCGAACGTGAGCTTCTCTGGGTGCGTGCCGGGGTGCGGTCGTGCCCCGGGAGTGATGACCGTACCCCTCCCGTCCGGTCCCTCTTTGGTTACTGCGGCATGCCCTCTGAGCAGTGTATTTGCTGCCTCGCCGCACGATGGTGCCGTGCTGCCCCTGGGGTGGGTGGTCTCGTGTGGTCCGGGGAGCCTGGTCGGATGGATGTACTAAAACGGTCTAGACAGGGGGCGGGTGAATGGTTACGTTGATCCGGGAAACGTCGCGGTTGGTGGAACGCCGCCCTGTCTGTCCTGATGTGTCCTTCATCGAGCAAGGAGTACCGGTTGAAGCAGAGCACGCCCCTCACCTCGGGGTGGACCCTCCGGCCGGCCGAGGGGGCGGCTCCCGAGGAGCTCGGCCGCCTCCGGCGGGAGACTGTGCCCGCCGAGGTGCCCGCCGAGGTGCCCGCCGAGGTGCCCGCACGGGTTCCCGGCTGTGTCCACGTGGACCTGCTGGCCGCGGGGCTGATCGACGACCCGTACCTGGACCGCAACGAGCTCGACGTCGCCTGGATCGGCCGGGCCGACTGGCGCTACGAGACCACGCTGCCCGCCGCGCCCGGGGGATTCGAGCGCACCGACCTGGTCTTCGAGGGGCTCGACACGGTCGCGACCGTCGCGCTGGACGGCACCGAGCTGGGCACCACCCGGAACATGCACCGCTCGTACCGGTTCGACGTGACCGGCCGCGACGGCCACGGGGGGAGCGGTGAAGGCGGCCGGGTCCTGTCGGTCCTGTTCACTTCGGCCTACACCGAGGCGGAGCAGGTGCGCGAGGCCGTGGGCGCCCGGCCCAACGCCTATCCCGAGCCCTTCAACTACATCCGCAAGATGGCGAGCAGCTTCGGCTGGGACTGGGGCCCCACTCTGGTCACCGCGGGCATCTGGCGGCCGGCCCGGCTGGAGAGCTGGAGCACCGCGCGGCTGGCGGGCGTACGGCCGCTGGTGACGGTCGCGGACGCGACCGGCAGGGTCGAGGTCCACGTCGACCTGGAACGGACCGCCACCGGCGCGACCAGGGAACTGGCCGTCACCGTCGAGGTGGCGGGCCACACGGCACAGGCGGAGATCGAGCCCGGCCAGGTCCGCGCGGTCGCCGTGCTGGAGGTGCCCGACCCGGAGCGGTGGTGGCCGCGCGGGTACGGCGACCAGCGGCTTTACGCCTGCCGCGTCACCCTGGCCGACGCGGGAACGGGCGCGGAACTCGACCGCTGGGAGCGGCGCATCGGGTTCCGCTCGGTCGCCCTCGAATACGCCCCCGACGAGCATGGCACCTCCTTCACGCTCGTCGTCAACGGCGAGCGGGTGTTCGCCCGGGGCGTCAACTGGATCCCCGACGACGCCCTTCCCTCGCGCGTCACCCCCGAGCGGTACCGGCACCGCCTCGCCCAGGCCAAGGACGCGGGAGTCAACCTGGTCAGAGTGTGGGGCGGCGGGATCTACGAGGACCACGCCTTCTACGACGCCTGCGACGAGCTGGGACTGCTGGTCTGGCAGGACTTCCTGTTCGCCTGCGCCGCCTACCCCGAGGAGCGGCCGCTGCGCGGCGAGGTCGAGGCCGAGGCCCGCGAGAACGTCGCCCGCCTGGCCCCGCACCCCAGCCTGGTGCTGTGGAACGGCAACAACGAGAACCTGTGGGGCTTCCGCGACTGGAAGTGGGAGGCGGAGCTGGCCGGTGACAGCTGGGGCGAGGGCTACTACCTCGGCCTGCTGCCGCGGGTGGTCGCCGAGCTCGACCCCACCCGTCCCTACAGCGCGGGCAGTCCGTGGTCGGGCTCGTGGGACCACCACCCCAACGACCCGGCGCACGGGCCGTCCCACTTCTGGGAGGTGTGGAACCGCCGCGACTACACCGACTACCTGAACGACGTGCCCCGCTTCGCCGCCGAGTTCGGCTGGCAGGCGCCACCGGCGTACACCACCCTGCGCGACGCCGTCACCGACGAGCCGCTCGGCCCGCGCTCGCCCGGGATGCTCCACCACCAGAAGGCCGAGGACGGCAACGGCAAGCTCGACCGGGGCCTGGCCCGCCACTTCGGGGCTCCGGCGACCTTCGACGACTGGCACTACCTCACCCAGGTGAACCAGGCCCGCGCCGTCGCCACCGGCGTCGCCCACTGGCGGTCGCACTGGCCGATCTGCGCCGGGACGGTCGTGTGGCAGCTCAACGACTGCTGGCCGGTCACCTCGTGGGCCGCGATCGACGGCGCCGGCCGTCCCAAGCCGCTCTACCACGAGCTGCGCCGGCTGTACGCCGACCGCCTGGTGAGTTTCCAGGTCCGGGACGGGGAACGGGTGCTCGTCGTCGACAACCAGTCGGCCGGACAGTGGGACGGGTTCGCGGGCGCGCGAAGGATGTCGGCCGAAGGGGTCGTTCTGGCGGAGGAGACCCTGCCGTTCACCGTGCCACCGCGATCGGTGGCGCTGCTGCCGCTCTCGGCCGGGGTGACCACGTTCGGGGACGGGCACCGGGAACTGCTCGTCGCCGACGTCGAGGGGCTGCGGGACGTCGTCCTGGGCTGCGAGGACCGCGACTTCGCCTATCCGGCGGCCGAGCTGGCGGTCGGGGTCGAGCCGCGCGCCGGCGGATTCGACCTGGTGGTCACGGCGCGCACGTTCGTCCGCGACCTGCTCTTGCAGGCCGACCGGGTCGCCCCGGGGGCGAGCGCCGACCGGGGCCTGGTCACCCTGCTCCCGGGGGAGAGGTGCGTCATCGGTGTGACCGGCGTCGACGCCTCCGAGGTGGACCTCGCCTCGGTACGGGCGGCGTTGTTCACGGTCAACGCCGCGCAGGCGCCCGCGCGGGAGGTCCCGCCGGAGGTCGCGCGAGCCGTGGAGGAGGCCGCCCTGCCGTGACGGCACGGTCTGCCCGGCTGTGACGGCACGGTCCGGCCGGGCCCGGTGACCCGTTTCTCGCGGTGATCGGTCACCGTGACCCTCGTTCTCCACGGTGACCACCCCACGACGGCCCGGACGGGCCGTCCCTCAGTCCTCGGGGGACCCGTCAGACAAGAGGAGAAAAGAAGTGCGCCTCACCTCACCATGGCGTCCCGGCGGCCCGTCCGGCCGTCCGCGCGCCACCGCTCACCGCCCCGCGGGCGGGACACGCCGCCGGGTCCGGGCCGGCATCGTCGCCCTCCTGATGACGCTGGGCCTGACAGTCGTGGGATCCCCGCAGGCCCAGGCGTTCCCCGCGTCGTCCAGGCAGGCCGTCATCGACTACCTTGCCTCCATCACCGGCAGGAACGTCGTCTCCGGGCAGCACAACAAGGAGCCGGCGAGCAGCCCCGGCCAGTACACCCAGCAGGTCAGGGACGTCACCGGCCAGTACCCGGGCCTGTGGGGCGGGGACCTGATGTTCCGTCCCGAGGACGTCGCCAACCGCCAGCGCGTGATCGACCAGGCGAAGACCGAGTGGGCCAACGGCTCCCTCGTGGCCCTCAGCTGGCATGTCTGCACGCCGACCGGTGGCAGCACCTGCCAGTTCGACGGCGGCGTGAAGACGCAGATCTCCGCCGACCAGTTCAACCAGATCGTCACCGACGGCAGCGCGCTGAACAACGCCTGGAAGCGGCGCCTGGACGAGGTCGTGCCCTACCTCCAGCAGTTGAAGGACGCCGGAGTCCCGGCCCTGTTCCGCCCGCTGCACGAGATGAACGAGTCCTGGAACTGGTGGGGCAACCGTCCCGGCCCCAACGGGGGTGCCCGCCTCTTCCAGATCACCCGCGACTACCTGGTCGGCAAGGGACTCACCAACCTGGTCTGGGTGTGGAACGTCCAGGACAACCCCGCCGGCAATTGGGCCGCCTACTATCCTGGCTCCCAGTACGTCGACGTCGTCTCCCTGGACGTCTGGTACAAGAACCACCCCAGCCAGGGCGACTACCAGCAGATCCAGAACATCGCCGGCTCCAAGCCGATCGCGCTGGCGGAGATGGGGAAGATGCCCAACGCCGCCCTGCTCGACGGCCAGACACGCTGGAGCTACTTCATGCTCTGGTCGGAGCAACTGCGCGGCAACAACAGCAACACCGAGATCCAGAACGCCTACTACCACCTGCGCGTCCTGAATCAGGGCGAGTTCACCGTCTCCGGCGGCGGCACGCCGGCGCGGACGGGCCCGATCAGGGGTGTGGGCGGCAGGTGCGTGGACGCCGCGGCGGCGAGCTCGGCCAACGGCACCGCGGTCCAGCTGTGGGACTGCAACGGCGGCACCGCCCAGAACTGGACGGCCGGCACCGACGGGACGGTCCGCGTCCTGGGCAAGTGCATGGACGTCACCGGCGCCGGCACCGCCAACGGCACGAGGATCCAGCTGTGGGACTGCAACGGCTCCACCGCCCAGCAGTGGCAGGCCACCTCCGCCTCCCAGCTGCGCAACCCCGTGTCCGGCCGCTGCCTCGACGCGCCCGGCGGGGCCGCCGTCAACGGCAACCGGCTGCAGATCTGGGACTGCAACGCGAACGCCTGGCAGAGGTGGACCCTCCCCGCCTGACCTCCGGGTACGAGCCTGGATCCACGTCCGGGTAAGAGCCCTGGTTCACGGCCGGGTGGCCCGGCCGGTGCCTTCCCTGAGACGGTGCCGGCCGGGTCGCGCCGCCGGCGTGACCGGGGCGTCCAGGCCGGCCCCCGCCGGCCGGCCTGGACACGCGCCGGTCACCCGCCGGGGGCGCGGACGGGGCACCCGGCGAGCGCGCCCACCACGGGAACCGGCGGAGATCTCCGGGGATTCCGTGGTGGGCGCGGGCGCCGGACCTCCGGCAGGGGGCCGGGATCACCGCCGGGCGCCGGTCCCGCCGGGGGCGGGTGCCTGGTTCCGCAGGAGCACGTTGCCCGCGATCCTCGACTCGCACAGCCTCTCCGCCTCCGGGGTCCCGGCCACGACGGTGAAGCCGGTCGGCGCGAGCCGCAGTTCCATCACCGCCGCCCGCTCGGCGACGGGCAGCCCGGCGTAGCGCGCCAGCAGCTCCTCGTCGTCGAACAGGTCGGCGTCCGACAGGAACACCGGGGAGGCGGGATGGCGGCGGCCCAGATCCAGGATCTTGCCGCCGCCGTCCCAGTTGACGCCGTTCAGCGCGACCCAGCCGATCTCGTCGAGGCCCTCGAACAGCCGGGCAGCGTCGCCGAAGCGGTGGGTGCGCATCACCGGGTGCAGGTAGGCGTCGGCGTCCAGCACGTCCTGGTCGCGCGGGTCGGCACCGGGCGAGGTGCCCGTGCCGTAGCGGCCCGCGGACCGGCCCAGGCCCAGCCGGTGCACCACCGACAAACCCTCTTCGCCGGTGTCGCCGCCCGACAGCAGCCGCACCAGCTCGCGGTCGATCAGCCGCTGGTGCTCGCCGAAGCTGTGAAACAGCCACAGGTACATCAGCCCGCCGGGCGAGAGCCGCTCGGCGAGCCAGGCCAGGCCCGCGCGGGGGTCGTCGAGGCAGTGCAGCACCCCGGTCATCACGATCAGGTCGTAGGGCCCCTCGAAGCCGTCCCCGCCGATGGCGCCGCGCACCAGCTCCACGTTGGTCAGCCCGTTGCGCTCGCGCAGCTCCTCGGCCACGTCGAGCGACGACTGCGAGAGGTCCATGCCGGTGAAGTGGGCCCTGGGGTACTGCGAGGCGAGCCCGAGCAGCTGGTGCCCGGTGCCGCACCCGGCGTCCAGCACCCGCTTGCCCGCCAGGGTCTTGTCCCTGGCGACCATGCCGATGCCGAGCGCCAGGTCCAGGATCAGGTCGTCGCCGACGGTCAGCGACGGGCACGGGTAGCGCTCGTACAGCTCCCTGACCTGCTCGACGGCGCTCATGGCGTGTCGATCTCCTCGTACGGGATCTCCTCGACCCGGCGGGCGAAGACCCAGTGGTGACCCTCCAGGTCCTCGCTGGTGTAGTTGCGGTCGCCGTAGAAGCGGGTGTCCGGCTTGTCGCGGATCACCGCTCCGGCGGCCTTCGCGCGCTCGTAGTGCTCGTCCACGTCATCCACGAAGACGTACAGGCTCTGGCGCAGCTCGCCCTCGCCCTGTGGCTCGTGCTTGCGGCCGTCACCGGTCCCGGCGAGCTGCACGACCCCCTCGCCGAACGACAGCTCGGCGTGGACGACGGACCCGTCGTCGTCGTTCAGCACCTTGCGCTTTTCGAATCCGTACGCCTCGGTGAGCCATTCGATGGCTTTCTCGACGTCGGAGTAGAAGATGACAGGGGTGATTCTCGGCATTCCGTCGGGTGGGGTGAGCAATTTCTTCATCTCCCTCGATCGGTGACCATGGAAACGTACGGGAACGCTACCCCGCATCCCGCCGGCGAGACGTCCCGGCGTTCACGGGATCGGTGTTCTGCTCGGAGATTCCGCTCCCAAACGTCTCAGGTGTTCGGCAGGCGCAGGCCGCCGTCCAGGCGGACGACCGCCGCGTTGAGGTAGCCCAGCTCGCACACGGCGCGCACCGCCCGCGCGAACTCCCCGGGCGTCCCGGGGCGGGGCGGGAAGACGATCTGCCGTACCAGCGGGCGCCGGAACTCCGGGGGGATCGCCGCGAGCAGCGGGGTGTCGAACAGGCCCGGTGACAGCGCGCACACCCGCACGCCGACGGAGGCCAGGTCGCGGGCGGCCGGCAGGGTGAGCGCCGCGACCGCGCCCTTGGAGGCGGCGTAGGCGACCTGGCCCGCCTGGCCGTCCTCGGCGGCGGCCGAGGAGGTGTTGACGACCACGCCCCGCTCGCCGTCCTCCAGCGGCTCGGTCGCGGCCATCGCGGCGGCGGCCAGGCGCATCACGTTGAAGGTGCCGACCACGTTGACCGCGAGCGCCCGCTCGAAGGTCTCCACGTCGTGAGGCCTGCCGTCGAGGCCGACCGTACGGGCGGCGGGCGCGATCCCCGCGCAGCTCACCGCGACGCGCAGCGGCCCCGCGACCCCGGCGGCCACCTCCACGGCGCGCTCGACCGACTCCGCGCGGGTCACGTCGGTCTCCACGAACGTGCCGCCGACCTCGTCGGCCACCGGGCCCCCGGTGGCGGCGTCCAGGTCGGCCACGACCACGTGCGCGCCGGCCTTGGCGAGCTCGCGCGCGGTGGCGGCGCCCAGCCCTCCGCCCGCCCCGGAGACCAGCGCCGTCACACCCTGCAGCTCCATATCCGTTTCGCCGCCTTTTCGCAATAGAGGGAAAATGCTCTCTCTTATCCAGACATATCCTGACGCAAAATTCTGCATTCACGCTGCACCCCACAGACGTGAGGACACCATTCACATGACTATTGCCAACAGCGCGGACAATGTGCACGACCTGATCGCCCGCCGCCGGCGCGAGCGAGATCGCATCCCGCGACATCCCGTGCCGGCTTCGGGGGTGCCGGTCTCCTCCACCCAGGAACGCATCTGGTTCGGCGAGATGTTCAATCCGGGTTTCGGGTTCTACCACGTGCCCGCCACCCTGCGGCTGCGCGGCCCCCTCGACGCCGCGGCCCTCGACCGGGCGCTGTGCGAGGTGATCAGGCGCCACGAGATCCTGCGCTCCACCGTCGAGGAGGTCGACGGCATGCCCGTGCAGCGCGTCGGCGACGCGCCCGCGAGCGTGCTGCGCTCCGTGGACCTGAGCTCCGTGGACCTGGGCTCCGATCCCGAAGCGGGTCTCGATGTCGAGGCCGAGGCCGCGCGGATGGCCGCCGACGACATCCTGGCCCCGTTCGACCTGCGCCACGGGCCGCTCTGGCGGGCCCTGCTGCTCCGGCTGGGACCCGACGACCACGTGCTCGTGCTCACCTTCCACCACATCGTCTTCGACGACCCGTCCTTCGGCATCGTCGGGCGCGAGATCGAGGCCCTGTACGGCGCGGCCGGTGACGGAGGTGACGGAGGTGACGGATCGGCGGGCCTGCCGGAACTGGACCTGCAGTACACCGACTTCTCCGTCTGGCAGCGCGAGCGGCTGCGCACCGAGGACGTGCGCTCGCGCCTGGTCGACTACTGGCGGCGGACCCTGGACGGCGTCCCCCGCCTGCTCGACCTGCCCTCCGACCGGCCCCGGCCGCCGCACCGGCGCCGCGCGGGCCGCTTCCACCGCTCCCGGCTGTCCGGCGACGTGGTCGCCGCCGTGCGCGCGGTGGCGCGGGAGGAGGGCACCACCCCGTTCACCGTGCTGCTGGCCGCCTACGGCGTGCTGCTGTCGCGCTACGCGGGCCAGGCCGACATCGTCACCGCCGTACCCGCCGCCGGGCGCATCCGGCCCGAGCTCGAAGCGCTCGTCGGGTGCTTCATCAACATCATCTGCCTCCGCCTCGACCTGCGCGGGGAGCCCACCTTCCGCGAGCTGCTGCGCCGGGTGCGCCACGCCTCCGTCGAGGGACACGACCACGAGGAGATGCCCTTCGAGGAGCTGGTCCGCGAGCTGCACCCGCAGCGGCCGCAGAGCCACACGCCGCTGTTCCAGGCCGGGCTCGGGGTGCGCGACAACGACGGGGTCTTCCTGAACCTGCCGGGCGTGCGGGCCTCGGAGTTCGTCCCCGACGTCGAGGTCTCGCACTTCGACCTGATGGTGGACTTCAGCGTCGACGGCGACGGCATGGCGGGCCTGTGGGGCTACAACGACGACCTGTTCGACCCCGCGACCGTCGAGGTCCTCGCCGGGCAGTTCGCGCTCCTGGTCGCCAGGGCCTGCGGCGACCCGGACCGGCCGGTCGGCGACCTCTCCCTTCCCCCCGCCCCCCGGCTCGCGGAACCGGGGACCGGCGACACCGAGATCGCGGCCGCCGTCCTCGCCGAGCGGGTGCGGCTCACTCCCGACTCACCCGCCGTCACCGCCCACGGGTTCTCCGCGGGCACGTCCTCGGAGGGTGCCGTCACGCTGACGTACGCCGAGCTCGACGCGCGGGCCGAGACCCTCGCGCCCGCCGTGCGCAGGGGAGCGGAGCCCCCGGCCGCCGACAGCCCCGACCCCGCCGTCTGGCGGTACGCCCACCTCAAGGCGGACGCCCTCGACGGCCGTACGGCGAGCACGGCGAACACGTCCGCCGCGCCGATCGCCGGCCTGGCCTCGCGGATCGGCCTGGGCGCCGCCGACACCGTGCTCACCTTCGCCCCGCCCGTGTCCGGCGCGTTCACCGGCGCCATGCTGCTCGCACTCCTGCACGGCGCGCACCTGGTGACCGCGCCCCCCGAGGCCGCCCGCGACGCCGGGCGGCTGAGGGAACTGGTCGCGGGCGCCACCGTCGTGCACGCCCCGCCCGCCGCGTGGCGGCTGCTGCTGCGGGACGGCCTGCCCGCCGACCGGCCGCTCACCGCGCTCTGCGACGCGGCCGCCACCCCGCCCGGCCTAGCGCGGGAACTCGCCGCCGCCGTCCCCACCTGGACCCTGTACGGGGAGAGCTGGGCCTCGGCGCACCGGGTCGACCCGCTCGCCGAACCCCGCAGGGGCGTCCCCCTCGGCGAACCCCTGCCCGGCACGCCGGTCGAGGTCGTCGACCGGGCCGGGCGCCACGGTGCCACCGGTGCCACCGGCGTGCCCGGCGAGATCCACGTCCACGGCACCGCCACCGGCGACCGCGGCCGTACCCTCCCCGACGGCTCGGTGGAACTGCTCGGCCGCTTCGACCGGATGTTCACCGTCGGCGGGTTCCGGGTGGACACCGACGAGCTGGCCCGCTCCCTGGCCGGACGCCCCGGCGTGGCCGAGGCGGCCGTGGACGTGCGCCACGACCGGCTCGCCGCGTACGTGGTGGGGGAGGGGATCGACCCCGGGGAGCTCACCGCCCACCTGCCCGAGTACCAGGTGCCCGGCTCCGTCACCGTCCTGGACTCCCTGCCCAGGACCGCCGACGGCCGCGTCGCCCACGAGGAGCTGCCCGGTCCCGACGCCCCCGCCGACGAGGGCGGGCACGTGCCGATCCAGGGCGGCACCGAGGAGACCGTCGCCGGGATCTGGCGCGAGCTGCTCGGCGTGGAGGAGATCGGCGCCTCCGACGGCTTCCTCGACCTCGGCGGCCACTCGCTCACCCTGGCCCGGCTGAGCCTGCGCTACGAGGTGGCGTTCGGCGTCGAGGTGGAACTGCCCGACCTGCTGCGCCACGCGACCGTCCGCGAGCAGGCGGCGCTCGTCGACGAGCGACGCGAGCAGGCCGGCCTCACCGGAAACCCCACCGGAAAGGAGGCGGCGTCATGACATCGGTAGCCGCCGGCCCGCCACCGGGCACCATCGAGGGCCCGCCCAGGACGCGGCTGGAGTCACTGACCGGGCTGCGGTGGTTCGCCGCGTTCGGGGTGTTCTTCAGCCACGTCGCGATCCTGCTGCCCCTGCCCTACCTCAACGAGCTGTTCGTCCTCGGCACCGCCGGGGTGACGTTCTTCTTCGTCCTGTCCGGCTACGTCCTCACCTGGACGTTCTTCGACAGGGACACCGCGCCGAAGTTCTACTGGCGCCGCTTCGCCAGGATCTGGCCGTCGCTGCTCATCACCACCGTCGCGGCGGTCGCGCTGCTCGTCGGCGGCCAGCTCTGGCCCACCGAGGGCGGCACGGCGCTGGTGTGGTGGACGGTCGCCACGCTGCTCATGGTGCAGGCGTGGTTCCCGTCGTCGTTCCAGGCCGACACCGTGCCGCACACCGTCTCCTGGTCGCTGTCGTGCGAGGCGTTCTTCTACGCGGTCTTCCCGTTCGTGGTGCGCCCGATCGTGCGGCGCACGCTGCGCCAGATGGTGATGATCGCCGCGGCGCTCATCGCGATCAGCATCGGCACGCGCGTGTGGCTCTGGCTGGCCAACCCGCAGCTCACCGGGGAGAACTGGTTCACCTCCGACCTGTACTACTTCGCCACCCACTCGCCGATCTCCCGGGTCAGCGAGTTCGTGCTGGGCATCGTGATCGCCGCCGCGGTGCGCCGGGGCTGGCGCTGCCCGATGGGACTGCGCGCGGCGACCGCGATCACGGTCGGCTACTTCGCGCTGCTGTGGGCGTGGTCCTGGTCCGGCGTGTGGCAGACCGCGCTGGCCGAGACCGCCAACCGGGGCAGCATCGTGGTGTTCGCGCTGCTCATCGCGGCGGCGGCGACCAACGACCTGGCCGGGCGGCGCAGCCTGCTGAGCTCCCGCCCGCTGGTGGCGCTTGGCCAGTGGTCCTACGCCTTCTACCTGATCCACTTCCTGGTGCTCTTCCCCATCGCCAAGCACGCGTTCGGGCGGCAGTCGCTCTACGACTTCCCGCAGCCCACCTGGGCGCACCTGCCGTACGCGGTGGCGGGCCTGGTCGTCAGCGTGCTGCTGTCGTGGGGGCTGTACCGGCTGTACGAGTACCCGATCGAGAAGAGGCTGCGGGCCCTGCTGCGCCGCGAGCCCAAGGCCGCCACCCCGGCACCGGGCGCGGAACCCTCCATGTGACGGGTGCCGAACTCACGTGGCCGACCCCGGGGCCATGACGGTCCCCGGGGTGGTCGCGGCGGAAGCCACGCCACGCCACGCCGTGACCGCGACTGCGACCGTGACCGCGATTGCGATTGCGATTGCGACCGGTGCCCTTCCGACGCCCCGCCCTCGAGAGTCCGCCGGAGGCTCCGAGGCTCTCGGCGGGGACCCGGGGAGAGAGCCCGGACGCGACACGGGACAGGCCGTCCGCGCAGGGGGAGCCGGGCACCGGTGCGGAGCGGGCGAAGCCCGAGACAGGGCCTGAGGCCAGACCCGAGACCAGACCCGAGGTAGGGCCCGAGACCAGGCCCAAGACACGGCCCGAGGCCAGACCTGAGACCAGACCCGAGACCAGGCCCAAGACACGGCCCGAAACCAGACCCGAGACGGGGACCGAAACCCGGTCCGAGGTCCGGCCCGAGGCGGGGCGCCGCTATGGCGGGGACCACATCGAGTTCCGTGACGGCGTCTTCCACGGCCCGGTCACCGGTAAGAGCGTGCGCGACGACCGTACCGGCCAGGACGGCGATGAACCGGCCTGACCCCGGTGACGTCGATCCACCTGACGACGACGCCGGCACTCCCATCGCGGGGCGCCACTACGCCGGGGACCACGTGGAGTTCCGCGACAGTGTCTTCCACGGCCCTGTCGCCGGCACGGTCGAGTACCACCACCACCAGCATCCGGCCCCTTCCCGGGCTTCGCGGGCGTGGGCGGGCGGCAGCCCGTATCGCGGGCTGGCGCCGTTCGGCGAGGCCGACGCGGAGGTGTTCTACGGTCGCGAGCGGGTCACCGCCGAACTGGCCGGCGCGCTGGCGGACCGGCTGGCCGGGCCGGGCATGCTGGTGGTCACCGGCCCGTCCGGGTCGGGCAAGTCCTCGCTCCTGCGCGCCGGGCTGCTGCCGTACCTGGCCGGAGGGCTGCTGTCCAGGGTGCCGGGTAGCGCACGCTGGCCCCACCTGGTGATGACTCCCACCGCCGACCCGCTGGCCGAGCTGGCGGTGCGTCTGGCCGCGATGTCGGGCGCGGACCCGCTGACGACCCGGGAGCGGCTGGCCGCGCGCCCGGACCAGGCTCCGCCCGTGTTCCGCCAGGCCGTTCTGGCGCGGACCGAACCGCACCCCGCCCCGGGCGGCACCGGGCAGGAGCGGCTGCTGCTGGTCGTCGACCAGTTCGAGGAGATCTTCACCCTGGCGTCGGCCGGCATGGACACGGGCGGCCCCGAGGACGGGCGGGAGGGTGACGGGGATCCCGGCGCGGAGAGGGCCGCCGAGGTGGAGGCCTTCCTCTCCGCGCTGCGAGCCGCGGCCGAGACCCCCACGGGTCCGGCCGGGCAACCGGCCGCGCTCGTCGTCATCGGGGTGCGGGGAGATTTCTGGGACCGTTGCGCGGCTTTTCCGCAGCTGGTCGAGGCGCTGCGAGCCGGGCCGTTCACCCTGGCCCCGATGGGCGAGGCCGAACTGCGCCGGGCGATCACCGGTCCGGCCGGGCGCGTTGGCCTCGGCATCGAGGACGGGCTGAGCGACGTGGTCCTCGGTGACCTGCGCGCCCTCACCGCCTCCGGCCGCCGGGCGGGCGCGGGCGCGGCCTCCGCCGGACCGGGCCCGTGGGCGGGAGTCCTGCCGCTGTTGTCGCAGGCGATGCTGCTGACGTGGGAGCACCGCGAGGAGGACCGGCTGACCAGCCGCGGCTACGGTGCCGCCGGCGGTGTCACGCACGCGGTGCAGGCCAGCGCCGAGGCCGCCTACACCCAGCTCACCGACGCCCAGCGGGCCCTGGCCCGGCAGACCTTCACTTACCTGACCGTCGTCACTTCCGACGGCCAGATCGCGCGGCGCCGGGTGGCCCGCGACGAACTGCGCGCCGGCCGCACGCCCGACGAGGTTCGTGACCTGGACGCCGTGGTGGAGGCCTTCACCGGACAGCGTCTCATGGTCGCCGACGGCGACGGCGTCGAGCCGGCCCACGACATGCTGCTCACGGCCTGGCCGCGCCTGGCCGGCTGGCTCCAGGCCGACCGGGACGACCAGATCCTGTACGGGCAATTGCGCGCGGACGCCACCGACTGGTCGCGTAACGGCCGTGACCCTTCCTTCCTCTACGGGGGCGGCCGCCTGGCCGCCCTGCTCCAGGCCCGCGCCCGCTGGCAGGCCGATCCACAGCGGTACCCGCCGCTGCCCGCCCTGGCCGGCGACTTCCTGAGCGCGTGCGTCCAGGCCGCCGAGCACGCCGCACGGACCGCGGCCAGGCGCCGCCGTCTCGCCCGCTCGGCCGTCGCCGCCCTGGCCGTCCTCGCGGTGATCGCCTCGGCCGCGGCGGTGCTCGCCGTCGACGCCGCCGGCACGGCCAGGAGCCAGCAGGCCAGAGCCGACGACCAGCGTAGACGGGCCCTCTCACTGGCGCTGGCCACGCAAGGTGAGGTGCTCGGCGTCACAGACCCGGTCACGTCGGGGCTGCTGGCCGCCACCGCCTGGAGCTACGATCACACCGCCGAGGCCCGGTACGGCATGCTCACGACCCTGGCCACCTCGGTCCAGGCGGTCCTGAACGGTCACACCGGTCCCGTGGGTGGGGTGGTGTTCGGTCCGGACGGCAGGGTTGTGGCCAGTGCGGGTGACGATGGGACCGTTCGTCTGTGGGACGTGGCCACTCGGCGTCCGATCGGCGACCCGCTCAGGGGCCACACCGGTCCTGTCTCCGCGGTGGTGTTCGGTCCGGACGGCAGGGTTGTGGCCAGCGCGGGTGACGATGGGACCGTTCGTTTGTGGGACGTGGCCACTCGGCGTCCGATCGGCGACCCGCTCAGGGGCCACACCGGTCCCGTCTCCGCGGTGGCGTTCGGCCCGGACGGCAGGACCCTGGCCAGCACCGGCTATGACGGCGCCAGGTTGTGGGAGGTGGCCATGCCGTCGCAGCCGTTCCAGGCCGTCTGCGCCGTCGCCGGCCGTACGCTCACCCGGCAGGAATGGCGACGATACCTTCCACCGGAGGAGCCCTTCCGGGAGATCTGCGCCAGGTGATCGCGTACGTCCGGCGAACGGGTCCGCTCACGGACGGCCCGTCTCCCGGTGTGTCGAACCCCCGGGAGTACGGGTCGCGGCCGGGACGTGCGGCGTCGGCCTACCCGAGTTCGCGCAGGGCCGAGGCGAGGCCCGCGGCGGTGGGGCGTTCCCAGAGCAGCCGGGCCGCCACCGGCCTGCGCAGGCCGCCACGGAGGCGGCCGAGCAGCGTCACCGCGAGCCGGGAGTCGCCCCCCGACTCGAAGAAGGCGTCGTGCGGGCCCATCCGCGGCTCGTCCAGCACCCGCCGGAAGGCCTCCAGCACCTCCAGCTCCAGCCGGTCGCGCGGCTCGTCCGACCGGCTCCCCGCGCGGGCGGCCGAGGCGGCGAGCCGGCGGCGGTCGATCTTGCCCGCGGTGGTGAGCGGTAGCTCGTCCAGCACGTGCACGGTGCCCGGCACCATGTAGCCGGGCAGCCGCCCGGCCGTCCACGCCCTGGCGTCCTTCGCCGTCACGGGGGAGGGGACGGATCCCGAAGCGGAGGCCGGGGGCGAGGTGGACGCGGGGGGCGCCGAGGGGGCGGAGGCGGCCACGTAGGCCACCAGCTGCTCGTCCTCCAGTGCCACCGCCGCGTCGTCCACACCGGGACAGGCCCGCAACGTCTGCTCGATCTCGCCCAGCTCGATCCGGTAGCCGCGATGCTTGACCTGGTGGTCCACCCGGCCGATGAAGTCGAGGCGGCCGTCGGGGCGTTGCCGTACCAGGTCACCGGTCCGGTAGAGCCGTCCGCCCGGGGTCGGGGGTGACGACGGCCCGCCCGGTGAGGAGGGCGAGGATCTGTGCGGTGACGGCGTGTCCGGTGGGGTGGGCGGCGGTCCGGCGAGGGGGACGAACCGCTCGGCGGTCAGCGCGGGCCGCCGGTGGTAGCCGCGGGCCACGCCCGCGCCGCCCACGTGCAGCTCGCCGGGCACCCCCCACGGCGCGACGCGCCCGGCGGCGTCCAGCACCAGCGCGTACGCCCCCGCCATGGGCAGCCCGATCGGCGGTACGCCCTCGCCGGGCGAGCAGTCGGCCAGGGTCGCGATGACGGTCGCCTCGGTCGGCCCGTAGGCGTTGACCATGCGCCGGCCGGTGCCCCACCGTTCGACCAGCTCGGGGGTGCACGCCTCGCCGCCGGTCACCAGCACCCGCAGGCCGGGCAGCGGGTCGTCGCCGGGCAGCGTCGCGATCACCGAGGGGGGCAGCAGCACGGCGTTCACCTCGCGCTCCGACAGACACCTGCTCAGCGCCCGGCCGACGAGGATGTTCCCGGCCTCCGGCACGCACAGGGTGCCGCCGGAGACCAGCGTGGTGAACACCTCCCACACCCAGGCGTCGAAGGTCGGCGGCGCGAACTGGAGCAGCCGCACCCCGGGGCCGATGCCCAGCTCGGGGGCGAGGGCCATGACCAGGTTGCACGCGCCGGAGTGCTCCAGCAGCACCCCCTTGGGCAGGCCGGTCGAGCCCGAGGTGTAGATCATGTACGCGAGGTCGTGGGGCCCGGCGGGGCCGGGCGGGGTCGCGTTCGCGGGGTCGAGCCGGTCGGGCGGGCCGGGGTCGAGCCGGTCGGGGGAAGGGGAGGGGAGGTGCGGGGTGCGCCGGTCGGGGGAGGGGGAGCGGGAAGGGGAGTCGCGGCGGTCGAGGTCGAGACGGCGTCCCCCGCCCTCCGGCAGGCCGGCGAGGATCTCCCCGGTGCTCAGCAGGACGGCCGCCGCCGCGTCGGACAGCAGGTACTCCAGCCTGGGAGCCGGTTGCGACGGGTCGAGCGCCAGGAACGCGCCGCCCGCGTACAGCACCCCGGTCACGACCGTGACCAGGCGGGCCGAGCGCGGCAGGCAGATCGCGGCCACGCTGCCGGGGCCCACCCCCTCGGCGGCCAGCCATCCGGCCAGCTCCCTGGCGCGCTCGTCCAGCTCGCGGTAGGTGAGCCGTTCGTCGTCGCCGTCCACGGCCGTCGCGTCGGGGGTGCGCCCGGCCTGGGCGGCGATCAGGGCGGCCAGGGTGGAGCCCGGGGAGTCCAGGTCCACCGCCGGGGGCGGGCCCGCGATCGGGCCCGAGCGGTCGTCGAGCGGCAGGTCGAGCACCGGCCGCCCGGGGGAGCGGGCCATCTCGCCGAGCAGCCGGGTCAGGCGGGCGGCCATCAGCTCGATCGTGGCGTGGTCGAAGACGTCGGTGGCGTAGGTCAGGGTCGCCCACAGCCGTTCGCCGCCCCCGTCGCCCTCCCCGGTCCCGCCCCCGTCGCCCTCCCCGGTCCCGGTCCCGGTTCCGTCCGTCGCTCCTGTCGCTCCCGTGGTGAGGCGCAGGTCCAGGTCGCAGGCCGTCCGCCGGGCGACCGGCTCCTCCTCGCCGAGTGGTTCCAGGCGCAGCCCCGCCGCCTCGTGCGCGGCGGGGCGGGGGACGACGCCGTACGTCACGTCGAACAGCGCGCCCCGGCTGGGGTCGCGGGGCGGGGCGACGGCGGAGGCCAGGTCCTGCAGCGGCAGCCGGTACCGCCAGGCGTCGCTCGCGACCCGCTCCAGACGGGCGGAGAACGCGGCGAGGTCCGGGTCGCCGGACAGGTCGACGGGCAAGGGGACGATGTCGTCCAGCGGCCCGGCCGTCCCGGCGAGGGCGTTCGGCTCCCCGCCCAGCAGCGCCGAGACGCGGCCGGGGGCGCGCGCGCCGATCGTGAAGCGCTCCTGGCCCGAGCAGCGCGACAGCAGGACGGCGAACGCGGCGAGCACCGCGAGGGAGGGGGCGCCCAGCTCGGGCGGCACGGTCACCT
The DNA here is from genome assembly GCF_042888905.1 of Streptosporangium sp. NPDC002721. Classification (NCBI taxonomy): domain Bacteria; kingdom Bacillati; phylum Actinomycetota; class Actinomycetes; order Streptosporangiales; family Streptosporangiaceae; genus Streptosporangium; species Streptosporangium sp. NPDC002721. The sequence goes on from NZ_JBIAQI010000023.1 coordinate 38,347, forward strand.
CGAAGCGGTGCGCCCCGCCCGCGCCGGAGCGGCGCCCGGGGCGGGGGCGGTCGGTGGCCGGCTCCAGCGGCGGCACGTCCCGCAGCGCCTCCCGCCAGAACTCCCGCCTGCCGTCGCCCGTCACCCCGGGGCCGGTGCCCGGGGCCGAGGTGAAGGCACCGGGCGACCCGTCCCGGCCGGCGTCGGGGGACGACGACGCCGGGATGCCGGGGGCCGTCGCGTCCAGGTGGGGCAGGTTGTCGGTGGAGGGTACGCGGGGCGTGCCGGGCAGGCGCGGGGAGTCGTCCTCGGCACGGGCCCGGTACAGCTCGGCCAGGTCGGCGGCGAGCACGGCGACCGAGCCCTCGTCCGCGACGCACGGGTGCATGCGCAGCACCAGCACGCGCTCCTGGGGGCCGAGCTCCAGCAGGGAGACGCGTGTCAGCGGCCCCGTCACCGGGTCGAACGGACGGCCCTCCACCTCGGCCAGCGCCGCGCCGAGCTTCTCCGGCTCGACCGGAACCGCCCGGGGCACGGGCGGCGCCCCGGCCGAGACCACCGGGCGGGGGCCGTCGCCCCGGGTGGGCAGGGCCCAGCGCAGCACCTCGTGCCGCGCGGTCAGGTCGCCGAGCGCCGAGCCCAGCGCCTTCTCGTCGAGGGGGCCGGTCAGCCGCAACCGCAGGGAGATCCCGTCCGGTACGGCGTCGCCGCGGATCCGGTGTTCCAGCCAGGCCCGTTCCTGGGCGGGCGAGAAGAGTCTCACGGGTTGCCTCCGGGCAGGTTCAGGCGGAGCCACTCCAGCTCCTGCTCGATCATGCTCTGGAAGTTCGCGGGGGAGATCATCGAGTACGGCATGTGCGCCTCGCCCCAGTAGCTGACCAGCCGCACCTTCTTGCCCTGCCTGGCCAGCGCGGTGTACATCTCCTCCGAGCCGGTGTGGGTCAGGTAGTCACGCTCGCCGTGCAGCATGAGCACCGGAGTCTTGATCTTGCCCGCGTGCAGGAGCGGGCTGTTGCGCACGTACTTCTGCGGGTCCTCCCACGGCGGCTTGCCCAGCCCGAACTCGAACGCCGGGTCCTCGATGTAGGCGGGCGCGAACCACTCCTGGGCGCGCGACGAGTAGCGGAAGCGGGCGTCGAACACGCCGTAGCTGCTGATCACGTCGGAGAAGCCGGAGATCGCGATCGCCGCCTTGAACCGGTCGGTCTGCGTCACGAGGCTGTGCACGTTGTAGGAGCCGAAGGAGTGTCCCAGCACCGCGAGCCGCTTCGGGTCGGCCACGCCCGCGTCGATCGCGGCGTCCACCGCGTTCATGATCGGCTTGGTGGGCCAGGTCATCGGCTCGGCCGCGGCCTTGCCCTCGGGGCGGGGGATGGAGGGGACGAGCACGGCGTAGCCGCGGGCCGCGAGGAACTGCAGGGTCAGGTAGCTCGGGTTGTTCACCTGGAACTCCGGCACGTCCTCCAGCGTGGAGACGATCCGGGTGCCGTACACGTTGACCACGAGCGGGTGGCGCTGGCCCTCGCGGTGGTCCGGCGGCAGCAGCAGCGCGCCGGTCAGCTTCTCCCCGCCCGCGCCCTTGTAGGTGACGAGCTCGCGCTTCGGCGGGGTCACCTGGGCGAGGTGGCCGTTCAGCGACAGCCGCTGGGTGTGGCGCCCGGCGTGGGAGGTCCACAGCGCGGTGCCCCGGTCGCCGCCCGCGCCGAAGACCGCGGTGCGGTTCGCGGGGGAGTACCCGGCGACGCCCGCCTCGGGGTGGGGCAGCGGGAGCGGGGTCAGCACGGGCGAGGCACCGGGCGCCAGCTCGTACAGGCCGCCCTTGAGGTCGCGCGCCAGCACCACCGGGAAGTCGCGGTCGAGCCGGGGGTTGGCCGGTTCGGCCCCGCCCCGGTCGGTGGGCCGCACGCCGTTGCGCCGCACGCCGTCGTCCAGCGGCCAGGCCAGCTCCGCCAGCGGGGCGGCGCCGGTGGCCTTCAGGTCGCGCGCCTGCCCGGTGCGCGGGTCGATCAGCCAGGCGCGCCCGTCGGCCACGCCCAGCACGCCGCCGGGCACCGGCACCAGCTCCAGCGGCGGGACCTCGAACCGTGAGGTGAGGTCGCGCGGCGCGGCGGCCGGGTCGGCGGGGTCGAACGCCCACCAGTCCTGGCGGGCCGCCGGATTCGCGGCATCGGCGACCTTCATCCCGCGTACCAGCGGGGTGCCCGCGCCCCACAGCAGGCCGGTCGCCACCAGCCGGTCGGCGGCGAGCGGCGCGGCCTTCCCTCCGGCGGCGGGGACGAGGTACGCGGTGAACGGGTCGGGCGTCTCGGGGGTCGTCTTGCCGACGACCAGCAGCCGGGAGCCGTCGGCGGCCCAGCGGGGCTGCACGGTGACCGAGGGGCTCGGCACGTCGCTCACCACGCGCGGCCGCCCGCCGGAGGCGGAGGCGATCGCCAGCCGGGTGCGCCGCTCCATGATGCGCTTGAGCTTCCCGGCGACCGCCGGGGTGGGGCCGAGGTCGTCCACGCGGGCGATGTTGCGCCCGGTCGGGTCGGCCACCAGGTTGCCGGCCGTGTAGGTGCGGGCCGGGCCCGCCGAGGTGATCCTCCCGGTGACGGCGTCGACGACGACGATCTCCTCGTCCAGCTCGTCCTGGCCCTGGGTCGCGGAACTGTCGAGCACCGCGGCGGTGGTCTCCTTGCCCTTCTCGACCTTGGCCCACGCCTTCGGGGCGACGCGCTGGGCCTCCAGCCACTGCCCGTACTCCAGCGTCCACCGGCCCGCGTTCACCATCGGGGCGATCACCCGGCGCGCGTCCAGCCACTGGATCAGGTAGCCGGAGGCGTTCGTCATCGTCTGCACCCCGCGCGGGGTCAGCTTGCGGGTCTCGCCCGTCTCGCGGTCCCACACGTGCAGGAACACGTCGTCGCCGCCCCGGGTGGAGGCGAAGGCCAGCATGCGCCCGTCGGGCGACCACACCGGGTTGTAGTGGCCGGTGCCGTCCTTCGCGCCGTGCGTCACGTCGCGGGCCGGGCCCTGGCCGTCCGCTATCCAGATGTCCGCGCGCTCGTTTCCGTCGACAAATGATGCGCCATATCTGCTCGACTCGCTCGGGCCGCGTTTCACGACCGCCGCGACCGATTTACCGTCGGGGGACGGGACGACCTGACCGAGTTTCCTCATGGCCATGAAGTCCTGCATCGCGAACGGCCTCGCGGCCCCTGCGGCTGGTCGTTCCGCCGAGGGGGAGGCGGGCGGTGAGGCGCCTCCCACCAGGGCGGCGGCCGTGAACAGGGACAGGAAGAGCTTGACACGTAACACCATGGGAGGACGATAACCATGTCACCGGAAACGCGAGAAAACGCCCGTACGGCCCTCCGGAGAGCGGCCTATAATCCCGCCCTCGCCCTAAATGGGACAGCAATCAGGATGGCGGCCGGGACGACAATCGGTGCGGTAATGAAGACGGCGATCGCGATGGTGCGAGGTTTGACGAGAACCGTCTCTCCGGCGGCGGGGTCCGTCTCTCCGGTGATCGGGCCCGCCGGTGATCGGGTCATCCCGCCGGCGAGATGACCTCCGCCGGGAGAACTCTTCGAGGAATCCGAGGAATCCAAGGAATGGGAAGTTCCAAATGACTGATGTCGATCTGGCCGACGCCGATCTGCACGTCGGCGACAGACCCCACGAGGTCTTCCGCCACCTGCGAGACAACGACCCGCTCTACTGGAACCCCGACGGCAAGGAGCCCGGCTTCTGGTCGGTCACCCGGTACGAGGACTGCGTGAACGTCCAGAAGGACCCCCAGACCTTCAGTTCCAACCAGACCAACACCCTCGGCCCGCACCGCAACACCGGCGACCAGGGATCCGGCAAGATGATCAACACGACGGACCCGCCCCGCCACACCGAGCTGCGCAAGCTGGTCAACAAGTGCTTCACCCCCCGGGCGATCGCCGCCCTGGAGCCGTACCTGCGCTCGGTCGTGAAGGACGTGTTCGCCGACGCGCTGGAGCGCCGGGAGTGCGACTTCGCCACCGTCGTGGCGGCCCTGCCCGTCGCGGGCATCTCCGCGCTGCTGGACGTGCCGCGCCAGGACTGGGACCTGATGCTCAGGCTCACCTCCACGGCGTTCGGCTCGCACGACAGCGAGTACCAGATGACCTCCGACGTGCGCGCCAACGCCGCCCAGGCGCACGGCCAGCTCCTGCTGTACTGCCAGGGCCTGGTGGAGAAGCGCCGGAAGTCGCCCGGAGACGACATCGTCAGCCTGCTCGCCCGCGCCCAGGACGACGGGGTGCTGAGCGAGGAGGAGTGCCTGCTCTTCTTCGACGTGCTGATGCTCGGCGGCAACGAGACCACCCGGCACGCCGCCGTCGGCGGGCTGCTCGCCTTCATGGAGCACCCCGACCAGTGGGACCGGTTGCGCAAGGAGCCCGAGCTGCTGCCCAACGCGGTGGGCGAGCTGCTGCGCTGGACCTCGCCCAGCCGCCACGTGCTGCGCCGCGCGGCCCGCGAGACCGAGCTGCACGGCAAGACCATCCACCCGGGCCAGGACGTCGTCATCTGGCACACCTCCGCCAACCGCGACGAGCGCGTGTTCGACTCCCCCGACGTGTTCGACGTCGGGCGCCCGCGCAGCTCGCGCAGCGGGCACGTCGCGTTCGGTTCCGGGCCGCACTTCTGCCTGGGGGCCGCCCTCGCGGAGCTGGAGCTCACCGTCTTCCTGGACGAGCTCACGAGCTCGGTGTCGGGGGCGGAGCTGCTCGGGCCGCCCGACTATCTGCGCTCTCCCGTCATCAACGGGGTCAAGCACGTCCAGGTTCGGCTCCATCCCATGGGGTAGAAGCGTCGACCATGAACTCACTCACCTGGGATCAGGTCCACGCGCGGCGGCTGGCCCGCCACCATCTCGTGAAACCCGTCTCCGGCGACCTGCGCAAACCCGTGCGCGACGTGTGCGGGGTGCAGTCGCAGGTCGCCGCCGCGGCCGAGCTGGCCATCGGGTCACGGGTGAAGGGCGCCACGCAGGAGCAGGTCCGCGCCGAGCTGTACGACAAGAAGCGCCTCGTCAAGACGTACAGCCTGCGCGGCACCCTGCACGTGCACGCCGCCGACGAGCTGGCCCTGTGGATGGCGGCGATGCGCTGGAAGCCCTACTGGCGCGCCAAGGGCAGCTGGCACGCCCACCACGGGCTCACCGCCAAGCAGGGCGAGGCGTTCGTCGACGCGGTCCGCGAGGCCCTGGACGGCGAGTGCCTCACCCGCGAGGAGCTGGCCAGTGAGGTCTCCGGGCACGTCGGCGCGTGGGCCAAGGACAAGCTCGCCTCCAACTGGGGCGAGCTGCTGCGTCCCGTCGCCTATCTCGGGGTGCTCTGCTTCGGGCCGGTACGGGGCGCCAAGGTCACCTACGTCAGGCCCGACCGGTGGGCGGGGCTGAAGACCGAGGTCAAGGACCAGCCCGACCCCGAGGAGTCGGCGATGGAGATCGTGCGCCGCTACCTGCGCGCGTACGGCCCCGCCACCCACCAGGACCTGGCCCGCTGGTTCGCGCTCAGGCCGCCCGAGGCGCGCGAGACGCTGGAGTCGCTCGGCGACGAGGTGACCCAGGTCGAGGTCGAGGGCCGCAAGGCGTACGTCCTCGCCGCCGACGAGGGCCGCTGGCCGTCCGACCCGAGCTGCGTGCGGCTGCTGCCGCAGTACGAGGCCTACGTCCTGGGCAGCGGTCCCAAGGAGGTCGTCGTGCCCAAGGACACCGCCGCGCGCGTCTTCGAGCACGGCCGGGGCAGGTACGAGGGCGCGGTCGCCCACCAGATCATGCTGGTCGACGGGGTCGTCTCCGGCATGTGGGAGCGCAAGGAGAAGGGCGGCAAGGTCGAGATCAAGCTGGAGTCCTTCGTGAAGCTCGACTCCGGCCAGACCAGGGAGCTGGAGAAGGAGGTCGAGCGCGTCGGCCGCTTCTACGGCGCCGAGGCCACCCTGTCCACCGGCAAACTTACCGGCAAGAAGCGCTGAGCCCCCGCGCACCCGTCGTCGAGCGGTGGGCACGTCCAGGGGGTTCCTTCGACGTCCAGGGGAGTTCCTTCGGGGGAAGGACCCCCGGACCTCACCGCTCCGGGCCAGGTATCACCGGCGGGACCTCACCACCCCCTCGGCCGAGTCCCGCCGTCTCTCACCGGCAGGTGCCGAGGTCCTCCCGGATCGCGCGCAGCACCGTCCGGCGCTGGGTGTGGATGAAGAAGTGCCCGCCGGGCAGCAGGCGCAGCCGGAACGCCGACCCCGTCTGCGCGCTCCACGCGCCCAGCCCGGCCGCCGTCGTGGTCGGGTCCCCGTTCCCGCCGAACACCGAGATCGGGCAGGCCAGCGGGGGCTCGTCCCGGTGGACGTACGACTCCGCCGCGTTCAGGTCGGCCCGCAGCACCGGCATGATGAGGCTCATCAGCTCCTCGTTGCCGATCACCTCCGGCGGGATGCCGTCCAGCCGGTGCAGCACCCGCATCAGGTCCTCGTCGCCGAGCTGCCCGAGGCGCGGCATGCCGTCGCGGACCTGAGGGGCGTTCCAGCCCGACACGAACAGCCGCCCCGGGCCCGGCAGCCCGCGCGAGCGCAGCCGCCGCGTCACCGTGAACGACACCAGCGCGCCCATGCTGTGCCCGAACAGCGCGAACGGCAGCGGGTCCAGGCGCGACAGCCCGTCGACCACCGGATCGACGATCATCGACAACTTGTGCGGCGGCCTCTCCGAGATGCGGGTCTCCCGGCCCGGCGAGCGCACCGCCCACAGCTCCACGTCGCCGGGGAGCAGGTCGGCCCAGCCGCGGAACGTCGTCGCGCCGCCTCCCGCGTTGGGTACGCAGACCAGCCGCGCGCGGGGCCGTTCCGGCCGGTGCAGCGGCACCAGCCAGCTCGCGGGGGTCACGGAGGGGGTGGTGGAGGGGGAAGTGGCAACAGTCATAGCGGGACCGCCAGGGCTCGTGCGGAGTCCCGGGCCCGCTCGCAGGCGGCGACCAGGTCCGCCAGGGACTCGGGAGGGAACATGTGCGCCGCGTCGCCCGGCCGGTACATCCTCTCGGGCCTGCGGCACGACTCGATGAGCAGCCCGTCCGCGCCGTACGCCGCGGCCGCCAGCGAGGCGGGGGCGACCAGCGAGGCCGAGCGGGTGCTGTGGCTGGGGTCGAAGACCACCGGCAGGCCGGTACGGGCCCGCAGCGCGGCGATCGCCCCGAACCCGGGCTGCGGCGGCGTCCCCGAGGCGCCCGCGCAGAGCACCACGGCGGTGTTGCCCCGGGTGAGGACGAACTCCGCCGCCCGCAGCCAGTCGTCCAGGCTCGCCCGGGGCCCCCGCATCAGCAGCACCGGCCTGGGCTGCGCGCCGAGCTCGGCCAGGAGCGGGCGGTTGTCCAGCTGCCGCCCGTCCACCTGCAGGCAGTCGGCCACCTCGGCGAACGCCTCCACCTCGCGCGGGTCGCACACCTCGGTGATCACCGGGATGGCGGCCGCCCGCCTGACCTCCGCGAGCGCCTCCAGGCCCCGCGCGCCCTTGCCGGGGAAGTGGTAGGGGCTGCTGCGCGTCTTGGACAGCCCGGCCCGCAGGGCGTGCGCCCCCTGCGCCCTGACCGCGAGGGCCGTCTCGACCGCGTCCCCGGCCGACTCCAGCGCGCACGGCCCCGCCGCCCACCACAGCCGGGGTCCCCCGACGATCCCGTCGCCGATCGCCACCTCGCGGGGCGCCACGCCGCTCTCCCGCCGTACCAGCCAGTGGCCGTCGGGGGTCGGGCGCAGGGCGAGCACGGCGGGCGAGGAGGGTACGCGGGCGAGGGACTCGTCGCCGCTCACCACGACGAACACCCTCCCGGCCAGCTCGACCGGCCAGGCGGTGACGTCCTCGTGCTCCCCGGCCAGCGTCGCCACCTCCGCGGCGGCCTCGGGGGAGGTGCCGGGCCGAAGCTCGATCAGCACGCCGGGACCGCCGGGACCGCCGGGACCCCCGTGCCGATCTCCTCCCGCCAGGCCGCGATGCTCGCGCCCAGCGCGGCGACGTCCGGGCCGTGCCGCAGCACCCCGGTGGTGACCGGCAGGACGGCCCGCCCGGGGGCCTTGGCGGCGACGGCGACGAGGTCGCCGGTGTCGCGCCCGGCGCGGCCGAGGCCGGGGAGCTCCACGACGGCCGACGGCATGCGGGCCACCAGGTCGAGGGCCTCCTCACGGCCGGCCCCGACGACGGCCGCGGCCGCCACGCCGTGCTCGTCGTTCCACTCCCGCACCTCGTCGGCGGTGCGCTGCGCGACGGTGCGCGAGCCGGTCACCGCGCCCTGCACCCCGCCGGCCGCGTGGTTGGAGGTGCGTACGAGCACCATGACGAGCGTCCCGCTGTCACGGGCCCGGCGCAGCAGCGGGTCGAGGGCGGCGAAACCCATGAACGGGTTCGCCGTCACCGCGTCCCCGCCCAGCACGCTGCCGGGGCCCAGGTAGAGGTCGGCGTAGGAGTCCATCGTGTCGTCGGCGTCGCACACCTTCGCGTCCAGCACGGCGAGCGAGCCCCGCTCGTGCACGCCGTCGACGACCTCGCGCAGCAGGGCGGTGCCCGCGGCGCCGAAGCGGGTGAAGAACGGCACCTGGATCCGGTAGACGGACACCCGCTCGCCCGCGGCCTCCAGCACCGCCGCGCACATCCGCCGGGCCCCGTCCACGTCGTCGTCCATCTCCCACGCCCGCAGCCACTTGGGGGAGGGGGCGATCCCCAGGCAGAGGGCGGTTCGGGTCCGGAGCAGGTCGGTCCACATCGGTAGGGCAGCCATGGACCCATTGCACACGCCCGCGCCGGGGGCCGCCGCCGGGCCCGCTCGCGGGCGGGCTCCGTCGGTTAAAATCTCCGCCCCGCCATTTATTGATCTACATCGTAAAGGCGTCCGGCCCGGTGAGGAATGATTCATTCCTCACCGGGCCGGACGGGAGCGCTCACGGACCGCAGCGCGCGCCCTTCCTGGGCGGGGTCAGGTCGACGAGATAGCGGGTGACGGTGTCGTCGACGCAGGAGGAGAGGCCGGTGGCGTAGACGGTGTGCCCGTCGGCGTCGTAGGTCAGCAGCACGGCCGAGGGCATGTTCCCGGCGACCTCCCTGGCCCAGCGGTACGGCGTGCGCGCGTCCCGGGTGTGGCTGATCAGCACGATGGGCCCGGCGCCCCTGGCGCGGGCGGGCGTGGGGGCGACCGCGGGTGAGGGCAGGAAGGCGCAGGTCAGGTTGGTGCCCTCGGAGAGGCGGTCGACACGGCGGATCTGCCCGGCGAGCCGTTCGTAGTCACGCAGGTTCCTGGAGTGGGGCCGGTCGAGGCAGTTGACCACGCTCGTCACCTCGTCGACGGGCAGCGACACCGAGGGAGCGGCGAGCTGGACCCGCAGGTCCGCGAGCGGGGTTCCGTCACCGTCGGCCGCCGCCCCCAGCGCGGTGGACAGCGCCCGCCAGGAGGAGGGGTCGATGAGGGTGCCGCCGATCACCGCCCGGACGGTGTCGGCGTCGAGGTCGTACCTGCCCCCGCGCAGGGGCTTGGTCCTCGCCCGCGCGATCACCTTGTCGATGGCGGTGAGGACGCCCTTCGCGCTGGTGGCGGGGCAGGCCATCCGGGGGTCGCGGGCGCACGCGCGGGCGAAGGAGCGCAGCGCCGCGGCGTGGGCGCTCGCGCCGTGGAGGGAGTCGGTGGCCCAGTCCAGGTGCGCGGTGTCGATGCCGTCGAGCACCATGGCGCGGACGCGGTGCGGGAAGCGGTCGGCGTAGCGCTGGCCGATGTTCGTGCCGTACGAGTAACCGAGGAAGTTGATCTTGTCCTGGCGCAGCGCGGCGCGCAGCAGTTCCAGGTCGGTGACGACGTTGGCGGTGCCGACGTGGGGCAGCACGTCCTTGCCGGTGCCCCGGGCGCAGGCCTGGACGATGAGCCGGTAGTACGGCGCGACCTCGCCGACCAGCGGCAGGTCGGCGCGGGGCTTCCCGATGGGTTTGTCGCCCGCCCGCAGGCCGCAGTCGATGGCGGGCTTGCTGCCGCCCACCCCGCGGGGGTCGAAGCCGACGACGTCGAAGCGCTCGCGGATCTGCGCGGGCCAGCCCTCGTGGAAGGTGCGGACCATCCAGGTGCCGGACTGGCCGGGTCCTCCGGCCGCGGCGACGAGCGTCCCGATCCGCTGGTCGGGCTTGCTCGCCGGGGCCTTGATGAGGGGGAGGGTGAAGGTCCTGCCGTTGTCGGGGTGGGCGTAGTCGACGGGCACCGTGAGGGTCGCGCACCTGAACAGGCCGCAGCGCCGCCACTTGGGCGCCTTCTTGATGAAACGTTCCAAACGGGCGTCGGCCGCCGGGCCGGGGGGCGCGGCGAGGGCCTTGACGCCGGACGTGACGCCGGACGTGGGGCCGGACGTGGGGCCGGACGTGACGCCGGACGTGGGGCCGGACGTGACGCCGGACGTGACGCCGGACGTGGGGCCGGACGTGGCGTCGGAGGTGAGGCCGGGGGCCGCGGCGAGGGCCCGGGTGCCGGAGGTGTTCGTCGCGCCGTTCCGCGCGCCGGCCGAGGCGGGGCCGGCCCCGAGGCTCACCAGGGCCGCCACGGTGGCCAGTGTCACCGCGGCCCCTGCCCACCGACGCCGGGCACCGCCTGTCCTCACCGTTCTCATCGGCCTGTCGCCGTTCATGTTCTCTCCTTTGGGTCGGTCCTGATCGGTCCGCCCCACCTGCGGGTGGAGTAGGGGATCACCGGATGGCAGGAAAGAACTTCGGGTAAGAAAATGAAGATCCTTCCGCTTCTATCTACCTTTGTAGGCATTTCAAGTTGCAGGCCGCTTTCGTAGCGCTTGACGGGTGACCTTCGACGGAAGCGGACACGACCGTGCCGCCCGTGATGAGCCGCCGGGGGTCGGGGCGTGGGAGCGCCTCGCGGTACCCGGGCCCGTGGCCGCCGGACGGCGCTTTTCCCATCGCCCGACGGGCGGTACACCCGAATTGAAAAATAATTTCAATATATAAGCGGATATTGATGATTGGAGGTCACCGTCTTCGATGAAACCGGATGTCCTCCCTGGTGGGAGGCCGGTTGGTCTCGGTGAGATTTGCGCGTATGTCGTATAACGAGTGCGGCGTCATCAATCGATATGGTCGGAAGGAGTGGTACGTCACTGAAAATGCGCCTCGACGGGGCGGTATTCGAAGGTAAAAGAAAAGGGAAAATCATGATGGAGACCGTTCGATCCCGTGCGGTGCCGCGAAACACCGCCCGTCACCGGCTGGCGGGTGCCCTCGTGGCCGTGGTCGCGCTGGGGGGGCGTGGCCGTGACCCCGGCGACCGCGACCGCGGTGACCCCGGCGGCTCCGGCGATCCAGGCGGCCGCGAGCGTGGCGACGCCGGTGCCGCTCGGTACGGCCGCGAGCTTCGCGGTCCTGGGCCGGGACGCCCTCACGAACACCGGGACCACCGTCATCACCGGGGACATCGGGGTGTCGCCGGGTTCGGCGCTGACCGGTTTCCCGCCCGGCACCGTGACCGGGACCGTCCACCAGGACGACGCCGTCGCCCAGCAGGCCCAGACGGATCTGACCGTCGCCTACAACAACGCCGCGGGCCAGGCGGCCGACGCCACCCTCCCGACGGAGCTCGGCGGGACCACCCTGACACCCGGCGTCTACGACTCCTCCACCGGAACCTTCCAGATCACCGGCAACCTCACCCTCGACGGGCAGGGAGACCCGAACGCCGTCTTCATCCTCAGGACGGTCACCACCCTGATCACCGCGGGCGCCAGCACGGTGACCCTCATCGGTGGCGCGCAGGCGGCCAACGTCTTCTGGCAGGTCGGCAGCGCGGTCACGCTGGGAGCCGGTTCCACCCTCGTGGGGAGCGTCCTCGCGCTGGACGCGATCACCGCGACCACCGGCGCGACCGTGGTCGGACGCCTGCTGAGCCGCGGCGGCGCGACCACCCTGGACACGAACACCATCACGCGGCCCCTCTTCCTGTCCTGCGGAGTGCCGACGACCATCACGCTGAGCTCCACGTGCCCGCTGGGAGACGGCGGCCCGATCACCCTCACCGCGACGGTGACGTCCTCGGACGGGACCGTCCCCACGGGGCAGGTGGCCTTCGCCACCGACGGGGTGGCGCCGGTCACGGTCCCGCTCGGCCCGGGCGGCGTCGCCACTCTGACCACCTCGGACCTCCCCGCGGGAGTGAATCGCGTCGTCGCCACCTACACGGGAACGGCCCAGTACGATCCCAGCACCTCGCCGGTGCTGATCCAGCGCGTCGACCTCGGATGCCCCTGCACGGGGCCCCTGCCGGTGAGAGGCGGCGTGCGAGCGGGCGCCGGCCGCGACGACGGCGCCGGTCCCGCGGCCGGCCGGGAGACCCGCGGCGGCGACGGCACCGGTTCCACGGCCGGCTCCGAGACCCGGACCCGGGTCACGGCCGCCTGCGGCCGTCGCTCCTAGCGGTCGCGCGGGGAGCGGGACGCTGCCTTACCGCGGACCGGCGGGGGAGCCCCGGTCAGGTGCGGGGTTCCCTGGGGCCGCGGTAGGGCAGCGTCCGGCTGTAGACGAGGTTGGTGGTGGTGTTGCCCAGCTGGGCCAGCTCGTTGACGATCTCTTCGAGGTGGCCCATGGAGGTCGCCGCCACCTTCAACATGTAGCAGTCGTCGCCGGTGGTCCGCAGGCACTCCAGGATCTCCGGGCGCTCGTCGAGCAGCCGGTGCAGCGGCTGGTGCCGGCTGCCCGGATACTTCAGGCGGACGACGGCCAGCACGGGGAAACCGGCTTTCTCCAGGTCGACGTCCGCGTGGTATCCGGTGATGACGCCCGCCGCCTCCAGCCGCCTGATCCTCTCGGTGGTGGCGGAGGCGCTGAGGTTCACCCGCCGTCCCAGCTCGGTGATCGGGATGCGGCCGTCACGCTGGACCTCGACCAGGATCGACCAGTCGGTCGCGTCGAGATTCTCGGTCACCGGGCAAAGATACCGGCATATCAACGGCGGATGGCGCCGTACGCCGTGATGATCCTCTTCCGGCCCCCCATGATCGCTCGCTAGCCTGAAGTGGTGAAAATGGGCGTCAACGTACTGAATTTCGGACCCGGTGCCGACCCCGGGGTGCTGCGCGGCTGGGCGCGGACGGTGGAGGGGCTGGGCTTCGACCTGCTCATGGTCTCGGACCACGTCGTAATAACCCCCGACGTCGCCGAGCAGTACCCGCCGCCGTTCTACGAGCCCTTCACCACCCTGTCCTGGCTGGCCGGGATCACCGACGGGATCGGGCTCGGCACCACGGTGCTCATCGTGCCGTACCGCCACCCGCTGCTCGTCGCCCGGATGGCCGCCAACCTCAACCGGCTCAGCGGCGGGCGGCTCGTCCTCGGCGTGGGCGTCGGCTGGGCGCGGCAGGAGTTCGAGGCGCTCGGGGTGCCGTTCGAGCGGCGCGGGGCGCTGACCGACGGCCATCTCCGGGCGATGCGCGCCGCCTGGGAGGACGAGGCGGACTACCGGGCCGGGCGGATACCGATCTGGGTCGGCGGCAACGGCGACGCCGGCCTGCGCAGGGCGGTGCGCCTCGGCGAGGCGTGGCACCCGCTGCGCCTCACCCTCGGCCGGATGCGCGAGGGGCTGGACCGGCTGAAGGTCCTCGCGGACGAGGAAGGGCGGCCGGTGCCCGCTTTCGCGCCCCGCATCGCCCTGCGGCTCACCGAATCCCCCATCACGGCCCCCGGGCGGCTCGCCGGCGAGGGCACGATCGACCAGGTCCTCGACGACCTGGGACAGCTGCGCCTGCTCGGTGCCGACACCGTCGTGCTCGATCCGTTCAACGGTGACCCGCGTGAGACGGGCCGTCCCGAGGTGGCCTGGCAGGCGCTCGCGACCGTGGCCGCCCGCTGGGATCTGCGCGACCATCGACCACGAACGGAACGATCATGACGAACGACGACGAGAAGCACCTCCGCCGGGCCATCGAGCTCGCCGCCGGGGCCCGAGCCGCCGGAGAGGCCCCGTTCGGGTCGCTGCTGGTGGGGCCCGAGGGCACCGTCCTGGCCGAGGACCACAACACGGTCCTCGGCGACGGCGACATCAGTGCCCACCCGGAGCTGAAACTGGCCAGGTGGGCGGCCCGCGAGCTCGACCCCGGCACCGCGGCGGCCACGACCATGTACACCAGCTGCCAGCCCTGTCCCATGTGCGCGGGCGCCATCGAACGGTCCGGCCTCGGCCGCGTCGTGTTCGCGCTCTCCAACGAGCAGCTCGCGAGCCTCAAGCCGGGGGGCGGCTGGCCGCACGTTCCCCAGGAGGGACCCGCGCTGTTCGACGAGGCGCGCGTCCCCCTGGAGGGTTACTACACCTGATCTCCGGCGGACTCGGTCGCCGTCGTGACCGGCGGGTTCCCGGAGAGGAACGAGCCGAGCAGCTCCGCCGTCAGCTCGGGCACCTCCTCGGGGACGTAGTGGCCGCTGGGTACCGCCCGGCCGCGCACGTCGTCCGCGTACCGCCGCCAGATGTCCAGGACGTCGTAGTTGCGCCCGACGAAGCCGCGCTCGCCCCACAGGGCGAGCACGGGGCAGGTCACGCGCCGGCCCGCGTCGGCGTCGGCTTCGTCGTGGCGCAGATCGACGCTCGCGGCGGCCCGGTAGTCCTCGCAGGAGGCGTGGACGGCCGCCGGATCGGAGAAGCAGCGGACGTACTCCTCCTGGGCCGCCGGGTCGAACGGGGCGTCGCCGTGCTGGACCTTCATGTGGGCGCGGAGCCAGTAGCCGGGATCGGCGCCGATCATGCGCTCGGGGACGCCGCCGCCCGTGGCGAGGAAGAACCAGTGGTAGTAGCCGAGCGCGAACGTGGCGTCGGCGTGCCGGAACGCGTGGCGGGTGGGCACGATGTCCAGCACGGCCAGCCTGGTCACGGCCCGGGGCTCGTCCAGGGCCAGGCGGTGGCCGACCCGCGCCCCCCGGTCGTGGCCGGCCACCGCGAAGCGGTCGAAGCCGAGCGAGCGCATGACCAGCAGCTGGTCGTGCGCCATCACCCGCTTGGAGTAGGGGCCGTGGTCCGGCGCCGAGGGAGGCTTGTCGCTGTCGCCGTACCCCCGCAGGTCGGTGAGGACCACGGTGTGCTCGCGGGCGAGCACGGGCGCCACCCGGTGCCAGATGAGATGTGTCTGCGGGTAGCCGTGCAGCAGCAGCACCGGCGGGCCGTCGCCCGAGACGTAGGTGTTGATGCGCACGCCGTCGGCGTCGACCAGGTGGCGGGCGAACGAGGCGGGCAGGGGAATGCTCACGATGGTGTCTCCGATGGGCGCGACGGGTCTGCGGGATCGGATGGTCGGATTCGCGGGGGGCGGCCGGTCGCCTCACGGCCTCGGCCCGCCCCTGCCTGGATACCGGAACCCGGTGGCGCTGTCACCCGGGACACTCCGTGGCCTCGTCCATGGCTTCCTCCCCGACCGGATTACTCAATGAAAGCCGGATTTATCACTTATAGAGCCAGATATCTCATAAGGCGACTGTTTGAAAAGGTCCGGTCGTGATGGAGGTGTACTCGTCGCGTCCGGCTCACCGGTGATCGCGACGGCCGGAGGCCGCGTGGGCGACGCCGTCCCCCGGCCCGTGGCCGCCGGTCCAGACCCGGCTGAGCCGGAGGACGCTCATGCCGAACATCAGCACGCCCAGGGGCACGTGCAGCGTCTTCACGTGCGCGAGGCCCAGCGCCACCTGCGCCAGCGTGAGCCCCAGGAACCCGGCCGCGTACAGGATCGGCCTGGGCGAGCCGCCGCCGGGCCGCCACACCAGGACCGCGGCGACCAGGTGCAGCACCGCCACGGTGAACACCGTGTACGCCGAGGCGCTGTGCCACGCCTGCCCGTCGGGCGAGGACAGCAGCAGCCCCGCGGTGACCGGCGCCGCGAAGAGGGCCAGGGTCTGCAGGGTGATCGCGACACGCAACAACACGGGTGACTCCTTTCTACCGCCGCTGCCCGGCCGTCCACGGCCGGAGCTTCTCGGGGTTGCGCACGGCCCAGATGTGCCTGATCCGGTCGCCCGCGACGTCGAACGCCATCACCGTGACGGTGACGCCGTCCTGCTGGGCCACCAGGCCGGGCCGGCCGTTGACCGTACGCTCCAGGATCGTCAGGCCGGGCGCCCTGGTGACGATGTCGACGGCGTAGCGCATGATCTGCTCGGCGCCTTCGATCGGGCGGAGCACGGCGCTGACCAGGCCGCCGCCGTCGGCGATCACGGTGGCGCCGGGGTCGAGGAGGCCGACGAGGGCGTCGATGTCCTTGGCCTCCCACGCCTGCTTGAAGGCTCTGACGAGGTGGGCCTGCCGGGCCGCCGGGGTCGCGGGAGCCTGCGCGTCGCGGATACGGCGGCGGGCCGAGGAGGCCAGCTGGCGACAGGCCGCCGGCGTACGGCCGACGATCTCGGCCACCTCCGCGAAGGAGTGGCAGAAGACGTCGTGCAGGATGAACGCCACGCGCTCGGCCGGGGTCATCGCGTCGAGCACGACGAGAAAGGCCATGTTGACCGACTCGTCCAGGGTGATCCGGTCGGCGGGGTCGGACGGTTCGGCCGCGGTGCCGCCCGGCCGCCCGCCGACCCACTCCGTACGGTCGGGCAGCGGCTCGGGGATCCACTCGCCCACGTAGCTCTCGCGCCGGGCCCGTGCCGAGCCGAGCAGGTCGAGGCAGATGCGGCTGGCGACGGTCGTCAGCCAGCCGCCGGGCGACTCGACGGCCTCCCGCCGCTGCCGGGACATGGCGTACCAGCGGGTGTAGGTCTCCTGCACGACGTCCTCGGCGTCGGCCAGGGAGCCGAGGAGCCGGTAGGAGAGGTTGATCAGCTGGCGCCGCTCGCTCATGATCGCGCTCAGGCCCGGATCGAGCCGGCCGTCTCCTTGTTCGGATGGGGTGGTCACGGTGTCGCCGGCTCCCTCGGTCGCGTCTGCTCTCACCGGTCCGACGACACAACCCCCCGGAATGTCAGGCGGGCGCGTCGCCTCACATTCTCGGCGGTCGCGTCGTCGGACCGGTGAGACACCGTCCGCCGAACCCCGCCACACCGCTGGGATCCAGAGATCCAGAGATCCAGAGATCCAGAGATCCGGAAGGGAACACCCCGCCATGTCCACACCCATGACGACCAGCCAGGACAACCTCCGGTCGCGCCTGCCCGACCCTCTCCAGTTCTTCCCCGAGATGTTGAGGATCGCCGGAGCCATGTCCAAGGCCACTTCGAACGGTTCGATCCCGCGGACCACCGTCAGCCTGGTGCAGCTTCGCGCCGGGCAGATCGTCGGCAGCACCTACCACACCGTCCGGCAGACCGGCGACCTGCGCGAGGCCGGGGAGACGGAGGAGCGCATCACCGCCGTGGCGTCATGGCGGGACGCCCCCTACTTCAACGACGCCGAACGGGCCGCGCTGGAGCTCGTGGAGGCCGTACTCACCCCGAACCCGTCGGGGGAGCGTGTCCCAGACGAGCCGTACGCCAGGGCGTCCGCCCACTACGACGACAGGGCGCTCTGGACGCTCACCCTGGCGATCGGCCAGATCTGCTTCTTCATCCCCGTCGCCCTCATCGGCAAGCCGATCCCCGGCAGGGCCCCCGGGGAGAACTACAGCAGGTGACACCCCGGCGGTCCTCCGCGGCCCGGTCGTGCCGCCGAGGGCCGTCGCGGTGAACCCGCCACCGGTCGGAGCCGGAGGTTGGCGAGAGGGGACTACCAGTGGGCCGGCCGGGTGAGTGACGGCGGCAGCGTGGTCCGGGCGTCACCCTTCGCCGCGTCCAGCTGGGACTGGATCAGGAAGATGCTCCCGGTGAGGTCGGCGCCCGACAGGTCGGCACCCCTGAGGTCGGCTCCGATGAGGTCGGCCGTCCTCAGGTCGGCGCCCCTGAGGTCGGCCCCGATGAGATAGGCCCCCCTCAGATTGGCGCCCCTGAGGTCGGCGCCCCTCAGCCTGGCCCCGATGAGGTCGGCCCCCCTGCGGTCCTTCCTCCCGCGCCCGGCCCCGGCGCGCACGAGCTCGCTCGTACGCAGCAGCAGGGCGTTGACCTCGCGCCGGTGTGCCGCCACGTCCAGCCGTACGAGAGCGTCGGGGGTGTCGCGGGTGAGGCGTTCGGTCCTCTCCAGGGCGAGAGCGAGATCGTCGCGGATGGGAAGGGCCTGCGGCAACGCCAGCGCCTCGGTCAGGTACCAGAGCAGCTCGTGGAGATCCCGCATGATCGGGAACACCTCGAACATCCGCTTCGCGGTCAGGGGGGCCCGCCGCCAGTCCTGCCCGCCGAAGGTGACCTGGGAGACCTTCTGCCCGGCGCCGAAGCAGTCGTAGACGGTGCAGCCCCGGAAGCCCTTGTCCCTGAGGCGGGTGTGAATGCCGCAGCGGAAGTCCGTCCGCAGGTTGGGGCAGGCCTGCCCGGCCTTCTTGTCGATCGCGAAGTCCGACGAGGCCGAGAAGGCGGGGACGACGCAGCACAGCGCGAAGCAGCTCTCACAGTCGGCTCGCAGATCGGCGCGCTCTCCCCCGGGCGAGGGAAGCGCGTGTTCGCGTCTCTCGGACAATGCGCGGGATCTCCTGTACGGGGGACGGCGACGCCGTTCACAGCCGCCGGAGAACGGCTGTGAACAGCTTGTTCACCGATGAACCCTAGTCGACCCCGCCCGTGCCGTCACCACGGAAGGGGCCGGGCGGCGGGTGGGGGGCGGGCATGGTCCCGACGACGACGGTGGCGTCCAGCTCCTCGGAACGGACCACCCGTGGGATCAACCCGTTACGGGCGAAGGCCTCCGCGGTCTGTGACGCCTGGCGCTCGCTCGTCTCGATCAGCAGGTGACCGCCCGGTGCCAGCCACAGCGCCGCCGAGGCGGTCACCCGCCGCTGGATCTCAAGCCCGTCCGCGCCGCCGTCGAGCGCCACCCGCGGTTCGTGCACGCGGGCCTCCGGGGGCAGCAGCCCGATCGCCCCGGTGGGCACGTAGGGCGCGTTGGCGGTCAGGATGTCGACGCGGCCCCGCAGCCCGGCGGGCAGCGGGTCGTAGAGATCGCCCTCGTACACCAGGCCGTCGCCGGCGGCGATGTTGCGCCGGGCGCAGCGCACCGCGGCGGGGTCGATGTCGACGGAGTGCAGCTCGACCCGCACCTCGGTCCGGTCCAGGGCCGCGACCAGCGCGGCGCCCACCGCGCCGGAACCGCAGCACAGATCGACGACGATCCGGGGCCGATCGTGGACCTGGCCGGCGGAGCCGGCGAGCCTTTCCTGGCCGAGGGGGCGAGGAGGGCCGGGGGGAGTGGGTGGAGTGGGGGGAGTGGGGGGAACGGCGGCCAGACGGGTGCGGCCGGCGGGCCCGGCGGTCCGGTGGGCGAGGGCGACGGCCTGGTGGACGAGGAACTCGGTGCGACGACGGGGGACGAAGACCCCGGTGTCCACCGCCACCCGAAGCCCGCAGAAGTCGGCCCAGCCGAGAACGTGTTCGAGGGGAAGGCCGGAGACCCGCCGATCCAGCATGGCGGCGAGGTCGGACGGCGTCCGCGCGGCGGAGATGATCAATTGCGCCTCGTCCTCGGCGAAGACACAACCGGCGGCCCGAAGCCTGGTGACGATGACATGGATGGCGGGAGGGAGAAGAGATGACGGTAAAGCCGACATTGGAGCCTTTCGGGATGCCGCTGGGGCTCCCTCGGCCACCTAGGTCGGCAGGACCGCGCGGCCGTGAGATGGGAGCACCCGACCTGACACAGCGGTAATGGGGCTCACCTCCTCGATCACGTCCGTTGCTGGAGGGCAACACTACCCGAGCCGATCCCCGGTGCGAACACGTTTATGACAAGCCAGAACAGCGAGGACGATTCAAGCGCGGCCTTCGAGCGAGGGAGGCGGCACCTCCGGTCGCCGACGGCCCGGACCGGGCCGGACCGGGCCGGGCCGGTCCGGTCCGGGCCGGACCGGGTCGGTCGACGGCCCCGACCGGCCCCGCTGACGGACCGGACCGGTTCCGTCGACGGACCAGGCCGAGCCCGCTGATAGACCGGGCCGGTTCCGCCGATCGGTCGGGCAGGCCGACTTCACCGCCACGCCCGCCACGCCCGCCACGTCCGCCACGACCGCCGTCCTGGAGACGGGGGCTCAGGGAGACTCGGGGCGCTCCACGCGAGGGATCCGCCTCAGCAGGTAGGTGTCCATGATCCAGCCCTTGCGCTCGCGGGCCTCGGCGCGGACGTCGCGGATCCGGCCGGCGACCTCCGCGACCGGCCCGGCAACCAGGATCTCGTCGGGAGTGCCGAGGTAGGCGCCCCAGTAGATCTCGAAGTCGGCGGTGTCGGGCAGGGAGGTGAAGGCGTGGCGGGCGTCGAGCATGACGACGATGTCGTCGGACTCTCCGGGCCCCTCCTCGGACAGGCGGCGGCCCGTGGTGATGTGCAGGGGCCGCGCGACCTGGGTCAGGCTGGTGCGGTGCCGGGCGGCCAGCGCCGACACGCTGCTGACACCCGGCACGACGTCGTACTCGAACCGGACCGTGCCCCGGTCGAGGACCTCCTCGACGATGGCCAGCGTGCTGTCGTAGAGGGAGGGGTCGCCCCAGACGAGGAACGCGCCGGTCTCGTCGTCGCCGAGTTCGTCGCGGACGAGCCGCTCGTAGATGTCGGCCCGGCGCGACCGCCAGTCCTCCACCGCGCCCGCGTACGCGGGGGTGGTCCGGTCGCGGTCGGGGTCGCGGGCCTCGACCAGCCGGTACGAGGCGCGGGCGTGCGTGTCGATGAGGTCCTGCCGGAGCTGGACGAGGTCGTGCTTGACCTCTCCCTTGTCGAGGATGAAGAACACGTCGGCCGCGGCGATGGCCTTGACCGCCTGGAGGGTGAGGTGGTCGGGATTTCCCGCGCCGATACCGATGATGAGGATTCGCTTCACGCGGGAAAGTCTGCCCCTTGCGCGAAAGGGACGCCGCGCCGGGCCGGACCTCGACGCCCATCCCCGGTGAGCACGCCGGAAACGCGGGCCACCACCTCGCCCGATCGGATCGCGGGCGGGTTCCCGGCGGGGGCGATGAAACGCGCCCCGGCCTCGACCGCACGACCGGTCCCCGGCGGGCGCGGTGAAAGGTGGCCAGGACCCGACCGAACGACCGGTCCCCGGCGGGGACGGTGAAACGCGACCCGGACCCGGCCACACGACCGGTTCCCGGCGGGGGCGGTGAAAACGTGAGGTATGACCGCGTCCTGGTCTAGTCTCGCGATCGTGACGATCAAGAACTCGCACTGCTCCTTCTGCGGCGCGGCCTTCGCCCCCGGCCGGCCCTGGCCGCGTACCTGCTCCGGCTGCGGGAACACCTCCTACCTCAACCCGTTGCCGGTCGCGGTGATGGTGTTGCCGGTGGACGACGGCCTGCTGGTGGTCCGTCGTGACGTCGAACCGCACCGGGGCGGGCTCGCCCTGCCCGGAGGCTTCGTCGACGTGGGCGAGTCCTGGCAGCAGGCGGCCGTACGGGAGCTCCGTGAGGAGACGGGCGTCGTCGTCGACGTGGACGGCGTGCGGCTCCTCGACGTGCTCAGCGCTCCCGACGGCACCGTGCTGGTCTTCGCCCTGGGACCGCGGACCGGCGCGGCGGACCTGCCTCCGGTGGTGCCGACGGCCGAGACGACGGAGTGGCTGCTGATCGACGGGCCGCGAGAGCTGGCGTTCCCATTGCACACCCGGATCGTGGCGGACTACTTCGCCGGGAAGTGAGCACGCCGTTCGCCCGCGGCCCCGGACCGGTCTCCGGCCCCGGTGGGGAGGCCCGATACGACCGCCAAGATTTCCCACGGTTCGTTTAGCGCGGGCGCGACGGGTAGAAGGCGGGTGCCATACCTTCGCTGACGAGGAGAGACGCCATGACGGATAACGTGTGGAGCTACCGCCCCGAGGCCTACAGTGGCGAGCAGACGCTGGACCTCGTGGGGTTCGACGTGGAGGCCACCGACGGCAAGATCGGTTCGGTGGACGAGGAGAGCAACGCGGTGGGCGACAGCTACATCGTCGTCGACACCGGTTTCTGGATTTTCGGCAAGAAGGTGGTGCTGCCGGCCGGTACGGTGCACCAGATCGACCCGCAGGAGCGCAAGGTGTACGTCTCGCGCACCAAGCAGGAGATCAAGGATGCGCCGGAGTTCGACGAGGCGACCTACAAGGAGCCCGACTACCGTGACAAGCTGGGCGGCTACTACGGCCCCGGCACGCTGTAACCGTTGATCGTCAACGAGCCCCTCCCCGCACGGGGAGGGGCTCGTTCGTCGTGTGAACGGGCTACGGTCAGTCCTGGCCGAGCCAGAGGTCGGGCCCGAACACCTCGTAGTGGATGTCGGCGGCGGGCACCCCGCGCCGGAGCAGCTCGGTGCGCACCCCGCGCATGAACGGTAGCGGCCCGCACAGGTAGGCGACCAGGGGGTCGGGAAGGTCGATCCTGGCCAGGTCGACCTGGCCCAGGTTCGGCGCGGGCCGGCAGGAGCAGTCGCCCATGTCCTCGTACCACCGGTGCAGGGTGGCGCCGGGCAGGGTGTCGACCAGGCGGCCGAGCTCGTCCCGGTGGGCGTGGTCGGCGGGGCTGCGGTCGGCGTGGACGACGGTGACCTGGCGGGCGGAGCCGTTCGTCGCGAGGTGCTCGACCATCGACAGGATGGGGGTGGCGCCGATTCCCGCCGAGGCCAGGAGCAGCGGCGGGCCGTCGGTGGGCAGGGTCAGGTCGCCGAACGGCGCGGAGATCGTCAGCACGTCCCCGGGCTGGACGTTGGCGTGCAGCCAGTTGGAGACCTCCCCCTCCGGGGTGGCGCCGCCGCGCACCCGTTTGACGGTGATCCGCAGGTCGTCGCGCTCGGGGGCGCACGACAGGCTGTACTGCCGGATCTGCCGCGCGCCGTCGGGCAGGGTGACCGCGACGCTGACGTACTGGCCGGGCTTGAAGGGCAGGGGGATCGACGGCCGCAGGGTGAAGGAGACCGCGTCCGGGGTCTCGCTCCGCCGGTCGAGCACGGTGGCCCGCAGCCAGCCCTCACCGGGGGAGGCGCGGTGGAGTTCCGCCTCCAGGGCGATGAGCGCGTTCGCCATCAGCCAGTAGACCTCGTCCCAGGCCGCCACGACCTCGGGGGTGGCGGCGTCGCCGAGGGTCTCGGCGATGGCGGCGAAGAGGTAGTGGTGAACCAACTCGTACTGCTCGGGGGTGATGCCGAGCGAGGCGTGCTTGTTGGCGATCCTGGCGAGCATCGCGTCCGGCCGGTCGTCGGGGCGCTGCACCAGGATGGTGGCGAAGGCGGCGATCGACCCGGCGAGCGCGCTCTGCTGCTCGCCGTTGGCCTGGTTGCCGCGGTTGAACAGCTCCCGCAGCAGCTCGGGGTGGTCGGTGAACATCATCTCGTAGAAGCGTGCGGAGATGTCCTGGATGGCGCCCCCGACCGCCGGCAGGGTTGCACGGACGATCACGGCCGAATCTGGGGAAAGCACGGGTCCTCCAACTACTAGATGATCTTCACGTCAGGCGGACAGACGCATCTAAATCCTGATTAAACGGGATTTGCTCCCGTCGACCTATTTATACAAGCACATTTTGTGTAAACTCAAGTTCGTGGCATGTGAGATAGGGCTCCCTCGTGCGGACCCGGGGGACCGGGTGTCCGTGCGGGAACGCCCGGCCGGCCGCGTCTACGATGGCGGCCGGAGTCTTCGCGTCCATCCGGACGAGCGCGTCGCGGCACTGCCGCAGGGGAGGTGAGCCGCCATGGCCGAGTCGAGGAAGCCGCGCGGGACCGGTGACGTCGCGGGCGGTGACGTCGCGGGCGGTGCGCCGTCCGCACGGGCCGCCGAACGCCTCGCGCCGCCGCCGGCCGGTCGCCGGCGGCTCGTCCTGACGATGCTCCGCGAGTCCGGGGGGCCGCTGGGCGTGATCGAGATCGCCGAGCGGCTCGACGTCCACCCCAACACGGTGCGGTTCCATCTCGACGCCCTGGTCGACGCCGGTCAGATCGAGCGGGTTCACGCGGCACCTGCCGGTCCCGGCAGGCCGCCGCTGGTCTTCCGGGCGCGGCCGGGGATGGATCTCGCCGGGCCGCGCAACTACCGCGTGCTGGCCGAGATCCTGGCCGGCAGTCTGGCCACGGGCCCGGATCCCGCGGCCAGGGCGACCGAGGCCGGACGGGCGTGGGGCGACGCCCTGGCGGCCGGCCGCCCGGCTCCGGAGGCCGCCCCCACGCGGGAGGAGGCGGTACGCGAGCTGGTGGGCCTGCTCGACGACATCGGGTTCGCCCCGGAGGAGCGATCGGCGGGTGGCGACGAGCAGACCGGGCAGCCTGGGCAGACCGGGCAGATCGGGCTGCGGCACTGCCCGTTCCTCGAACTCGTCAAGACCCAGGGCAAGGTGATCTGCCCGCTGCACCTCGGGCTCATGCAGGGGACGATGTCCGCACTGGGCTCCCCGGTGACCGTGGACCGGCTCGAACCGTTCGCCGAGCCGGATCTCTGCCTGGCGCACCTCGCGGCGGTCCGTAAGGAGCCGTAAGGATCCGTAAGGAGCCGTGATCGGCCGGAAGGCGGGCGCCCCGCGAGAGGAACCCTCACAAGAGGAACCCCCACGAGGGCGGAGCCTCGCGGGGGAGAACCTCAGGAACCCAGGAACCCAGAAGCCCAAGAACCTCGGGAACCCGGGAACCTTGAGGAAGGACCTCGAAACGGTTCCGGAGCGCGGCCGGAGGCCGGGTCAGGGATAGCTGACCAGGTTGGCCTCGTTGGTGCCGGAGTTGGACGGTCCGCCCGTCGTGTTGATGATGTTGCGGATCGTGCCGACGCCGCCGAGCGAGACCGTCACCATGTTGTGGAACCGGACGCCCGGCGTGTTCGGCGCCTCGAACGCGCGGGCCGCCACGACGCCCGGGTTGACGTTGAAGTAGCAGTAGCTGCCCAGGCCCCACGCCTCGTGCGTGGTGACCGTGTCGGCCACCTTGTACGCGGCGTAGCCCTGCGTGCTCCCGTTCATCCAGGCGGCCTGGTTGGGCGGGTCGTAGGGCATCTCGTTCTGGTAGAAGTACGTCCGGCCGCCGTTGCCGTTCCAGACGGTCTGATGCTGCTGGTAGTGCTCGACGAACAGGCCGTACATCGTGACGTCGTCGCCGTTGACGGTGAGCCCGTTGGCGGCGGTGTTGACGTTCCACCCGACGCCATGGCTGTGGTCGCCCCGCCAGATCCACAGGTGGTCGCCGATCACGTTGTCGCTGTTGACGACGAGGCTCTGGGTGGCCCTGCCGACGGCGGCGCCGCCGACCCGGAAGTACACGTCGTGCAGCGACGTCGGGTTGGCGGCGTGGCTCGCCGACGATCCCGCGGGGCCGACCTGCATCAGCATGGCCGAGTTGGTCGGGCCCGCGTCGATCAGCAGCCCGGCCACCTTGACGCCGTCCACGTCGGCGACGGTCATCGCGGTCACGCCGTTGTCGGGGATCAGTGTGGCCAGGCCCAGACCGAGCACGACGGTGTTGGCGCGGGTCACCCTGATCGTGTCGTTGAGGTGGTAGACGGCGGGGGTGAACAGCAGGTTCAGCCCTTGCGCGAGCGCCGCGTTGATGTCGGCCGCGGTGTGGCCGGGCTTGACGACGAAGAACTGGCTGATCGGGATCGAGGAGCCCGCCGGGTTGCCACCGGCCCACGTGGTGCCGGTGGAGTTGGTCCGCAGCGCCGGCACGAACACCTGGTAGGCGCCGGCCTGGTCGACGTACAGGAACGGCTTCTCCCGAACGGCCGGCGTGGTCGCCACCCTGGTGTACGGCGGGTCGGGGAAGTTGCCCGCGGGCGGGTTGTCGACGCCCACGAACACCATGTTCCAGTTGGAGCCGGTCCAGCTGCTCCACTCGGCGTTGCGCGAGAGCCACTGCTGCTGCGAGCCCGACCTCACCTGGCCGTCGATCTTCGAGTCGGCGATGAAGCCGCCGCTCGACCAGCCGCCGTCGTCGAGCTGCAGGTTGCCGCGCAGGTGCATCCGCCGGTACGAGGCGGCCTGCGAGACCGCCCAGCGGTCGGTGCCCGACGGCGGGTTGACCGACAGGTTCTCGGCGCCGCGCCAGAAGTTGTGGGTCGCGTTGCCCTGGAACCAGTCGGCCTCGACGTGCACGCCGCCGTTGATGGTGACGCTGTCGGGGGACAGGCCGAGACCGGCGATCTGCGTGTAGAAGCCGATGTTGGCGTCCACCGAGTACGAGCCGGGCTTGAACAGCAGGGCGAAGCGGTTGCCGCCGAACTGGTTGGTCTGCTGCTGGCTGAAGACCGAGTTGAGCCTGGCCTGGATGGTCGCGGTGGGCGTCGAGGGGTCGAAGACGCTCACGTTCGGGCCGAGGTCGGGGTTGTTCCCGGTCGGCGGCGGGCTGCCCAGGCTGAAGGACTGGGCGGTCGTGCCGTTGCACGTGTACTGCTGGAGCTGCACGCTGTCCCCGATCGAGGCGCCCGGCACGTCGAGGCACTTGCCGCTGTGCCGGTTGACGAAGTGGTAGAAGCCGCCGGCCTCCTCCACGGCCTGCCACTGCTGGTTGTTGCCGCCGGAGTAGGACCAGAGCTGGACGGGGGCGCTGTCGGCGGTGGAGACGTTCGTGACGTCCCACGCCTGGGCGGCGTTGTTGCCGTTGTTGACCCGGTGGTATCCGCCGCTGGTCGGCTGGAACTGCCAGAGCTGGGCGGTCGAGCCGTTGCACGCGTACTGCTGGACGACGGTGCCGTTGGCGGTCGCGGCGGCGCGAGCGTCCACGCACTTGCCGCTGTTGCGGCTGATCACGGTGGTGAGCCCGGCCGGTGGGGCGGCCTGCGCCGTGCCGGCCGGCACCACCAGGAACGCCGCGACCACGGCCAGCGCCATGAGGAAGTGCCTCATCCGGTCCTCCTGGAATCCTGCCGTGACGCGGGTGGCGCCCCGGTTAACTTCACTTCTTAAATTAACTGGGATCAAACACGGCGGGCAGAATGCTTGTCAATAGGAAAGTTTACGAACAGTAGTGGCGCGGAGGTCGTGGCTCCCTCAGGGAGGGCCTGTTTTCCCGAGGGGCGTCGCCTCCGGGGAGCCCCGCCACGCGGCCCGGTGCAGGCGGGCGCTGAGCGTCCGCAGGTGCTCCACCAGCTCGGGCGGCTCGTGGACCTCGAACTCGAAGCCGAACGCGGCCACCCAGACCGCGAGATGGTCGAGGCTGTCGGAACCGATGCGCAGGACGCAGGTGTCGTCGTCCACGGGTTCCACCACGCCGAGGGTGGAGGGGACCTCGTCGGTCACCGCCCCGGCCGAGCCGTGCATGGTGAGCACGGCCCGGTAGCGGTGGCGGTCGGTGGTCATGCCCCTGGCGAAATACCCGGCCAGGTCGTCGGAGGGGAGCGGCCTCGGCGCGAAGCGGGGACCGGTCGGGACGCGCGGGGACAACCGGTCGACGCGGAACCTGCGCCAGTCCGACCTCTCGGTGTCCCAGGCGAAGAGGTACCAGCGCCGCCCGCCGTTGACCAGGCGGTAGGGCTCCACGTCCCGCACGCTCTCCGAGCCGTCGTGGGAGACGTAGTCGAAGCGCAGCCGCCGGTGGTCGCGCACCGCTGAGGCGATCTCGGTCAGCGTCGAGGGATCGACGGTGGGGCCCGCCGCCGGCACGGTCACCATGGCCGCACTCAGCGTGCCGACCCGGTAGCGCAATCGCGGGGGCAGCACCTGGTCCAGCTTGGCCAGCGCCCGCACGGAGGTCTCGGCGATGCCGGTGACCGCGCCCGCGGTCGCCGTCCGCAGCCCGACCGCCACCGCGACCGCCTCCTCGTCGTCGAGCAGCAGCGGGGGCAGCGAGGCGCCCGCGGCCAGCTGGTAGCCGCCGCCGACACCGCCCGTCGCGTTGATCGGGTATCCCAGGAGCCGCAGCTTGTCGATGTCGCGGCGCACGGTCCGCGGGCTCACCTCCAGCCGCCCGGCCAGTTCCGTACCCGACCAGTCCCGATGGGCCTGCAGCAACGCCAGCAGGCGGAGCAGCCGAGCCGAGGTCTCCAACATGAGGCGGATTTTTCCATCGATCGCGGACAGGAGCTGACCGCGAATCCTCCTAACGTCTCCGCCATGACCACAGAAAATCCGATGACCGTTCTCGTGACCGGTGCCACCGGCACCGTCGGCCGCCCCCTCGTCGAGCGGCTGCTGGCCGCGGGACACCGGGTTCGCGCCCTCACCCGTAACCCGGCGAAGGCGAATCTCCCCGAGGGCGCCGAGGTGGTCGCGGGCAACCTGGCCGACACCGCGAGCCTGCCCGAGGCCTTCACCGGCGTCGACGCCGCACACCTGATCGGCTTCGGCGGCGACGACTTCGCGCCGCTGACCAACGGCGCCGAGATCGTGGACCTGGCGAGGAAGGCCGGGGTGCGCAGGGTGACGGTGCTCAGGGGGGATGTGACGAAGGGCCCGCTGGAGGAGGCCGTCGAGGCCGGTGGCCTGGAGTGGACCCACCTGTCACCGGTGGAGTTCATGTCCAACACCCTGGAGTGGGCGGAGTCCGTACGGGAGGAGGGCGTCGTCCGCGAGGCGTTCGCCGAGGCCAGGAGCGCGATGATCCACGAGGCGGACATCGCCGCGGTCGCGGCGGTCGCGCTCACCTCCGACGGCCACGCCGGCCAGGACTACTGGCTGACCGGCCCGCAGGCGCTGACCCCGCCGGAGAAGGTACGCGTGATCGGCACCGTCCTGGGCCGCGAGGTGCGCTACGTCGAGCTCACAAGGGACGAGGTCGTCGCGGAGTGGCGCCGGACCGGCTACTCCGACGAGGACGTCGAGTTCTTCCTGACCATGCGGACCAACCCGCCCGAGGCGGGCTACACCGTCCTGCCCACCGTGGAGAAGGTCACCGGAAGACCGGCGAGGACCTTCGCGGAGTGGGTACGGGAGAACGCCGCCGCCTTCGGCGCCTGACGGCGGGCACCCTCGAACGACTGAACGACTGAACGCGAGCAGGTGGAAGGACACCGTGGAAACCCTCAGCCGGCGAGGCCTCAACCGGGCGACCCTGGAGCGGCAACTGCTGCTGCGCCGGGCGGACCTGCCCGCGCTCACCGTGGTCGAGCGCCTCGTCGGCCTGCAGGCCCAGGACCCCGACCCGCCGTACGTCGGGCTGTGGAGCCGGATCGACGCCTTCGGGATCGACGATCTGACCCGGTTGCTGTACCGGCGGGAGGTGGTGCGCGCGACGCTGTTCCGGGGAACCCAGCACCTGGTCGCCGCCGAGGACTACCTGTGGCTCCGGCCGCTGCTGCAGCCGATGCTGGACCGCTGGCAGAAGGGCGGGTTCGGCAGGTTCACCGCCGGGCTGGACCTCGGGGAGCTCGCCGCCGCCGCGCGGGCGGTCCTCGGCGAGGACACGCTGACCAGGCCCGAACTCGGCAGGGCGCTGGCCGGACGGTGGCCGGGACGCGACCCCGTCGCGCTGGCCAGGTCGGCGCAGGGCCTGTTGCCGGTGGTGCACCCGCCCCCCGACGGGACCTGGGGACGGCGGGGCACGACCCCCTTCGCCCTCGCCGAGCACTGGCTCGGCCGGCCGCTCGCGACCGAGCCCTCGGTGCGGGAGCTGGTCGTGCGATACCTCGCCGCCTTCGGCCCGGCCACGGTCAGGGACGTCCAGGCGTGGAGCGGCATGACCCGGCTGGGGGAGGTGGTCGAATCGCTCAGGCCCCGGTTGCGCGTGTTCGGGAACGAGGACGGGCGGGAGCTGTTCGACCTCCCCGAGGCGCCGCGCCCGGACCCCGGCGTACCGGCTCCCGTCCGCTTCCTGGCCGCGCTCGACAACGTGGTGCTCGCCCACGCCGACCGGACCCGCGTGGTGTCCGACGACCGGCGCGGGCACGTCATCGTCGAGGCGGCGGTGACCGTCGACGGTTTCGTCCACGGGCTCTGGAACATCGAACGGGACCGGCGCGCGAACACGGCGACGCTGGTGGTCAAGCTCTTCGAACCCCTGCCGGGGCGGGACGAGGCCGCCGTGACCGAGGAGGGCGCGAGCCTGCTGCGCTTCGCGGCCCCGGACGCCGAGGGCCACGACATCCGGTTCCGCCCCGTCGGCGACCCCTCCTGACCCGGCCGGGGAAGGTGGGACTCGCGGAAGGCCGGCCGAACGACATCACGCGGCGGCCGGCCCGGAACGGGCCGGCATGGTTACCGCAGGTCTGTCCGATCATTCATCCTGGCCAAAGAGCATAAAATATAGCTCGACATCAATCGATATATATGGGCATCGCGACGAACACCATCCCGGGGAAACTCCCGCAGGACCCGGACCGGTAACGTCCCGCCGATCCGGGTGTTCTCCACCGCGGCGGTCATGGCGTGTCTCGGACGCCCTCAATGGCGGGGTCGAGTGAAATTTCGGCCGGATCGAGGCCGAGGTCATGACGGACAACGGCATGTCGAATATCCTCACCCTCTGTGGACGGATCGTCACGGAGCTCGGACCTGGCCGTCAATGGCATATCGAAACCCACCAATTCCGTATAGAATTGGATAATTCGGGTCTTGGCCTCCCAGTGCCCGAGGGGGGCATGATGATGAGGTGGGTTTCTCCATAATGGTCCCGGTGAATCTCTCATTTGTGTCTGGTGGTGCCACTGTCATTGGCGAAGCTCAAATGAACGCGCATGGTGCCATCCGCTTGAGAGGCCCGTCGAACACGGTGATCGCCGGCGATAGGCGTGTATTCCATAGGGTTTCTCCGGTCGAAGGCGACGGGTCGGAACTGTCCACGCACAGGGACGTTCTCGCCGTCGCTTTCGCACGCGTTGCCCATATCCGACTTCGACTGGAGCGAGATGCTTACGATCGGCGCGGAAGAGGAGCTGTTCGTCGTGGACCGCGACACGATGGCGCCGCTGTCCAACGGCCTGGCCGGCTTCGGCGCACTGCTGAACGGCCGGCCCGCCGGTGATGTCGGGGGCTACGACACGGAGTTCCAGGCCGCCGTCGTGGAGACTCGCACGGGGATATGCGATTCACCGCGCGACCTGCACTCGGAGCTGGTCGCGCTTCGCCGCGAACTGGCCGACGCGGCCGACGCCGAAGGGGCGGCCGTCGTGTGCGCGGGCACCCTTCCCGTCGGTGACTGGCGTGCGGTGGAGGTCGTCCCGAAACCGCGCTACCACCAGATCGCGGACCATTACCACGACGTGGTCAAGCGGCGGTTCACCTGCGGATACCACGTCCACGTCGGGGTCGACGGCCGAGACCGCGCGGTGCATGTCCTGAACCGTGTCGCGCCCTGGCTGCCGACGCTCCTGGCCGTCTCCGCCAGCTCCCCCTTCTTCGCCTCGCGCCCCACCGGCTACGCGAGCTACCGGCACACGTTGTGGGGAGGCTTTCCCGTCGCGGGCCCCGCACCTCGCTTCGAGTCCTACGACGAGTACCGCCGATACGCCGAAACGCTCATCTCCACCGGGATCATCCTCGACGCCGGGCACATCTACTGGGACGCCCGCCTGGGGACACGTTTCGAGACCGTCGAATTCCGGATCATGGACGCCTGTCCGAGCGTCGACGACGCGGTGCTCGTGGCCACCCTGTGCCGGGCCCTGGTGCTGACCGTGCTCCGCGAGATCGAACACGGCGCGCCCGAAGTGCCGGTGGACCAGCCTCTTCTCCGGGCGGCGACATGGCACGCGGCGCGCTGGGGTCTCGACAGGGAGCTCGTCGACGTCAGGGCGAAGGAGGCGGTGCCCGCCCCGACGATGATCGAGCGCTTTCTCCGGTACGTCCGCGACGCCCTCAAGGACACGAAGGACTTCGACACGGTGAACGACCTGATGAAGCGGGTGCGGCGATCCGGAAACTCCACCATGTGGCAGAGGGCGGCACTTCTGCGCGGCGGAAGC
The DNA here is from genome assembly GCF_042888905.1 of Streptosporangium sp. NPDC002721. Lineage (NCBI taxonomy): Bacteria > Bacillati > Actinomycetota > Actinomycetes > Streptosporangiales > Streptosporangiaceae > Streptosporangium > Streptosporangium sp. NPDC002721. The sequence goes on from NZ_JBIAQI010000023.1 coordinate 70,171, forward strand.
ATGCGTGACGTCACGCGGCGACTGGTATCCCTGACGAAGTCCGGCGACGTCACCGTGTCATGAGCTGATCACCCCCGCTCGCGACGCGTGGCCACGCGTGCTGACGATAGCGACCTCCGCCACGTAACCGTCGGCCGATCCGGCCGTCATGCGTTCCCCCCGGCCCGTGGAGGCTTGTCCGGCTTCGGAGCGCGGGGATACGCTCCATCCTGTTTAAGGACGATATTTGTCTATAAATTGTGCCTGTTCACATCATCCTTCGTGGACGACCAGGACGATCATCTGCCCGGGGCGGTGACGGACCCCATCCCCGAATCCGCTGGAGCGTGAAGATGACCTTCGAGGGCCTCGATCCCCGTACGCCGGTGCTCGTGGGCGTCGGACAGTCGTCCGAGCGGATCGGCGAGCCCGGCTACCGGCGCCTGTCGCCCGTCGAGCTCGCGGCGGCGGCGGTCCGCGAGGCCCTCGCCGACACCGGCGCGGACGGCGCGGCGGTCGCCTCCACCGTCGACACCGTGGCGGGGGTACGCCAGTTCGAGATCTCCGCGCCCGGTGTCCCCTCGCCGCTGGGCAGGTCCACCAACTACCCCCGCTCCGTCGCCGGCCGGGTGGGGACGAACCCCGGCCGGGCGATCCTGGAGGTGGCCGGCGGGCAGGGGCCCCAGCACCTGGTCAACGAGCTCGCCGCGACGATCGCGGCCGGATCCTCGCGGGTGGCCCTCGTCTTCGGGTCCGAGGCCATCTCGACGGTGCTGCACCTGGCCGGGGCCGAGGACAGGCCCGATTTCGGGGAGACCGTCGAGGGCGACCTGGAGGACCGGGGCTACGGGCTGGAAGGCATGGCCTCCCGGTTCCTGGCCGCGCACGGGCTCGCGGGCGCGCCGGGCCAGTACGCGCTGCTAGAAAACGCGCGCCGGGCCCGCCTCGGGCAGACCAGGCAGGAGTACGCGGCCGGGATGGGGGCGCTGTTCGCCCCCTTCACCAGGGTCGCCGCCGCCAACCCGCACGCCGCCGCCCCCGTCGAGCGCGGCCCCGCCGAGCTGGTCACCCCGGCCGAGGGCAACCGGTTCATCGCCGAGCCCTACACCCGCTATCTCGTCGCGCGCGAGAAGGTCAACCAGGGGGCGGCCGTCCTGCTGATGTCCGTGGCCGCCGCCAGGGGGCTCGGCGTCCCCGTGGAGAAGTGGGTGTTCCTGCACGGCCACGCCGACCTGCGCGAGCGCGACCTGCTGGACCGGGCCGACCTCGGCAGGGGACCGGCCTCCGTCATGGCCGCCGGACACGCCCTGGACCTGGCCGGTATCGGGGTGGAGGACCTGCACGCCATCGACCTGTACAGCTGTTTCCCGATCGCCGTCTCCAACATCTGCGACGGCCTCGGACTGGCCGCCGACGACCCGCGCGGCCTGACGGTCACCGGCGGCCTGCCCTTCTTCGGCGGAGCGGGCAACAACTACTCGACGCACGCGATAGCCGAGATCGTCCAGCGGCTCCGCGCCAGGCCCGGCTCGTACGGCATGGTGGGGGCCAACGGCGGGATGCTGAGCAAGTACTCGGTCGGCGTCTACTCGACCACCCCCGCCGGGTGGCGCCAGGACCGCGGCGCCGAGCTGCAGGCCGAGATCGACGCCTGGCCCGCCGTCCCGCAGGCCGTCCAGGCCGACGGGTGGGGCACGATCGAGACCTACACCGTCAGGCACCGGCGGGCCGGAACCCGCTTCGGCATCGTGGTCGGGCGGCTGGAGGCCGACGGTCGCCGCTTCCTGGCGACGACCGCCGACGGTGACGAGGAGACGGTCGCCCTGCTCTGCGACGGCGAGCCCGTCGGCCGGCGTGTCCACGTCCGCTCCCTCGACGGCGGCAACCGGGTGACCACCGGCGACGCAGGGACGGACGGCTGACACCGGACACGGCCGACGCCCCCGCGCGTCCGCCGGAGCGCGGCCGTCATCGGGGGAGTCCCGGGTCCGTGGGTCCGTGGAGTGGGCACGGGGGTGATCGGGGGAGTCCCGCATCCGTGGGTTCGGGGAGTGGACGCGGGGGTGATCAGGGGAGTCCCGCATCCGCAGGGCCGGGGAGCGGGCGCGGGGGTGATCGTGAAGCGGTCGCGCTAGGCTGGGAAAGATGGATCCCGTCAGAATGCCGGGGTCCCGCGGCGGTGGGGCCCGCCGTGCCCAACCGCGGCACCCGCTGCCGCCAACGGTCCCTACCCGTGACAGGTCGTGCCCGCGCAGCCATGCCGGGCGCCCCCACGTGTAGGGAGAGGCATGCGTCCGAACCAGGCGAGGTTCACGGTGGCGACCGAGCCCATCGACCCCGACGTCGACTCTGACGCCGATCCGTCGGATCCGTCGGATCCGTCGGATCCGTCGGATCCGTCGGATCCGTCCAAGCTGCCCGGTGCTCGCGGGCGCGGCGGGGCGCGCCGCTCCCGCCACGGTGTCCTGGCGGTGATCGCCGCCGGTGGCGCGATCGGCACGGGTGCCCGCTACGGCGCCGCCCTGCTGTGGCCGACCGAGGCGGGCGCCTTCCCGTGGACCACGCTGGCGGTCAACGCGGCCGGTTGCCTGCTCATCGGTGTCCTCCTGGTCGTGCTCACCGAGGCGCGGGCCGCGCCGGCCTGGGTACGGCCGTTCCTGGCCACCGGCGTGCTGGGTGGTTTCACGACCTTCTCCACCTACTGCGCGGACATCGAGCGCCTGATCTCCGGCGGCCAGTCCGGTCCGGCGCTCGGCTACCTGGCGGGAACGCTCCTCGCGGCGCTGGCCGCGGTGGCGACGGGCGCCTGGACCACCCGCCGGCTCCTGGCGAGAACGACAAGAACGGCGAGGGGATGGGGGCGGGGATGACAAAGGGGATAAAGGGGATGTCCGGAACAGTGAGGGCGAGGAGTGCGAGGAGGAGAGCGCGATGATTCCAGCCGGACGGGCGCTGCGGTTGACGATCTTCGTCGACGACACCGACACCTGGCACCACCGGCCCCTGTACACCGAGATCGTGCACCGTGCCCATGCCGCTGGGCTGGCCGGGGCGTCGGTCTTCCACGGCCTTGAGGGGTTCGGCACCAGTTCGATAGTGCACACCACCCGGCTGCTGTCGATGGCCGACGACCTGCCGGTGGCCATCACGATCGTCGACACCGAGGAGCGGATCCGCGCCTTCCTTCCGCGGCTGGACGATCTCCTCACCGAGGGGCTCGCCATCCTGGACGAGGTCGAGGTCGTACGCCACCGGGGTGGGAGGGCGACGTGAGCGGGCCGCAGAGCTGGCTGCCGGTGCTGCTCGGCGGTGCCGTCGGGGCACCGCTGCGCTATCTGACCGACCGGGCCGTGCAGGCCCGCCACGACACGGTCCTCCCCTGGGGAACCTTCACCGTCAACGTGGTCGGCTCGCTGATCCTGGGCGTCCTGACCGGGGCGGCGCTGTCCGGCGCGGTGGGCACGGACGTGCGGCTGCTGCTCGGCACCGGGTTCTGCGGGGCGCTGACCACGTACTCGACGTTCTCCTACGAGACGCTGCGGCTGGCCGAGACCGGTGCGATCCTCTTCGCGGTGGCCAACGTCGTCGGCTCGATCGTCGCCGGCCTGGGGGCGGTGTTCCTCGGTCTCGCCCTCGCCCAGGCGATCTTCACGTGATCTCATTCGACGGAGGTCCGGGAGGCGTCCGGCGCCGGAAGGCGGGGAGGGCCGGGTGACGTGTCCCGGGCCCAGCGGGTGAACCTGGCATTCCGGGCCCGCCGCGCCTGGGCCGGGTGTGTGGATGCTGCCACCACGTGTCCACCATGTCCGCTGTGCCCGAGGCCGTGTCGGCGTGACGCGTGTCAGGTGTCCTGCCGGGCGGGCCGGTCGTCGTCGAAGGGGCGGGCCATCTCGTCGAGGACGCCGTCCATGATCTCGCTCAGCGGGCGGGACTCGTGCTCGTCGCTCCATATGTGCGTGGCGACGCGTAGCGCGACCAGGAAGGCCGCGGCCATCACCTGGGGTCGCGGGCCGGGGCCGCCGTCGCCGCGGTCGGCGATGACCTGGGCGAGCTCGCGTTCGAGGCTGGCGTGGTTGGCCAGCTGCCTGGCCAGGAGCGAGGGGTGCCTCTTGGCGAGCTTGGCGCGGACCGCCCACTGCTTGTCCGGCCCGCCCATCTCGCAGTAGAAGTCGATGACGGACCCGTGCAGTGCCCGCCAGGCCGATTCCTCCGCGGGGCGGGTGCGGATCCGCTCGACCAGGAGGCGGATGCGCTGCTCGTCGCCGTAGAGGACGGCGTCCTCCTTGCTGTCGAAGTAGTTGGAGAAGGTCCGCCGCGAGATGTTGGCGGCGTCGGCGATGGCCTCGACGGTGACGTTTTCCAGGCCGTGCTCGGTGGTCAGCCGCAGGGCGGCCTCGTGGACCGCCAGCCGCGTCTCGGCCTTCTTGCGCTCGCGCAAACCCGCTGTGATCTCCATGGCATGGACAGCTTACCCGGATAACTATGCCCAGTGCGCAAACTTTCTCAGTGGGCATGTATCTTGTCTCAGTCTGTTCTGAATATCCGTATTGGAGGCTGTGCGTGAGCACACAAGCGGTCGCGCCACCCGGCGCTGAACCGATGACCCATCGCGAGATCCTTGAAGCACTGAGTGGTCTGCTCCTCGCGCTGTTCGTGGCGATGATCAGTGCCACGATCGTGTCGGTGGCGCTGCCGCAGATCATCGGCGCGCTCGACGGCACCCAGTCCCAGTACACCTGGGTGGTCACCGCGTCGCTGCTCGCCGCGACCGCGTCCACCCCGGTCTGGGGCAAGCTGGCCGACCTGTTCAGCAAGAAAGTGCTCATCCAGATATCCATCGTCATCTTCATGCTGAGCTCGCTGGCCTGCGGATTCGCGCAGAACACCGGCCAGCTCATCGCCTTCCGCGCCATCCAGGGCCTCGGCATGGGAGCCTTGCAGGTCCTGGTGCAGGTCATCATCGCCGCGATGATCAGCCCCAAGGAACGGGGACGCTACAACGGCTACCTCGGCGCCGTGATGGCCGTGGCCACCGTGGCGGGCCCGCTCCTCGGCGGCCTGATCGCCGACACCTCGTGGCTGGGCTGGCGCTGGTGCTTCTTCATCGCCGTGCCGTTCACGGTCGTCGCCTTCGCGCTGCTGCACAAGACGCTCCACGTGGTCACGGTCCGGCGGCCGGAGGCCAAGGTCGACTACGCGGGCGCCACGCTGATCGCCGCGGGTGTGAGCGTCCTGCTCATCTGGATCACCTTCGTCGGCAACTCCTTCGACTGGATCTCCTGGCAGACCGCCGCCATGGTCGGTGGCGGGGTCCTCATCCTCGCCGCCGCCGTACTGGTGGAGTCGCGGGTCAAGGAGCCGGTCGTGCCGCTGCACATCGTCCGCAGGCGTGACCCCGCCCTGGCCATCCTGGCCAGCCTCGCGGTCGGCATGGCGATGTTCGGCGGATCGGTCTTCCTGGGCCAGTACTTCCAGATCGGCCGCGGGTACGGCCCCACCGAGGCGGGCCTGCTCACCATCCCGCTGATGCTCGGCGTGCTGCTGTCCTCGACGGTCTCCGGGACGCTCGTGTCCAGGAGCGGCAAGGTCAAGCCGTACATCGTGGCGGGTGCCGTGGTGCTCACCGTCGGGTTCCTCGGCCTGTCCGTGATCGACCACGAGACCTCGCTGGTGTTCGTGTCGGCCGCGATGCTGCTGGTCGGCATCGGCGTCGGCATGTCCATGCAGAACCTGGTGCTGGTCATCCAGAACGTCGTCCCGCTGCGGGAGCTGGGCGCCGCCAGCGGCGCCATCACCTTCTTCCGCTCGCTGGGCGGCACGATCGGGGTCTCGGTCCTGGGCGCGATCCTGGCCAACAGGGTCGCCACCGGCATCGCCGAGGGCTTCGCGAAGGCGGGCATCCGGCCGTCCGGCTCGGGGGGCAGCACCCTCAACCTCCAAGCGCTGCCCGAGGCCGCGAGGACCGTCGTGCGCGCGGCGTACGGTGACGCCACCGGACACATCTTCCTGGTCTCCGCCGGGATCGCCGCGGTGGGTGTCGTCGCCGCGCTCTTCCTCAAGCCGACCCGGCTCCGTGACAGCCTGGACCTGCCGGACACGCGGGTGAGCGACTCCCTGGTCGACTGACCCGGGGCCCGCGGGCCCCGGGCGCGGGACGGTGCCGCGATCACGGCGGCCTCCCGTGGCCGGTGAAGAACTCCGTGTTCCTCTCGATCCGCGCCGTCATCCCCGTCGTTTCCCGGTCCGATTCCACCTGAGGCGCCCGCGTGCGCCCCAGGATGCGCTCCGGTCACTCGGCGGCCGGGCCATCCTCCGCCCGCGCACCTTCCTCCCGCGCACCCTCCGTCCGGGTGCCTTCCTCTCGCGTGCCCCCGCCCGCTGCTCGGCGTCGGCCGCCCGTGTTGTCCGGGCGCCTTCGGGAACGGTGTCCGGCCGGGTAACGCGCGAGGCCGCGGTGAACCTCCGCCTCTGGTTCACCGCGGCCTCGCCCGTACCGCCGGTCTCCGGTTGTCGCGGACGCTCGCCACTTGACAGCGGGTGGGCGTCCGTCGGTCCGGGATCGAAACGGGATCTTCAGCGATTTTCCCCTAGGGGATGGGGACGAAGGACTTGAACCGCCCGGCGGAGTAGCTGCGAAGGGTGTCCAGGGTCGTGAAAGACCCGGTGCAGTCCGCCGTACCGTAGAACTGGAACCTCGAGAACCCGGCGTCCCAGGCGGCGTGGAGGGTCGCGGTCGCGGGCACCGGGGTGCACCCGGCGGGCGGGGTCGGGTAGTGGGCGACCACGTTCCGTGCCGCGTCGAAGAAGTAGAGGCCCACGGGGTCGGACGAACTCGCCGAGGTGGCGGAAGCCGCCGACGCGGTGGTGCCGAGTCCGAGCACGAGAGTCGTGGCGGTGAGCAGGGCGGAACCGATTGCCGTTGTTTTGCGCACTGAACATCTCCATCAATGTGGATCAGTTGACGCGAAGATCCTCCCTTGATTTAGTTGATTTTTCAAGCGTTATTTTGACTTACGGCGTAAGGGAACGGTCGTGCGAGGAGTCCGGCCCGCAGGTCATGACGGCGGCGGCCCCGGGGGAACCGCTTGAACCACCCACTCGGGTCAGTCGCTCGGGTCAGTCTCCGAAGAAGTCGCCCAGGGCCTTGGCGAGAGCGTCCGGGGCCTCTTCGGCCACGTGGTGGCCGGAGTCGATCCCATGGCCACGTAGGTCGTCGGACCAGGTCCGCCAGATCCTCAGCGGGTCACCGTACAGATCCTCGAGGTCGTCGCGCAGGGACCACAGGGCCAGCGCGGGGCACCGCAGCCGTACGCCGGCCGCCCGGTCGGCCTCCTCGTCGCGCAGGTCGACGGTGAGGCCGGCCCGGTAGTCCTCCAGCATGGCCCGTACCACGTCGGGATTCCTGGTGGCCTCGCGGAACTCGTCGTAGTTCTCCTGGCCCATGCTTCGCGGGTCGCCGCGGTACCAGCTGTCGGGGTCGGCGTTGATGACGCGTTCGGGGATGTCGGGCTGGGCGAAGAAGAACCAGTGCCACCACTGGGTCGCGAACTTCGCGGTGATGCGGGACAGGTGCTCGCTGACGGGCAGGCAGTCGACGAACGCCACGCGGGACACCGCGTCGTGGTCCAGGGCGAGGCGGAACGCCACGGCGCCTCCCCGGTCGTGTCCGGCCAGGGCGAACCGGGTGTGCCCCAGGGAGCGCATCACCTCCACCATGTCGTTCGCGACGGCGCGCTTGGAGTGTCCGGAGTGGTCGGCGGTGGGTGCCGGGCCGCGCGAGCGACCGTATCCCCGCAGGTCGGGACAGACGACCGTGAAGCCGCGCTCGACCAGCAGGGGAGCGACGCGATGCCAGGTCGCGGAGGTGCGGGGATGGCCGTGCAGCAACAGCACGGGCGGCCCGTCCCCGCCGTGGCGGACGAAGATGGACGCTTCCCCGCCCTCGATCAGTTTCTCCTCGAAGCCTTCGAACATCGCCTCGGTACCCCCTGGAGTGTGGCTCGGCGAGCATCGGCCCGCGGCGTTCGCCATGGTGTGAACGTGCCGACCGGCTACCCGCGGCGACCGCCGCAAACGCGGGACCGGGGCACCGGTTCGGACACCGGGCAGGCGCGGGTCGCACCGAGGGTGGGGCCCGGCCCGCCGGGGGGCCGTCCCCACCCGCGTCGCCGTGCGGAACCCGGCGTTCAGCGGCTCAATGGCTCAGGAGCTCAGCCGCCGGACCTTGAGGACGTTGTCCCTGCGGGTGGTCGGCTTCCCTTCGGGGTCGTTCTGGATCCGGTCGTGTTCCTCGCTGAGCAGCACCTCCCACTCCCCGTCCGGGAGCTCAAGGGCTTCGAGGACCTCCTCCGGCGTGGGGAGGTGCACGTCGGGATGGGGGTTTTGCTCCCAGGCGGGGAACCCCGCGTGCCCGACGACGAGGAGTGTCCCGCCGGGCGCGACCGCAGAGGCGGCGGTCCGCAGGATCTTCTCCCGCGGCATGTCGGTGAGGGAGTGCAGGAAATGGGCGGAGACGAGATCGAAGAGGCCCTCGGGGAAGGAGGCCCCCAGGTCGTGCCGCTGCCAGTCGACGCGGTCGGCGACGTCCGCCGAGGCGGCGTGCCGGGCGGCGCGCTCCAGGGCGACGCCGGAGATGTCGGTGGCGGTGACGCGCCATCCCCGCCGCGCGAGCCAGATCGCGTCGGCCCCCTCGCCGCATCCCAGGTCCAGGGCGGTGCCCGGCTCCATGCCGGTGACCTCGCGGACCAGGATGACGTTGGGGTTCCCGCTCCAGATCTGGTCGCTCTCGCGGTAGCGAAGGTCCCAGTACTCCTCGTCGGAGACGGCCTCGTCCTTCACGTGGGTGTCCTCCCTCGCGTGCGTGTGCGCGTGCTCATGCCGATCGGACTCGCGGCGGGCGGCGACGGCCCGGCGGGTCTCCTCGGCGATCAGGTCGGCGTTGATCGCCGCACCGGCGCGCACGCCCGCGGCGGCGGCGCCGATGAGCTGCTCGGTCAGTACGGTGACGTTCCCGGCCACCCACACCCCGGGCACCGCCGTCGCCCCGGTCGGGTCGGAGGCGACATAACTGCCGATCACGTACCCGCCCATCTCCTGGTCGGTCGTCTCAAGGCCCAGGCCGGTGAGGAGGCCGGAGCGGGCGGTGAAGCGCGGGGTCACCGTGAGGGCCTGGCGGGGGACCAGCCGGCCGTCGTCCAGGCGTACGCCGGTGAGCCCGTCGTCCGTCGACTCCAGCGCCGTCACCCGCCCGTTCACCACGGTGATGTCGCGAGCGGCCAGTTGCTCGTACTCCTCGGCGCCGAACTCGGACGCGGTGTGCGTGAAGAGCGTCACGTCCTCGCTCCACTGCCGCCACAGCAGGGCCTGGTGGACCGCCAGCGGTCCGGTCGCCAGGATGCCGATCGCCCGGTCGCGCACCTCCCAGCCGTGGCAGTACGGGCAGTGCAGGACGTCGAGCCCCCACCGTTCCGCGAGCCCCGCCACCTGGGGCAGCTCGTCGACCAGGCCGGTGGTCACCAGCAGCCGGTCCGCCGTGACCGAGGCCCCGTCCCCGAGCGTGACGCGGAAGCCCCCGGTCTCCAGGCGCTCGGCCGTCACGACGTCGCCCCGCACGATCTCGCCGCCGTAGCCGGTTACCTCCGCGCGTCCCGCGGCCAGCAGCTCCAAGGGGGGCACGCCGTCGCGCGCCAGGTAGGAGTGGATGTGGGCCGCCGGAGCGTTGCGCGGCCGGCCCGCGTCGATCACCAGCACCGAGCGCCGCGCCCGTGCCAGGGTCAGCGCCCCGCTCAGCCCGGCGGCGCCACCGCCGACGACCACCACCTCATAGCGCCGTTCCCCGTCCGGGGAAGTCGTGGTCACTGTTCGTTCCGCTCGTTCGTTCATGTGTGATTCCTCCGTTCACCGGAGATAGTCGGTCCTCCCCACGCAAGTTGGCAAAATTACTTGCTGAATCAGCAAAACGCCGTGTGCTGGCGCCGCCCTTACCCGCACCGCCGGGTTCGGTACGGGCGGGCGGGAGCCGGGGAGGTTGCCCGGCCGAACGCCCGTGCGGGCCGGTTCCTTCGGCGGGTACCCGCGTACCGGCGGCGGTCACCGGTACGCGGGCGGCGGGGGCGCGGGGTGTCACGTGCCGAGGACCGGGATCAGCTGCTCCTCCTCGTAGGCCAGGTGCCTTTCGAGCTCGTCCGTGAGCCGTTCGACCTCGGGGAGCAGCGGCCGGGAGTCCGTGCCCTCGGTGGACCCGGTGGAGAGGACCTCCCGCAGCTCCTCGACGAGGGCCGCGATCTTCTCGTGCTCCCGGCTCAGCCGCTCCAGCGTCGGGGCGAGCTCGGGATGGCGCCCGGCGAGGAACGGGAACAGCGCGATGTCCTCACCGGTGTGGTGGTTGTGCAGCCCCTGGCAGAGGGTGAGGCAGTTCACCCGCAGCTGGGCGCCCAGCCCGGGACCCGAGGCGGTGACCTCCGCGCGGATCAGGGCGAGCTCCCGCCGGAACATGTCGTGGACCAGCTTGAGCGCCTCACCGGCCGACGACGCCTTCGGCGGTCCGCCCCCGTGCTGGAGGGCGACCACCGGGAGGACGCGCGTCGTCTTGGCCTGGTAGTCGGCCCACCCGGGGTCGGCCTCGGCCGCGCGGGCGAAGAGCCGGTCGCGTTCGGCGCCCTCCAGGACGACGGCCCGCGCCTCGTAGGTGAAGATGCCGTCCTCGACCGTGACGAGGGGATTGGCCACCAGGTTGTGGAACCAGGCGGGGTGGTTCGGCGCGCCACCGGCAGAGGCGATGACCAGGACCCGCTCGCCGCCGTCGGGAAGGTAGCCGAGCGGGGTGGTGTGCGGGGCGCCGGACCGCGCTCCGACGGTGGTCAGCAGGAGCAGCCGGGCCCCCTCGAAGGGGCCGCCGATCTTTCCGCCGTTGGCACGGAACTCCTCGATGATCTGCTGGTTGAAATCGATCGGCATTCTCTGTTTCTTCTCCAGGATCGATGGTCCCGCGGGCTGTTCGCGGGCATGACGAAGGACCGCCTGGCGGGCATGACGACATCACCACGGGGCGGTCGCGGCCGTGGTGCGGTGAGGGAGGAAGGCGCGCCGGATGACCGGCCGGACCGGCGGTGCACCGCCGGGGCAGGTTCGTGGGTGGCGCGAGATCGCGAAGGCCGACGACGACCGGCACCGTGAGGCGCACGGGTGTCGCGTCGGTGTCGCGTGGGTGTCACGCGGAGCGTGGCGACGACGTGGAACGCGTGGAACGCGGAGAACACGCGGGACGCGGCATGGGGGCCGCGGGAAACGTCGCGCTCAACGCGCGGAAGGAAGGAAAAGGGTGGGCCTCTGGCCCGCCCGGGGCTCACGCCTCGGCCGGGTGCCCTACTCGCTGTTGGCCAAAGGCCGACCCGGCAGTCACGTGGTCAACCGTAATGCCACGAACGCGACAAGGCAACGTCGCGTAACGCCGGACGCTCGCCCGTTCGGCGGCGGCGTGGCTGGACCGTCCTGGCGCTCGATGCCGGCGGGGCGTCGGCGATACTGTGGGCGTGGAGTACGTGTCCAGAGTGCCGCGACCGCCGCTGGACGGGCTGATCGACGACCTTTACTACCTGGAGGGCGCGCCGCCGTACGCCAGGCTGACGCTGCCGCCGAGTCCGTCGGCCCTGCTCATCGTGAACCTCGGGGCGCCGTTCCGCATCCGCGCCGGCACCGACATCGAGACGGCCGAGTACGCCGACGGCTGCGTGGTCACCATGCCCACCCGCGCCTTCGAGTTCGGCTATCCGCCGGGGACCCGGTCGGTCGGCGCGCACGTCAAGCCGTGGGGGCTGGCGCCGTTCCTGCCGATGCCCGCTGCCGAGCTGTGTGACCGGCCGGTGACGGTGGAGCAGGTCTGGGGCCGGTCCGCCGTCGCCGAGCTGCGGGACCGGCTGGCCACGGCGGCCGGGCCGTACGAGATGCTGACGCTGCTCGAGGAGGAGCTGATGCGACGGCTGTGCGAGACCGCCGGCCTGGGGCTGGTCCGCCACACGAGCAGCGTCATCGCGGCGACCGGCGGGGCGGTGGCGATCGGCGACCTGAGCGTGGCGGCCGGTGTCAGCGGCACGCATCTGGCGCAGAGGTTCAAGGAGCTCATCGGCGTCACGCCGAAGCGGCTGGCCCGTACCTACCGCTTCGCCGCCACCGTGTTCGCGATCGACCCCGCCGGACCGATCGACTGGGGAGACCTCGCCGGTGGCGCGGGCTACTTCGACCAGGCCCACTTCGGCCACGAGTTCCGGGCGTTCACCGGGCTCACGCCGACCCGGTACGTCGAGGTCCGGCGGCGGTTCCTGCGCGAACATCCCGGTCACGTGTTCGATGGCTGGCCGCTGCCGGCCGATTGATTTCTTACAAGAGCGACAGCTCGCGACACGCTAACTTGGGGGCCCCGAAGCAGAGGAGAGCCCCGTGGGCAAGGTCGTCATGTACAGCTCGGTGTCGGTGGACGGCTTCATCGCGGACGAGAACGACCGGCCCGGACCGCTGTTCGACTGGTTGACCAGCGGTGACGTCCCGTTGGACGAGAGCGGCGAGCTGAAGGTGTCGCAGGCGTCCTACGACCACACCCGGCCGTACTGGGACCAGATCGGGGTGACGATCGCCGGCCGCCACGTCTTCGACATGACGGACGGCTGGGACGGGAAACCTCCGAGCGGGATCGACCACGTGGTCGTCGTGACGCACCGGCCGATGCCCGAGGGCTGGGACCCCGAGGCGCCGTTTCACTTCGTCGACGGCGTCGAGGCGGCCGTGGCCAAGGCGCGGGAGCTCGCGGGTGACCGCCTGGTCGAGGTCGCCGCCGGCGACGTCGGTGGCCAGGCGCTTGCCGCGGGCCTGGTCGACGAGGTGCGCATGGACGTCGTACCCGTGGTGTTCGGGTCCGGCAAGCGCTACTTCGGGTCGGTCGACGCGCAGCACCTGTTGGAGGATCCTGACGTGGTGATCCAGGGCAACCGGGTGCTTCACCTGCGCTATCGGGTGCGCCGTTGACCGATCTGAGGGGGTACGCGAAGAAGTCCACCGCGAACGGTGACACAGGATCGGGCCTCCGAGCTCGCCGCCCTGGACGACGACGTCATCCTGAGGGGGCCGGACCTCGTACCGGATCCGATGCGGCCCACGGCGGTCAGGTGATCGGCGTTCGGCTATTCACCTGATGTATGCATCGAATGTATAGTCGCGATCATGTCTACCGGACACGTCATGCTCGGGCTGCTCGCCGAGCGGCCCAAGCACGGGTACGAGCTCAAGCGCGAGCATGACCGGCGCCTGCCGGGGGCCAGGCCGCTCGCGTACGGACAGGTCTACGCGACGTTGCAGCGCCTGCAGCGGGACGGGTTCGCCGAGGTGGCGGAGACCGTGCGGGAGGGCGGTCCCGAGCGCACGGTGTACGCGATCACCGGAGAAGGGCTCGCCGAGCTGGCCCGGTGGCTGGAACAGGTGGAGACGCCCGCGCCGCACGTCTCCAGCGCGCTCGTCTCGCGCGTGGTGGTGGCGATCGTCGCCGGGGCCGCCGCCGACGGCTATCTGGCCAGGCAGCGCGCCGCCCATCTGGCGCGGATGCGCGAGCTCACCGCGGAGCGGGCCTCGGGGTCCCCCGCGCAGGCGCTCGCCGCCGACTACGCGCTCCAGCACCTCGACGCCGACCTGCGCTGGATCGAGACGGCGATGGCACGACTCGCGGATCTTAAGGAGGAGATCGATGCTTGAGGCACGTGCGCTGCGCAAGACCTTCGCCAGGACCGTCGCGCTGGACGGTGTGTCCGTGGAGATCGGCGACGGGGAGATCGTCGCGATCACCGGCCCGAGCGGTTCCGGAAAGTCGACGCTGTTGCACTGCCTGGCCGGAATCATCCGTCCCGAGTCGGGGGAGGTCCGCTTCGACGGGCGGCGCGTCGACGCCCTCGACGACGCCGATCGCACGAGGTTGCGCAGGCAGAGCTTCGGCGTCGTCTTCCAGTCGGGCAGGCTGGTCCCCGAGCTGACCGCCGAGGAGAACGTGGCGCTGCCGCTGCTGTTCGACCGGCACGGGCGCCGGGAGTCGTTGCTGGCCGCCCGGTCCCGGCTGGAGGGGCTGGGTGTGGCCGACTGCGCGGCCCGGCGGCCCGGCGAGCTGTCCGGCGGCCAGCTGCAGCGGGTCGCCGTGGCCCGCGCGCTGGTCACCGGCCCGAAGGTGGTCCTCGCCGACGAGCCGACCGGCGCGCTCGACTCGCTGGCCGGGGAACGGGTGATGGACGAACTCGTCGGCACGGCACGCGCGGACGGCACCACACTGGTGATCGTCACCCACGACAACCGGGTGGCCGCCTACGCCGACCGGGAGATCGCGCTGTGCGACGGCAGGCTCGCCGAGGTGACCGTGTGATCACCGTGACGCGGATGCTCGCCAGGGGCGGATCGCGGCGCGAGCGGGTACGAGGTCGCCTGACGGCCGTGGGGGCGGGGCTCGCGACCTTCCTGCTGTGCGTGGCGGCGAACCTGCTGGCGTTCGGGCTCGGCTTCTCGATCCACCCCGAGGGCTTCCGCGTCCAGACGCGGATCGAGTATCTGGGCTTCTTCTCCGGCCGGGACGCACGGCTGATCACCGCGCTGACGCTGGCCCTGCTGGTCGTGCCCGTGCTGGCCTTCGTCCACCAGGTGAGCCGCCTGGCCACCGCGACGCGGGAGCGGCGGCTGGCCGCGCTCCGGCTGGCCGGGGCCACGCCGCGCGAGGTGCGCCTGCTGGGGGCGTACGAGAGCGGGTGGCGGGCGCTGCTGGGCGGGGTGTGCGGCGTCGCGCTGTACCTGGTGGCGAACCTGGCGCTGGCGGGGGTGCTGGAGGGCCCGGTGCCCCTGGTCCCGCCGGCGCGGATCCTGGCGATCCTCGTCGCGGTGTCGCTCGCCGGGACGCTGTCCGGGCTGATGGCGGGACGGCACGTGGTGACCTCCCCGCTGGGTGTGGTCCGGCGGACGCCCCCGGCCGGGCCCCGGGCGCTCGACCTGGCGCTGGTGGCGGTGGGGGTGGGGCTGCTCGCCGCAGGGTTCGCCGGCCTGGGGAGGTTCCCCGGCGGGCCGTACGTGGGGGCGCTGGCCGTGACAGCCGGCATGGTTCTCCTGCTGTTCGGCCTCGTCCTCGGCGCCGCGTGGCTGGTCAGGGTGATCGCCCGGCGGGTCGGTGAGCGCACAGGGACGGCGGAGACCCTGCTGGCCGCCCGGATGGTCCAGGCCGACCCCCGGGGATGGGCCCGCGCGCTGTCGGTGGTGGGGCTGACCGTGTTCTTCGGCGCCGGGGTCGGCGCCCAGCAGGGGCCCCACATCGTCCGGTACGGCCTCGATCCCTCCCAGGCCGTGACCTATCTGCTCGTGGACCTCGCCCTGCTGGTCGCGCTGGTCACCTCGGCCGCGGCCCTCGTGGTGCACCAGGCGGAGAGCCTGCTGGATCACCGGCACTCGTTCGCGGCCCTGGCCGCCTCCGGGGCACCCGGTCCCGCGCTGGGCCGGGTCCTCACCCGGCAGGCGCTCATCGCGGCGCTGCCGGTGTGCGTCGTGGCCGCCGTCGCGGGGGTGGGGGTGGTCGTCTCGACGTTGTGGGACGTCTACCGCGAGGTGCCGGGGGCGCTCGCCGTCGCCGGTGTCCGGGCGGTGCTCATGGTGGGGATCGGGGTGCTGGCCGCGACGCTGGTGGCGCGGGCGGCCCGGCCGATCCTGCGCCGTACGCTGCGGCCGGAGGGGCTCCGGGACGAGTGAGGGGGAGCGGGGTGTGTGAGTATGGGGTGAAGGTGACCCTCCCCGGGCTTTTCGGGGTCTCTTCTCGGGGGCATGGGGCGCGGGTTCACGAGTTATGTGCTCATGAGTTCCGGGGCTACGAGTCCTGGACTCTCGTGTTCCGTGCTCTTGTGTTCCGTGCTCTTGTGGTGGGGGCCTGGTGTTCGGGGGCCCGGTGTTGGGGCCCACGCGTCCGGGGCCTCGTGTTCGGGGTCGCGAGCCGTACCGGGTTCTCGAGGGTTCCTGCGGAGAGGACGTGATCGTCGTGCCGCCCGTCAGGCCCGGGGCACCGGGATCGTCTGTCTCTCCGGCCGCGGTCGCCGTGGCGGTCGCGGACGTCTCCGCGATCGGGGGTTACTTCGGGCTGGACCTCGGGCCGGTTCCCCGCGAGCCCGGCTGGCAACCGCTCACCGGCCTGCTCACCGACCCCGGCACCCTGGAGGCCCGGATCGCGGACATGGCCGGCCGGCTCGGCACCGAGGAGACCCGGGTGGCCGCGTCCATCCTCTTCCAGGGCCTGGCCGCCCGTCTCTGGTCGCCGTCCCTCGGCGCCGCGGTCGCCCATGACCTGCTCGTCGACCTGGATCCCCGCCACGTGTACTGGATGGCCACGGCCGGTGGCCCGCTGCCGCTGCGGGCCGCCCGTCCGGAGGGGTGGGAGGTCCGCGACCCCGCGCGGATCGCCGGTCCGCTGTACCGCACCGTGGTGACCGGGTTGCTGGAGCCCCTCGCCGGGACGGTCCGGCGGATCGTGCCGACGGCCCCCGGCCTGCTGTGGGGCAACGCGGCCTCCGCCCTGGTCGGCACCCTCCTCGAACTGGGCCGCCACCGCCCCGGACTCGCGGTCAAGGCCGTGGCGCTGGGCCGCGAACTGCTGGACACGGGCCTGCTGCGCGGCACGGGCGAGCTGGCCGAACCCGCTCCCGGCCGCCCCTCCTTCGCCCGCCGCAGTTGCTGCCTGTTCTACCGCCTGCCCGGCGGCGGCATGTGCGGCGACTGCGTTCTGGTCGATCCCGGGATCCGTCGCGAGCGGGGGGCGCGCGCCGCGCGGGAATCCGGCCGATGACCGTGCCGCTCCCGGGTCCTCTCCTTCCGGGCACCGCAAGCCTTCAAGAGGTACTGCAAGCCTTCAAGGCGTACCGCAGGCTTCAAAGGCGTACCGCAAGCCTTGAAGGCCTTCCGGGCCAGGGGGCTGGGGCTCTCGCCGGATCTCGCGGACCCGGCGGTCGCGCGTGCGGGCCGGTGTGGCGTCTCAGGCTCGGTCCAGGCCGGTCCGGCCGCGCTTCCACGGGGTCCCCGCCTTGCGGTGGTCCGACGCTTCCCCGGAAAGAGCCGGGACCGGCCGCCCGCCGTCGAGCTCGCCCAGTTCCCTGTCGCTGAGCAGCCGGGAGCGGATCAGGAAGCGCACGCCCTCGCCGGTTTCCAGGGAGAGTCCCCGACCCCGCCCGGGTACCGCGTCGATGGTGATGTGGGTGTGCTTCCAGTACTCGAAATGCGACGCCGGCATCCACACCGGGATCGGTTCGCCGATGCCGTCCACCGTGAGATCGCCGAGATGGACGTCGGCGTCGCCGGGGCGGAAGTCCGTCGCCCGGTAGCACATCGGGGCGCTGCCGTCGGGACACCCCCTCGGCTGGTGGAACATCAGCCGCCCGTACCGCTCGTGGAGGCGCCGGAGCAGGTCGGCCGCCGCGTCGGTGAGGTCGACGCGCCTGGCGTGGGGACGCGGAGGGCACCGCCGAAGACGCTCGATCCTGTCGGCGGTCCCGTTCGGCGCCTGGACGCGGTCGAAGAACGACCGGACGCGGTCGAAGGATGGGACGTGGCCTGGAACGACCGCGACGCTCCCACGCTTTGCCATTTTTATCCCCTGTATAACTAAATAACCGTTATGTCGTAATGTGCAGGGGCTGACGTTGCAGCATCGTTGCACGAGGCGGCGACCGGGGGGCGCGGTCGGTCGCCCGCATCCGCGCGGGAGGTCGCGCGGCGCGCGACGGTACGTCATGTCACTCACCGTGACGGCGCTTCGGTGTGCCCCGCCGAAGTGGCCGTGGAGCGCCCATGAGAGCCGAGAACGCCGAAGCCGCGATGATCTCGAACCCGTCCCCGGGTTCCGCGGGGCGGTTCCCGGCGCCGCGGTGGCTGCGCGATGCCACGCTTCGTAACGGGAGGCCGCCGACGTGGCCTCACCTGGCGATCTCCGGCTCCTCGCGGCGCCCGACGGCCACGTGCGCGGGTCCGGGCGAACACCGGCCACCGGTGGTGTACGAACCCGGTGAGGTGGCCGACGTGCGCTCGGCCCACCCGCTGCGACCCGTGGTCCCGCTGTTGCGCGAGTTGCTGGTCGGCATCGCCGACGAGTCGCGGCACGTCATGGTCGCCACCGACGCGAAGGGCGTCATCCTGTGGCGGGAGGGACCGGACGATCTTTGCCTGCGCGCGGACTCCGTCGGGATGTGCGAGGGGACCCGCTGGGCCGACGCCGCCGTCGGGATCAACGCGATAAGCACCGTCCTGGAGATCGACGCCCCGGCGGAACTCTGCTCCGCCGATCAGCTCGGGCCCGCCTACGACGTCTGGACCTGCGCGGCCGCGCCCATCCATGACCCGGACACCGGGGCGACGCTCGGCGTGATCGACGTCAGCGGCCTGTTCCACGTGCTGCACCCCGCGGTGGGCCGCCTGGTCACCGCCGCCGCCCGGCTCGCGGAGGGCCGGTTGCGCGAGCGGATGGAGCTGCGGGACGAGCGGCTGCGGGCCAGGAACATGCCGCACCTGGCCGGGCTGCGCGGCGAGCCGGGCGCGCTGCTCACCTCCACGGGGCGGATCATCGCGGCCGAGCCGTACGGCCCGTGGCCCGAGCGTCTGCGGATCCGGCCGGGGGTGGACCGGGTCCTGCTCGACGACGGCCGCGAGGCCCTGGTCGAGCGACTGTCCGAGGGATACCTGCTGCGCGTTCCCCGCTCGGCCCGGACACCGGCGCGCCAGCCCGGGCTGTCGCTGTCGTTCCTGAGGGACCGGCCGGTGGCGGTGCTGGACGGCCGCGATCTGCCGCTCACCCTGCGCTGGGCCGAGCTGCTCGCCCTGCTCGCCCTGCACCCCGCCGGGCTGACCGCCGAGCAGCTGGCGCTTCACCTCTACGGCGACGACGGCAACCCGGTGACGGTACGCGCCGAGATCCACCGGCTCAGGGAACGGCTCGGCGGCTCCGTCATGCAGGCCAGGCCGTACCGGCTGCGGGCCGAGGTCGAGGCCGACTTCCTCACCGCGCGGGCCGCGCTGGGCTCGGGTGACGTACGGGGCGCGGCGGCGGCCTGCGCGGCGCCGCTGCTCGCCGGTTCCGAGGCGCCCGGCATCCTGGCCGAGCGCCACCACCTGGTCGTGGCACTGCGATCGGCCGTACTCGGCCATCGCGACCTCGACGCGCTGTGGACGTTCGCGCAGGGGGATCCCGGCCGTGACGACCTTGAGGTGTTCGAACGCCTCACGGAGGAGTTGCCCGCGCGCGACCCGCGACGTCCGATCGCCGAGGCCAGGCTCGCCTGGCTGCTCGCCGAGGATGCCGAGAACGAGTGATTTGACCCTTTTGTCAGGAAATTTGGCTGAATAGTGGACGCTGCGTAATGAGGGCCTGACGCTTGAGAGTGTTCCATCTAGTGTGCGACATCGTGATGGACGTTCACCTGTTCGTCCCGAGGCGGTGACGGCTCCGGCGGTACGGGTCCGAGGGGCTCGTGAGGAGAGGGCGGGTGCGATCCGATGACCTCCGCGAGGACGACCCCGGTGAGACTGGATCCGCGGCGTGACTACCCGCTGGCGTCCCACCGCCCGGAGCTGCTCAGGACGCCGACCGGCAAGCGCCTCGACGAGATCACCATGGAGGCCGTCCTGGCCGGTGAGGTGGTGGCCGAGGACCTCCGCATCGCGCCCGGGACGTTGCGGCTGCAGGCGGAGATCGCGGAGTCGTCCGGAAGGCCGCAGCTCGGGCAGAACTTCCGGCGGGCCGCCGAGCTGACCGCGCTGCCGGACGAGAAGGTGCTGGAGATCTACAACGCGCTGCGGCCGCGCGCCTCCACGAAACAGCGGCTGACCGAGATCGCAGAGGAGTTGGAACGCGACCACGCCGCCCTGCTGTGCGCGCGGCTGATCAGGGAGGCCGCCGACGTGTACGAGCGCCGGGGCATCCTCGCGTGCTGAGCGTGCCGAGCGTGCCGAGTGGGCTGAGCGTGCCGAGCAGGTGGGACGGGGCCGCAGGAAGGTGGGACCGGGGATGAGCACCAGGAACGCGGCAGGCGGGCAGGTGAACGGGCAGGCAGACGGGCAGACAGGTGAGGCGGGCGGCCGGGCACCGGCTCCCCGGCGGTCCAGGCGTACGGAGATCCTGGAGAACCGCCCGGTCAACCTCGACGGCTTCGTGGAGGAGTGGCCCGAGGTCGGCATGGTCGCGATGGACAGCCCGTACGACCCGCGCCCGAGCGTGCGCGTGGAGAACGGGACCGTCGTGGAGATGGACGGCAGGGAGAGGAAGGACTTCGACTTCCTCGACCAGTTCATCGCCGACC
This sequence comes from Streptosporangium sp. NPDC002721, assembly GCF_042888905.1. Lineage (NCBI taxonomy): Bacteria > Bacillati > Actinomycetota > Actinomycetes > Streptosporangiales > Streptosporangiaceae > Streptosporangium > Streptosporangium sp. NPDC002721. The sequence continues at coordinate 90,486 of NZ_JBIAQI010000023.1, forward strand.
ACGCGATCGACGCCTCGGCGGCCGAGCGGGCGATGGCCCTCGCGCCCGCCGAGATCGCGCACCTGCTGGTGGACCCGAAGGTGTCGCGCGGCGAGGTGCTGGCGGTCTCCTCCGGCCTGACCCCGGCCAAGCTGCTGGAGGTCGTCAAGACCATGAACGTGGTCGAGATGATGATGGCGCTGCAGAAGATGCGGGCGCGGCGTACCCCCGCCAACCAGGGGCACTCCACGAGCGCGCGGGACAATCCGGTCCAGGTGGCCGCGGACGCCGCGGAGGGCGCGCTGCGCGGGTTCCGCGAGCTGGAGACCACCCTCGGCGTGGTGCGCTACGCCCCGCTGGTGGCCATCGCGCTGCAGGTCGGCGCGCAGGCGGGCAGGCCCGGCGTGCTCACGCAGTGCGCGCTGGAGGAGGCCACGGAACTCGAACTGGGCATGCGCGGCATCACCGCCTACGCGGAGACGATCTCGGTGTACGGCACCGAGCGGGTCTTCTGCGACGGCGACGACACCCCGTGGTCGAAGGCGTTCCTCGCCTCCGCCTACGCCTCCCGCGGGATCAAGATGCGGTTCACCTCCGGCACCGGCTCCGAGGTGCAGATGGGCCACGCCGAGAGCAGGTCGATGCTGTACCTGGAGATCCGCTGCGTCCTCGTCGCCAAGGGGGCCGGGGTCCAGGGCCTGCAGAACGGCTCGATCAGCTGCATCGGCGTGCCCGGCGCGGTCCCGGCGGGAATCCGCGCCGTGCTGGCCGAGAACCTCGTCGCCAGCACCGTCGACCTGGAGTGCGCCTCCGGCAACGACCAGTCCTTCTCGCACTCCGACATGCGCCGCACCGCGCGGCTGATGCCGCAGCTGCTGTCCGGCACCGACTTCGTCTGCTCGGGCTACTCCGCCGTACCGAATTACGACAACATGTTCGCCGGTTCCAACCTCGACCCCGAGGACTACGACGACTGGAACACCATCCAGCGGGACCTGCAGGTGGACGGCGCCCTCCGGCACGTCCCCGAGGCGGAGATCCTCGCCGCCCGGCGCGGGGCCGCGCGTGCGCTGCAGGGCGTGTTCGCCCACCTCGATCTGGCGCCGATCACCGACAGGGAGGTCGAGGCGGCCGTCTACTCCCACGGCAGCCGCGAACTGCCGCCGAGAGACGTGCTGGAGGACCTGAAGTCGGCGCGGTCGGTGATGGACCGAGGCGTCACCGGGCTCGACATTGTGAAGGGACTGGAGGCAGGAGGCTTCCCCGACGTGGCCGAGGCGCTGCTGGGCGTGCTGAGGCAGCGGGTCTCCGGCGACCTCCTGCAGACCTCGGCGATCCTGACCCCGGAGCTGACGACGCTCTCGGCCGTCAACGACCCCAACGACTACGCGGGTCCGGGCAGCGGGTACCGCCCGGACGGCGCGCGGTGGGAGGAGATGAAACGACTGCGGCACGTCGTCAGCGCCCGCAACCCGGAGGAGGAGGTCGGCTGACCCCTCCGCCGGGCGGCCGGTGGCCGTCAGGCGGTTCGTGAGCAGGGAGAGGAGAGGCGTGATGGCCGACAGCACGGCGGCGGGCGGCGCGGTGGAAAGCCCCGCGGACCCCGCGGAGGGTCCCGCCGGGAACGCGGCCGGCGAGCGCGCGCCGCGCCCCGGAGAGGGTACGGCCACCGTGCGCACGCTGCGCCTGGGGGAGAAGGGCGTGGCGCGGCCGGGGCGCCGTCCCGACGAGGTGGTCATCGGCGTCTCCCCGGCCTTCGGGGCCTTCTTCTCCAGGACCATCGTCGGCGTCCCGCACGTCGAGGTACTTCGCGAACTGCTGGCGGGGGTGGAGGAGCAGGGGGTGCACGCCCGGGTCGTCCGGTTCCTCGGCAGCACCGACCTCGCGGTCATCGCCCACACCGCGGCCAGGCTGTCCGGGTCGGGGATCGGCGTCGGCGTCCTCTCGCGTGGTACCACCATGATCCACCAGAGGGACCTGCTCCGCCTGTCGAACCTGGAGCTGTTCCCCCAGGCGCCGCTGATGGACCCGGAGACCTTCCGCAGGGTCGGCGGCAACGCGGCCCGCTACGCCAAGGGCGAGTCGCCGGAACCCGTGCCCTCGCGCAACGACCACATGGCCCGCCCGCGCTGGCAGGCCAAGGCCGCGCTGCTGCACATCAAGGAGACCGAGTTCGTACGGGAGGGCGCGGAACCCGTGGAACTCGACGTGCTGATCCGCGTGGCCGGTACCGGCTGAGCCGCGGGAAGGCCGGAGGGAGGAATCGTGTCCCTGGTGGTGGGGGTGGACATCGGCAACTCGACCACGGAGGCGTGCGCCACGCGCGTCGGCGGGGACGGGCGGGTCGAGCATCTCTCCGCGGCGCTGGGCAGGACATCGGGCGTGAAGGGCACCACGGAGAACGTCCCGGGTGTCGTCGAGGTCGTACGCCGTGCGCTGGCCGGGGCCGGATGCGATCCGGCCGGGCTCCGGGCGGTGCTGGTGAACGAGGCGACGCCGGTGATCAGCGGGCTCGCGATGGAGACCATCACCGAGACGATCATCACGGAGTCCACGATGATCGGGCACAACCCGGAGACGCCCGGCGGCGTCGGGCTGGGCGCCGGCACCACCGTGGCCTTCCCCGACCTGCCGCGATGCGCCACCGGGAGCGCGGTGATCTGCGTGGTCGGCGCGGGCGTCGACTTCGAGGACGCCGCCGGGGGGATCAACGCGGCCGTCGCGCGCGGGGTCCGGGTCACCGGCGTGGTCGTCCACGCCGACGACGCCAACCTCATCGCCAACCGGCTGGGCGAGCCGGTGCCGGTGGTCGACGAGGTCACGCTGGTGGACAGGGTGCCGCTGGGCATGCCGGCCGCCGTCGAGGTCGCCGAACCGGGCCGTACCATCAGGATCCTGTCCAACTCCTACGGGATCGCCACGGTCTTCGAGCTCGATCCCGAGCAGACCCGCATGATCGCGCCCGTGGCGCGGGCGCTGGTGGGCAACCGCTCGGCCGTCGTGGTGCGCACCCCGGCCGGGGACGTCACCGGCCGCAGGATCCCGGCCGGCACGCTCACCCTGATCGGCGAGAGGGTCGGGCTGTCGGTCGGGATGGACGCCGGGGCCGAGGAGATCATGGCGACGCTGCGGCGGGTGCGCCCCCTGGCCGACGCCACCGGCGAGCCCGGCACGAACGTCGGCGGGATGCTCGCCCGCGTCCGCGACACCATGTCCGACCTGACCGCGACGCCCGCCGACGCCGTACGCGTCCAGGACGTGCTAGCCGTGGACACCTTCGTTCCGCAGCGGGTCACCGGCGGGCTGGCGGGGGAGTTCGCGCTGGAGAACGCGGTCGCGCTGGCCGCGATGGTGCGTACCAGCAGGGGGCCGATGGAACTGCTGGCCGCGCGGTTGCGGACGGCACTCGGCACCGAGGTGCTGATCGGCGGGGTCGAGGCCGACATGGCGCTGCTGGGCGCGCTCACCACTCCGGGCGCGGGCCGGCCGGTGGCGATCCTCGACCTCGGCGGCGGGTCCACCGACGCGGCGATGGACACCGGCGACGGCGAGACGCGCTCGGTGCACCTGGCCGGTGCGGGCGACCTGGTCACCAACCTGATCGACTCCGAACTCGGGCTGGAGAACCGGGAACTCGCGGAAGAGATCAAGAAGTTCCCGCTGGCGAAGACGGAGAGCTTCTTCCACGTCCGGATGGAGGACGGCACCGTCCGCTTCTTCGACAGCCCCCTGCCCGCCGACACCTTCGCCCGCGTCGTCACGCTCACCGGCGGCACGATGAACCCGATCCCCACCCGGCACAGCGTGGAGAGGATCCGGCAGGTACGCAGGTCGGCCAAGCACCGGGTCTTCGTGGTCAACGCGCTCCGCGCGCTGGAGCAGGTGGCCCCGGGCGGCGACCTCCGGCGGATCGGCTTCGTGGTGGTCCTCGGCGGTTCCGCGCTGGACTTCGAGATCCCCGACATGATCGCGGAGGCCGTCGCGGAGTTCGGGATCGTGAGCGGCACCGGCAACGTGCGCGGTCGCGAGGGCCCGCGCAACGCGGTGGCCACCGGCCTGGTCATCGGCTACGCGTCGGCACGGGCGGCCGGGGCCGCGGTGGGCGGCTGACGGCGTACGGGGGCGTACGGGGGCGTACGGAAGGGAGGTCGTGGTGAAGGATCGGTGGCGGTACCGGCCCGCCGTGCTGGTGTTCCACCATCCGGCGCCGGGAGACCGGCACCGCCTGCGTGAGATCGGGGCCGGTATGGAGGAGGAGGGGGTGCCGTACCGGGTCGAGGACCACCGGATCGGGGACGGCTGGGTCGGGGACGGCTGGGTCGGGGACGGCTGGGTCAAAGGCGACCGGGTCGGGGACGGCTGCGGGGATGTGGCGGGGGGTGGCGCGCGAGAGCTGGCCTTCGCCGCGGCTCGGGCGTCCGGTCTCGGTGTCGGGGTAGGCGTGGACGCCGCGGGGAACATCTGCGTGCACCACGCCAAACTCCCGCCGGACGCGCCCGCGATGGCGGGCACCGCCTCGGACGCCCGCGTCCTGGGGCACAACGCGGCCCGGCTGGTCGCCGGCGTCCCCTTCAAGCAGTTCGAGCGGCAGGAGGACCCTTATGCCCGATCGCATCGCCACGACCCGATGGACCGGTGACCTGACCACCGGATCGGGAACGGTGACGCTCGTCTCCTCGGGAGCGGGCGCGTTCGCGTTCTCGCTGCCCTCCCGGGCCGGTGCGGCGAACGGCCGGACCAGCCCGGAGGAGCTGGTCGCCGCGGCGCACTCCGCCTGCTACAGCATGCAGCTGTCGGCGCTGCTCACCGCGGACGGTACGCCCCCGGAACGGATCGACACCACGGTGACGGTGTCCCAGAACCTGCGGGGTGAGGCCTATCTGATCACCGAGATCCGGGTGGTCGTGCTGGCCGCCGTCCCGGGCGCCGACGCGGAAGGCTTCCAGCGGGCGGCGGAGAGGGCCAAGGAGACCTGTCCCGTCTCCGTGGCCCTCGGCGGCACGGTGATCACCCTGGACGCCGAGCTGGAGCAGGTGCCCGCCTAGGAGACCGTCACACCCCGGCCTGCCAGGGACTTCCCGGCCAGAAACTCGCTGTTCAGAGGCTTGTCGGTGAGAGAAAGGAGAGAATATGTCCGTACGAATCGGACTCGTCGGCGCTCGCCACATGCTGGACGCGGCGCTGCGGAAGGCGGACGAGATCAGCTGGCCCATGAACGTCGCCGTGGTCGACGGCGGCGGGCACCTTCTGGCGTTCGCGCGCCAGGACGGCGCGATCCTCGCCGGTGTCGACCTCGCCGCGCGCAAGGCCCGCACCGCGGTGCTGACGGCGATGCCCACCGAGCAGCTGGCGAGGGAGGCCGCGCCCGACGGCCCCCTTCGCGGCATCGAGGTGACCAACGGAGGGTTGGTGATCTTCGGCGGCGGCATCCCGCTGGCCGGGACGGACGGCGCGGTCGTCGGAGCGGTCGGAGTGAGCGGGGGGACCGTGGAACAGGACGTCACGGTCGCCCGGGCCGGGGCGGACGCCTTCCAGGCCCTACGCCTTCCCGAAGCCGAGCATCCCTGAGCCGGGCCGTCCGGAACCGGGTCTTCCGGAGCGGGGCTTCCTGGAGCAGGGCCTTCCGGAGCCGGGCTTCCTGGAGCAGGGTCTTCCGGAGCGGGGCTTCCTGGAGCAGGGTCTTCCGGAGCCGGGCTTCCTGGAACCGGGCCGTCCGGAGCCACGCCTCCCGGGGTGGAGTCCCCTTGAACCGCGCCCTCCGGTGCCCCGCTCCGCGAGAAGCCCCCGGGCCGGGAGAGAGGCGGGGACTCGGACCGGGCGCGAGAGGAGGGTCCTTGTGCTCTCACTTCGTCCGTAGTCTGATTGGGAGGAATTGTTCATCGGGCCGAGCATCCACGCACCCCGGACGGTTCCGCGGTGCGGGCGGGTGCGCGGTCCGGCACAGCGTCTCTGAACAGGAAGGGAGCCGACGCTGATGACGGTGACCCTGGAAAAGAGCGTCGAGGACTTCATCACCACCCCCCACAAGTTGTTCATCGACGGACAGTGGGTGGACGCGGCGTCCGGCAGGACCTTCGCGACCCCCAACCCCGCTACCGGACAGACCCTGGCGAACGTCGCCGAAGCCGATGCCGAGGACGTCGACCGGGCGGTACGCGCCGCTCGCAAGGCCTTCGAGCAGGGACCGTGGTCACGGATGACCGCCTCCGAGCGAGGCCGGATCATCTGGAGGATCGGTGACCTGATCCTGGAGCACGCCGAGGAGCTGGCCCAGCTCGAATCGCTGGACAACGGCAAGCCGGTGGCCGTGGCGCGCGCCGCGGACGTCCCGCTGGCGGCCGACCTGTTCCACTACATGGCGGGCTGGGCGACCAAGATCGAGGGCAACACGATCGCGCTGTCGGTGCCGTACATGCCGGGCGCCGCGTTCCACGCCTACACCCTGCGCGAGCCGGTCGGCGTGGTCGGCCAGATCATCCCGTGGAACTTCCCGCTGCTGATGGCGGCCTGGAAGCTCGGGCCCGCGCTCGCGACCGGGAACGTCGTGATCCTCAAGCCCGCCGAGCAGACCCCGCTGTCCGCCCTGCGGCTGGCGGAGCTGATCGCCGAGGCCGGGATGCCCGACGGCGTGGTCAACGTCCTGCCCGGGTACGGCGAGACCGCCGGTGCGGCGCTCGCCGCGCACGACGGCGTGGACAAGATCGCCTTCACCGGCTCCACCGAGGTCGGCAAGCTGATCGTGCACGCCGCCGCGGGCAACCTGAAGAAGGTCACCCTGGAGCTCGGCGGCAAGAGTCCCAACATCGTCTTCGACGACGCCGACCCCGACATCGCCATCCAGGGCGCGGCGAACGCGATCTTCTTCAACCACGGCCAGTGCTGCGTGGCCGGATCCCGGCTGTTCGTCCAGCGCGACCGCTTCGACCAGGTGGTCGAGGGCGTCGCCGAGATCGCCCGGGGCATCAGGCTCGGTCCGGGCATGGAGCCCGACACGCAGATGGGGCCGCTGGTCTCCGACGAGCAGCTGCGCCGGGTGACCGGCTACCTGGACTCGGGGCGCGAGGAGGGCGTCCAGACCCTGGCCGGAGGCGGCCGGCACGGGGAGCGGGGCTACTTCGTCCAGCCCACCGTGCTCACCCAAGTACGCCCGGAGATGAAGGTCGTCCGCGAGGAGATCTTCGGGCCGGTGGTGGTCGCCTCACCGTTCTCCGACCTGGACGAGATCGCCGCGGAGGCCAACGCCACCGACTACGGGCTGGGGGCCGGCATCTGGACCCGCGACATCTCCAAGGCGCACGCCCTCGCCGGCAAGATCCGCGCGGGCACCGTCTGGATCAACTGCTACAACGTCTTCGACGCGGCCCTGCCTTTCGGCGGCTACAAGCAGTCGGGCTGGGGCCGCGAGATGGGCCACCAGGCCCTCGACGCCTACACCGAGGTGAAGTCCGTCTGCACCCAGCTGCAGACCTGACCGCATCACGCACCGGACCCGTGCCCGCGCCCCGCGACAGGTGAGCGGGCGCGGGTCCGGGTGTTCACGGCCGGGTGCCGGACACCGACTCCAGCAGGGACCAGCTCCGGTCGTCCCCCCAGATCGAGAACGCGTCCACGTACGGCCGCAGCAGGGCGGTGAGCTCCGCGTCGCCCCGGCCGTTGAGCTCGTCCGACGCTATCTTCCTCGCCGCCCCGGCGAGCAGGTCGGCGACCTGGATCCGCGGGTCCTCGTGCGAGGCGACGAACCTCAGCCCGGCCAGCAGGCCCCCTGACGGCCAGGGGAGCCCGCCGGGCCGCGCCTCGCCCAGCATCTCCCTGATCCGCGCGACGCGCTCCTCCGTCAGCGCGGTCTGCCGGTCGTGAACGATCGAGACGGGCCTCGTGCCCTCACCCCAGTGCACGACGGCCCGGACGATGGCCGGGATCAGGGGGTCCAGTGCCGGGATCATCCGAGGGTCGTCGAGGAGACGCGTCAGGAAGGAGTCCACGCGAGGCCTGGCCCGATGGAGCAGTCCCATGATCTCGCCGACCTCGCTCCCCGCGCCGATGAGGCACAGGTCGTCGACCATGCCGAAGAACGCCTCGGCGGACGTCCCCGGGCCCCGGCCGTTGCCGGCGCGCATCAGGTCGTTGAACGCCTCCAGGAAGGCCTGCCACCGCTCGTGCCCGAACGCGCGCCGGCCCTCGCGGTACAGGGTGGCGGCCATGGCGGTGACCTGCCGGTCCCGCTCCGGGCCTGGAGCCGGAGCGGTCTCTCCGGCCAGCAGCCCGGCGAGTTTCCCGACGACGACGAACGTCTTGTCGGTCAGGTGCACGTGGGCCTTCCCGTATATCGGTCCCGACGGCCCGAGCAGCCACGTGAGGGCGCGCCGGTTCTTCTCGCGGAGCAGGACGTTCGCCTTGTACTCCACGGCGGGGGAGGGGCCCCTGTCGCGTATTCCCCGGATGCAGCTCGCCGCCGACTCGACGTCCATGCGCACGCTGGCGTGCGTGAAAACGTCGGTGTTCCCGCCGATGAGTTTCTCGCCCTCCGAGCCGGACTCGTCGCAGCTGATCTCCACGGGTTGATCGGCCGATACGGGTTGTGTCCGCATGATGTCCCTGCGATATCGGTCACTGCCCGGTTCCATGGTTAATGGACGATTCTTTAGGATACGTCACCCTGATAGCCGCGCAACGGATTTTTCGGTCCGTGCCTCCGGCGGCGCGTCGTGCTGCGCCGATGCCTCCAGCTCGGGGTGGGCCGGTGAGGCCGTGTCAACGGCCACCGGCACGGGCTGACCTCCGCCGCCTCCGGTGTCCGGGTCGTCGGGCCAAGGCAGGGTTGATTTATCGCCTTTATCGATAAATGCCATGCTTCGCCTGTTTGGCGACTGTTTGTGATTGATGAATTGTCTTGCCGGGATCTGCTGGTATTTCATATGGCGGGGCATTGTGCTGCTGATTGGTAATGTCGAAAGCTGTGACGCATCATATCAATGCGTCCGGCTGGCACAATACCAAAAGAAAATAATTATATTATGAAATATGGCAATAGATCCCATGGGGCGGCGCGGAAGGTGCTCCGCTCGGGGCTGGCCGGGATCCTCACGACACTGATCACGATGGGGGCCGTCGCCGCGCCCCGTGCCGCGAACGCGGCGGCGCCGGTGCCTCTGGGCACCGCCGCGAACTTCACCGCCCTGGCCTGGGACGCCCTCGGCAGTGTCGGCGCCACCGTGATCACCGGGGACGCCGGTGTGTGGCCGGGCGTGGCGTTCGGCGGCTTCCCGCCCGGCGTCGTCACCGGGACCACCCACCTGACCGACGCCGTCGCCGAGCAGGCGCAGACCGACGCGACCGCCGCCTACAACGACGCCGCCGGACGGACCCCCGACGCCACCGTGGCGGCGCAGCTCGGCGGGACCACCCTCACGCCCGGGGTCTACGACTCCACGACCGGCGCCTTCCTGGTGACCGGAACGCTGACGCTCGACGGGCTCGGCGGCCCCAACGCGGTCTTCGTCCTCCAGTCCGACACGCTCGACACCTCACCCGCCAGTACGGTGGCCCTCGTCAACGGCGCCGCGGCGCGCAACGTCTTCTGGCAGGTCGGCGGACTGGTCAACCTGGGAGCCGGTTCGACCCTCGCCGGGAACGTCCTGGCGATCGACACCATCGAGCTGTCCAACGGCGCGAGCGTGGACGGCCGCCTCCTGGCCACCACCCACGGGGCCGTCCGCCTCGACACCAACGCGGTCGCCGCGCCCGCGCCCCCGGACTGCGCGATCGCCACCACCGCGACCGGGCTGACCTCGACGTGCGCCGGGGGGAGCGACGGCGCCCCGATCTCCTTCACCGCGACGGTGACGGCGTCGGACGGGAGCGTCCCCACGGGCAATGTCGTCTTCGCCACCGACGGGGCGACCCTCGGGACGGCCCAGCTCGTCAACGGTGTCGCGACCCTGACGACCTCGCCCCTTCCCCCGGGGGTGTACCGCGTCGTCGCCTACTACCAGGGGACGGCCCAGCTCGATCCGAGCAACACGCCGCTGCTGATCCAGCGCGTCGGCCTCGGCTGCCCGTGCACGCCGACGAGCGAGGTGGGCCGGATCAGGATACGGGTGGACAACGAGACCAGGAGTCCCGCCTCCGGCCAGGCCGGTAGCCAGGCCGGGAGTCAGGGCGGAAGCCAGGCCGGGAGTCAGGCCCTCGCGGGGGCCGGGAGCCCGGCCTCCGGGAACAAGGTCCGCACCCGGATCGTGTTCGGCCGAAGCGTGTGACCGGGCGCCCGGCGCCCTCGGCCCGTACCGGCGGGGAAATCCGGAGGCCGCGCCGGGCCGTCGCGATCGCGGGCGGGCGGCTCAGGACGCCGGTGCGAGGGACGGGTGTCGGTGCTCCTGGAACCGGGTGATCCTCAGGACGACCAGGGAGGCCAGGACGGCGCAGATCGCGTTCGGGGCGGCGAAGAAGAGCTCGGCCCGGGCCGTCAGCAGGAGGGATACCGGGCCTTCGCCCCGGGACGTGAGCTGGTGGACGACGAGGGAGACCCAGGTGGAGAACAGCCACGTCAGCCACCAGGCCCGTACCAGCCATGACCGGGGGGCGTTCCGCAACGTGGCGGGATGGGGCGGGTTCGCAGGGAGGTGGCCGGGTTTGGACGTCGCCCAGATGTCGTCGACGACCTGCTTGGGAAACCACAGGTTCACGACCGGGAGCAGCCAGCCCAGCACGACCCACTGGGAGTCCCTGCGGTGCTCGATCGCCGTGAGCGCCTCGGCGTTGGACCGGGCCTTGGTCAGCCAGATCAGGAAGGTGATCCCGGTGAGGGCGTAGACACCGGACCGCGTCAGACCGAAGAACGCGTACCAGTCGTCGTTGGCCCTCAGCGCGTCGACGTCGACCGTGTACGGGGCGTCCACGATCCTGGAGAGCAGCGAGAGGCGCTCCACGGTTCCCACGAGCGCGAGAAGGTCGATCAGCGTCGTGACCCCCAGCAGTACCACGACCGCGATCGCCATGGCGCGGACCGGTTGCACGTGCCTCGGGAGCCTCGGGAAGGGGGGAGCGGGATGCATTCTCGTCCTCTGTGTGACCATGCGAAGAGGATGAGAATGTATCCCGGCGTGTCACCACATGACACCTGGGCTCCGGCGGGCGGGTCGCGACGTGGTGCGACCGCGCCTCCGGGCCCGCCGCGCCCCTGTGAGCGGCGGCCGGGGAGGCGCGGCCGGGAACGGCCGGCCCGGAGGTGCCGCGTGATCACCCCCGGGGGGCGCCGGGCTCGTGCCTCCGCGCCTCGTGGAGATGGCGGACGACGCCGATCTCGGAGACGTTCTTGGTCAGCTCGACGGTGACCCAGCCCGCTATGTCGACCAGCCTCTGTTCGGCTCCCCACGGCAGCCCGGCGGTCCTCTCGGTGGAGTCGAGGTCGGCGTCGGTGAGCGGCAGCAGCCCCGCCCGCCAGTCGTCGTTCAGCCCGCGCAGCCAGCCGGCCGCGGCCGAGGCGCCGCCCGGCCAGGTGATCTCCTCGCGGGCGGGGGCCCCGGAGCCGAAGCAGTGCCCGAGGGTGGTCGTCCACCAGAAGCCGATGTGCCAGGTCAGCCACCCGATCGAGACGACCGGCGCGGGCTCCGGCTCCGGCACCTCCCAGTCGGCCACCCAGCGGCCCCGGCCGTCCGGCCGGACGGTCCAGCAGCCCGGTGCGGGCTCCCAGAGGCAGGCCGCATCGTCGAGATCCTTCAGGTGATGCTCGAACAGCGCCCATGCGATGTCGAGCTGCCGGATCAGTAGGTCAACGCGGGGTACGGTCACCCGGAAACCCTGGCATCACCCCCGGCGGCCCCGCCACCGGTTTTCACCGGCGGCAAGGGCGCCGGTCCTCACCGGCCGGAGGACGGCGACGGCGACGGGCGGAGCGCGGCCGGCCGATCCGGGCGGGGGTGATCGGTCCGGGCGGGGAGCGGTCGGCCTGAGCGGGGCGATCGGCTTGAGCCGGGGGAGACCGGCCCGGGGAGGGGCGACGCACCGCACGCCGCCGGTGACGACCCGCTACTTCCCCGGTGCGGGAGACTGGGGAGGTGACCATCGAGAACAGCCGCCCCGGTCCGCCCGTGACCAGCGTCTCCATCGTGCTGCTTACGCTGGCGCGCCGGATCGAGACCGAGCTCAACGCGGCCCTCGCGTCGCTCGATCTCACGGTCAGCAGGCTCGGTCTGCTCGGTCACATCGCGGGCGTGCCCGGCGTGTCGTTCAGCGACCTGGCGCGCATGGCGGGCACGACGGTCCAGAGCGTCCACGCCGCGGTGAAGGTGCTCGCCGGCGCCGGGCTGGTGCGCGACAACACCGCCCGCGCCGGTTCCGCGTCGGCCATCGAGATCACGCCCGAGGGGGCGCGCCTCCTGGAGGCGGCGAGGGGTGCGATAGCCGAGGTCGACGACCTGCTGTTCGGCCCCGCCGCGGACCCGATCCAGCAGCAGGTCGCCGGTGCCGTACGCGCCGCGTTCGAGGGCCTCTCCACGCCCTGATCCCTTCGCCCGGAGCCCGCCCCCGGCGGGCCGCGCGTCACCCCTCGCCCTTTTTAGCTTCAGGCTGACTGAAGCTTTCGTGTTAGGCTTCAGCCTGCCTGAAGGTTGCGAGGAAGGGAGAATCCGTGGAAGCCGTGTTGCTGTCGGTCCATGTGCTCGCCGGCATCGTGTTCGTCGGGGGCTCGGCCGTCGCGACGAGCCTGTTCCCCCGCTACGCGCCGGTCGCCGCGGGCGTTCCCGTGGGCCCGGCCGCCGGGGCCGCCGGGGCCGCCGGGGCCGACCCGGCCGGATCGCCCTCCGCGGCTCAGGCGGCCCCGGCGGCGTCCGAGGAGCGGAACCGGGCCGTGGCCGTCCTGCTGCACCGCATCACCCGGGTCTACGGCATCTTCGGTGTCGTCGTGCCCGTCGTCGGGATCGCCCTGGCCCTCGTCCAAGGCCGGATGGGCGAGGTGTGGATAGCCATCTCCATGATCCTCACCGCGGCCGCGGGGGGCCTGCTGGCCCTGCGGATCTACCCGGGTCAGCGCGACGCGCTCGCCGACCCCGACGACGGCAGGCGCCTGCGCGCGCTCTCCATGCTCGCCGGGTTCTACAACCTGCTGTGGGCGGTCGTCGTCGTCCTGATGATCGCCCGTCCGGGGGCCTATCCGTGAGCACCCCCGCCCGTGCGCGCTCGGCGGAGGCTCACCCCGGATCCGGCAGGTCCAGCGTCGCGAGCCTGGCCGGGTCGATCACGGTCGCGATGGCGGCGATCCGGCCGTCGACGACGGTGAACGCCATGACCGAGAGCGGAGTCCCGTCCTCGCGCCAGGAGAGGAACCCGGGAAGGCCGTCGACGAGCACCGCCCGCCCCCGCGCGGCCGTGCCGGCGGCGACCCGCGCGGACGCGCCGGTGGCGACCTTGGTGGCGCCGAGGACGACGACCACGCCGCCGGGGGTGTCGACGGTCAGCCTCACCTCCGGGTCGAGCACACGCAGCAACCCCTCGAAGTCGCCGCGACGGGCCGCCGCCAGGAAGGCCCGGACCACCTCGCGCTGCTCCCGCCCGGCTGCCGCCGGCCGCTCTGTCGCCCGCACCTTCCTGCGCGCGCGGCTGGCGAGCATCTTGGTGGCGTCGGTGGACCTGCCGAGAATCCGGCCGATCTCGTCGAACGGCACCGCGAACAGGTCGTGCAGCACGAACGCCAGCCGCTCGCTCGGCCCGAGCGACTCCAGGACGACCAGGAGCGCGAGCCCGACCGAGTCGGCGAGCGCCACGTCGTCCTCCGGCGCGAGACCGTCGTCGACCGTCACGACGAGCTCGGGCAGCCGGTCGTCGTAGGACGCCTCGGGGCGGGCCCGGCGCGACCGCAGGACGTCGAGACTGATCCGGCCGACCACCGTGGTCAGCCAGCCGGCGAGGTTGTCGATGGTCGTCGTGTCCTGGCGGGAGAGCCGCAGCCAGGCCTCCTGGACCACGTCCTCGGCGTCGGCGTGCGAGCCGAGCATGCGGTGGGCGACCGCGCGCAGCCGGTCGCGCTGGGCCTCGAACGCCTCGCCCACCGGGTCCGCCGGGCTGGTGTCGAACATGTTGTTACCTTCCTCGGATCCGCTCCGTCATGGGTCATGACGGGCCCGGAGGGGCCCGGGTAACCGATTAGGGAGCAAGACCGATGGAAGCACGCATGAAGAGCGAGGCGAACGCCGACGTGATGACGGCGATCCAGCACCTCTACAAGGCGATTCACGCCGGTGGCGTCGACCGGCGCGTGCTCGGGCTGGTCCACCTGCGCGCCAGCCAGATCAACGGCTGCAGCCCGTGCGTCTTCGCCGGGGTCACGGCGGCCAGGAAGCAGGGGGAGACCGACGAGCGGCTGCACAGCGTGGCCGCCTGGCGCGAGACGCCGTTCTTCACCGAGGCGGAGCGGGCTGCGCTCGCGCTGACCGAGGCCGCCACCCGGATCCAGGACGGCGCGCCGGGGGTGACCGACGAGATCTGGGACGCCGCCGCCGCCCACTTCGACGACGGGCAGCTGTCCGCGCTCAACCTGGAGATCGCGCTGACGAACTTCTTCAACCGGATCAACCGTACGATCCGGGAGCAGGCCGGCAAGTCCTGGTGAGCCGGGCGGGGCGTCATCCGTCCGGGGGGCGTGCCTCCCGAGGTGAGGGATGACGCCCCGATGACGCCCCGATGACGCCCCGACGACGCCCCGACGACGCCCCGACGACGCCCCGACGACGCCCCGACGGCGGGACGTCGAAGGCACGGACCCCGTACGGAACGAAGATCGGGGGGTCCGCCTGCCCCTGGGAGCCTTGAGGGGCTTTGAGGGGGCTGGGGCGCCGTGGCCGATGGCCGTTGTTGGTGGCCTTGTCGACGGCCGTGGTCGATGGCCACGCCGATGGTCGTGGCCATGAACGGCTCCCGTCAGCTCGACGGCACCCGCCGGTAGGCGCCGAGCACCTGGAGGGCCCGCAGGGTCTCGACCCCCCGGTACTCCAGGGTGGCGGCCGCGCCGGGAGGCTCCCAGGTGATGGCCCACCCCCCGTCGGGCTGCTGGTCGGCCGCCAGCCGGTCGAGGTGGCCCTCGATCACCTCGTCTCCGAACAGCCCCCGCCAGCGGCTGCCGGGGTGGGGGGCGAGGTGCAGGGGGGTGACCCCGTACTCCGGGTCGGCCGGATCGCTCCGGTACCACCGCAGGCGGGGGAGCCACTCGCCCACCCGCTCGGCGAGGTGTTCGGCCCGGTCCCGGTCCGGTACGTGTTCGAGGAACACGAGCGTCTCGGACATGGCGTGCGCGTCGTCGGGGAAGCCCTTCTCCAGTGCCGACCAGCACCAGTCGGTGGCCAGGGTGAGCCACGGATGCTCCACGCCCATCCGGTGCAGCAGCCCGGCCAGCCCGGCGGTGGGGTTCAGTCCCGGGGTGTAGGTCCACTCGGACCAGTGCGCGGCCCTGGGATAGGCCTCCATGACCGGCAGCGACAGCGGCACGGCCCCGTCGGGCGCGGCGACCGTCGCCAGCCAGTCGCACGCCTCCGGCACCAGGGAGCCGGTCTCGGGCACACCGGCCGCCAGCAGCGTCTGGAACGCGGTCTCCACGTCGACGGGCAGGCTGCCGGGACAGCGCTTGTCGGGTTCGAGGCCGTGGCCGAAGCCGCCGTCCGCGTTCCGGTAGCCGCGCAGGGCGTCCACCACCCCGGCGGCGGGTGCCGCGTGGAAGAGGGTGGCGAACAGGCGGCGTTCAAGCAGGCGGCCCTCGCGAAGGATGAAGGCCCCGGCGGCGTCAAGGATGCTCTCACTCATGGTGTCCCATGCTGGCGGGTGACCGGCCCGGTCGTCTTGCAGAAATCGGACGCCGCGCCCACGCCCCTGCGGGGCGGGCAAGGGTGTGGCCGGGGGTGTTCGCCTGGCGCCGGTTCCACGTCCGCCGCGTCCCCGGGTCCGTCACCGCGCGCGGCGGGCCCGGTCCGGCCGCCAGAGGGGTTCGCCGGACTCCCGGACCTCCCCGCCGGCGCCGAAGATCAGGTACCGGTCGAAGTCGTCGGCGAACCACCGGTCGTGGGTGACGGCGAGGACCGTGCCGGAGAAGGAGGCGAGGCCGTCCTGGAGGGCCTGCGCGCTGGCCAGGTCGAGGTTGTCGGTCGGCTCGTCGAGCAGCAGCAGGGTGGCCCCCGACAGTTCGAGCAGCAGGATCTGCAGGCGTGCCTGCTGGCCGCCGGAGAGGGTCTCGAAGGACTGCCGCCCGGCGGGGGCGAGCTCGTAGCGGGCGAGGGCGGCCATGGCGTCGTTGAGTGTCAGTGACCCGGCGGCCATGACGATGTCGGCGGGGGCCCGCCCGGCCAGGTCGGGCCGGGCGTGCGTCTGGACGAAGTGGCCGGGCACCACCCTGGCCCCGAGCTCCACGGTGCCCCGGTGGCGTACCGGCGTGGGTGACCCGGACGCCGCGGGGAGCGCGCCGCCCCCCGCTCCGGCCAGCAGCCGCAGGAAGTGGGACTTGCCGGAGCCGTTCGGGCCGAGGATCGCCACCCGCTCCCCGTAGTGGACCTCGACGTCGAACGGCTCCGTCAGGCCGGTCAGCTCCAGGCGGGTGCAGGTGAGCGCGCGCTTGCCGGTACGGCCGCCGCTCAGGCGCATCCGGACGTTCTGCTCCCTGGGCGCGCTCTCGGGCGGGCCCGCCTCCTCGAACCTGCCCAGCCGGGTCTGGGCGGCCCGGTAGGCGGAGGCGACGGAGTCGTTGTGGGTCGCCCTCTGGCGCAGGGTGTGGACCAGCCTCCTCAAGCGGGCGTGCTCCTCGTCCCAGCGACGGCGGCGCTCGTGCAGGCGCGCGTTGCGGTCGAGGCGGGCCTGGGCGTAGGTGGCGAAGCCGCCGCCGTGGGTCCACACCCCGCGCGACTCGACGGTGATGACGCGGGTGGCCGTGTTGGCGATCAGCCGGCGGTCGTGGGAGACGAGCAGGACCGTTTTCCGGGTGGCCTCCAGCTGTTCCTCCAGCCACTGCTTGCCGGAGACGTCCAGGTAGTTGTCGGGCTCGTCGAGCAGCAGGACCTGGTCGGGCCCGCGCAGGAGTGCCTCCAGCGCGAGCCTTTTCTGCTCACCGCCCGACAGTGTGCCGACGTCGCGGCCCGCCACGTGCTCGTAGGCGGCCCCCATGGCCGAGGTGGTGCAGGCGCTCCAGGTGACCTCGATGTCGTAGCCCCCGGCGTCGGCGTAGTCGCCGAGGGCGCGGGCGTAGGCGAGCTGGGTCTCCTCCAGGTCGCGTTCCCCCATCGCGCGCTCGGCCCGCTCCAGCTCGGCGGTCGCGGCGCGCACGCGTTCCGGGGCCACCGCGAGCAGCAGCTCGCGTACGGTCAGGCCTTCGCGAAGGTCCCCGATGAACTGGCGCATCACGCCGAGCCCGCCGGAGGCGGTGACCCGCCCGGCGGAGGGGGAGAGGTCGCCCGCGATCAGCCGTATCAGGGTGGTCTTGCCCGCGCCGTTGGGGCCGACCAGCGCGGCGGTGACGCCGTCGCCGACGCGGAAGGACACCTCGTTGAGCAGCAGGCGCCCGTCCGGCAGCACGTAGGTCAGCTCGTCGGCCCCGACGTGTCCCACGATGGCGGCTCCTCGCAGACGGCGGTCTCGTCGCACCGGAGAAACCGCAGCTAGAACATTGGTCATACAATATGAACATTGATCGGAGCGCTTCTCAACCCATTAGGATCCTCGGGGTGGGAGAGACAGGGATCGGAGAGTCGTGAACGCTACGCCGGGCAGGAGAACGCGCCGCCAGGGCGGCGAGGCGGCGCCGGGGGTGTGGCTGCGCCCCCCGCGCGCGGGCCGGGCCGAGCCGGTCGTCACCCTCGGGCGGATCGTGGCGGCGGCCGTGGAGCTGCTGGACGAGGAGGGGGCCGACCGGCTGACCATGCGCCGCCTCGCCGAGCGGCTGGAGACCGCCGCCACCACGCTCTACCTGCACGTCGAGACCAAGGACGACGTGCTGGACCTCGCGCTCGACGCCGTGTTCGGCGAGGTTCCGGTCCCGTCGGGAACGGGGGCGGGCGGCGAGGTGCCGGTCCCGTCGGGAGCGGGAGCGGGCGGTGTGGTGTCCGTCCCGGCGAGGGCGAGGGCGGGCGCGGAGGCGCGGGTTCCGCCGGGAGCGGGCGGCGCGTGGCGTGACGGCGCCATCGCTCTGATCACCGAGTGGCGCGCCACCATGCTGCGCCACCCGTGGTCGGTGACGGTGCTGGACCGGCCCCTGCTGGGCCCCAACGTCCTGGCCCGCACCGAACACCTGCACGCCGTGCTGGCGGGGGCGGGTCTCACCGGCCCGCACCTGACCGCCGCCGCGTACGCCCTGGCCAACTACGTCATCGGTTCCGCGACGATGCAGGTCGCCGGCGCCGCGTACGGTGAGACCGAGTGGAAGCGGGCCGCGGACCTGCACGTGCTGACCCGCCGCGAGCTGTATCCGACTCTCGCCGCGCACGGATCCCCGATCGGCAACGACTGGGACGCGGTGTTCGCCACCGGGCTGGACTACCTGCTGGACGGCATCGAGTCGCGGATCCGGTGAGGCGGGGGCAGGGGGCCCTCCTCGCGGGTTCCCGCCCGCTCGTGACAGGGGCGGGACGTACGGTCGGTACGCTCGCGGCCGGGAAGGAGCGGGAAAGGAGACGGGATGCTCTTCGCCGTCGCGGCCGTGTGCGGGCTCACCTGGTGGCTCGGGTGTTACGTGATCGCGCGGGACCCCCGGGAGCGCGGGCCGAGGC
The DNA here is from genome assembly GCF_042888905.1 of Streptosporangium sp. NPDC002721. Lineage (NCBI taxonomy): Bacteria > Bacillati > Actinomycetota > Actinomycetes > Streptosporangiales > Streptosporangiaceae > Streptosporangium > Streptosporangium sp. NPDC002721. The sequence continues at coordinate 109,196 of NZ_JBIAQI010000023.1, forward strand.
GGGCCGGGCTGGGACTGCTGGCCTACGGGGTCGCGCTGGCGATCGCCCAGGTGCGCACCGCCGTACCGGCTCCCGTGGCGCAGGCGCTGGGCGAGGTCGAGACCGTGCTGGTCCACCTGCCCGCGCTGCTCTGGACGGGGGCCGTGCTGACCCTGGTTCCCGGTGTCGAGCGGCTGGACCGGGCCTGGTCCAGAGGGCTCGTCCCGCTCACGCTCGTGGCGTTCGCGTGGCTGCCGGTGTCGGGACCGGGCGCGGAGGCGAGTCTCGCGGCGCGGGTGGTGACCGGGGTGCTGCTGCTGGGACCGCTGGCCGGGGTGCTGGTGCTGCTCGTGCGGGCCAGGCCGCCGAGGGTCGGGTGGCTGGCGGCGGTCGCCACGCTGTTCTTCGGGCAGGGGACCGCGCTGCTCCTCTTCCCGCTGTTCGGCCCGCCCGGCCCGCTCTCCGTCGTCGCCGTCGACGTGGACATGGTCCTGCTGGGCGTGGCCATCGCGATGTCCAGCGCGTTCCGGGCGGGTGAGGCGCTCTGGCGCGACATGCTGCGGTCCCTGCTGGGGGCGGCGGTCGCGGCCGTCGCGTCCGGTGGACAGGTCGCGCTGGCCGTCGTGCTCGGCGGGTCCACGCCCGCCCTCTCGGTGTTGCTGTTCGGCGTGGTGGGGGTGGCCGTCGCCGTACAGACGCTGGCCGGTCCGGTGCACCGGGCCCTGGACCGGATCGCCTTTCCCGGCGATCCGGGGATCCGCCGCGAGCGGGCCGAACTGCGCGCGACGTCCGAGGCGCTGCCGCGCCGCGAGCAGGGCCCGCCGCCGCCGGACGAGGCCGAGTTCGTCCGGCTGACGCGGCGCGCCCTGGCCGGTTACGGCGACCTGGGCAAGCTCGCCGCCAGCCCGCTCGCGAACCTGCCGGTGATCGACGCGCGGATCACCGGTGACATCCCGCTGGAGCGGGCGGCCGAGCTGAGGCACCTGCTGCTGGAGAGCATCCGGCGGCTCAAGCCCCGCGACGGCGAGTTCGGCACCAGCGAGGAGTGGCGCTTCTACAACGTCCTGTACTTCCCCTACGTCCGGGGGCTGCGTCCCTACCGGCGCGGGGCCGGGCGCGGCGGGCTCACCGCCACCGAGCGGCGGGCGTTCGACTGGTTCGCCGGAGAGGTTCCCGAACGCACGCTCTACAACTGGCAGAACGCGGCGGCCAAACTCGTCGCCGACGATCTCCGCCGGGAGAACTGGCAGTGAATGGCAGTGCCATGTCTGCAGATGGCAGTGGGTGAGGCGGTGTGCTGGGTGCGCCGGAGGCCCCGGCGCCTCCGGTGGACCCGGAGGCCGCTCCCCTCGGGGAGGCCGGAGGCCCCGGCGCCCTCATGAAGGAGACATCGATGACCACGACCACCCCCACCGCCCGCCGTACCTCCCTGCTGACCCGCGTGCTGCGGGCGGACGCCTTGCTCACCGGGGGGTTCGCGCTCCTCCTGGCCGTCGCGGCGACCCCGCTCGCCGGGCTGTTCGCCCTCCCCGAGCCGTTGGTCCGCTGGGCCGGGATCGGGTTGCTGCCGTTCACCGCGTTCGTCGCCTACCTGGCCACCCGCCCGGTCCCGTCCAGGGGAGGTGTCCGGACGCTGATCGCCTGCAACGCGCTGTGGACCGTGGCGAGCGTCGTCCTGCTGTTCACCGGCTGGGTGGACCCCAACCCGCTGGGCGTCGCCTTCGTCGTCGCCCAGGCTCTCCTGGTCGGCCTTTTCGCCGAACTCCAGTACGTCGGGCTGCGCCGCGCCTGACCTCGTCCGATCCCGGGCCGCCACGGGTCCCGCCGCGCCCTCCACGGGCGGCGGGGCCCTTCCGCCCTCTCTCCGCGCTCCCCCCTCGCGGGGGCCTCGCTCACCCGATGCTCACCCGATTCTGATGACGTGCTTACCGCGTACGCCGCCGGCCTCCAGCGCCCGGTGGGCCTCGGCGATGTCGGCGAGGGGGTGGATCGTGTCGACGACCGGCCGCAGGGCGCCGCTCTCCGTCAACCGGGTCAGCTCGGCGAGGAGCCGGTGGTCGGGGTCGCCGCTGAAGAACCGTACGCGCCGCGAGCCGAACACGGTGGACGCGAGGACGTACGCCAGCGACGAGAGGACGTGCCGGGAGTCGAAGGTGATCGACACCATGCGCCCTCCCGGTGCCAGGAGCCGCCGGAAGGCGCCGAGCTCGGTGCCGATCGCGGTGTCGAGGACGACGTCGAAGGGGCCGAGGTCGGCCGGGCCGGTGGTCGCGTAGTCGAAGACCTCGTGGGCGCCGAGGTCCCGTACGAAGTCGAGGTTCCGGGCCCCGGCGAGCGCGGTCACGTGCGCGCCGTACGCCCGTCCGAGCTGGACGGCGACGCTGCCGACCCCGCCGCTCGCGCCCCGCACGAGCAGCCGCTCGCCCGCCCTGAGGCGGGCCTTGTCGCGCAGGGCGGTGATCGAGGTCGTACCTCCGGCGAGCAGGGTCACGGCCTCGGCCGGGTCGAGCCCGGCGGGGGCGAAGGCGAGCCGCCGGGGGCGGACGGCGACGAACTCGGCCGCGCTTCCGAAGGACGCCCGGGGCAGCACCCCCCACACCCGGTCGCCCACCGAGAGGCCGGCCCTGGGCGAGCCCAGGGCGGCGACCTCGCCGACGAAGTCGATCCCGATGCCCTTCGGGAAGCTCCGCCCCGTCACCAGCCGCAGCCTCCCCTCTCGGACCAGGAACTCACCCCCGTTCGCGCTTGCGGCGCGCACGCGCACCAGCACCTCACCCGGTCCCGCGACCGGCTTGGGCAGCGTGCCCTCGTACAGCACCTCGGGGGGCCCGTACCTGTCGTACCGGGCCGCGCGCATCTCACTCACTGTCCTGGTCGTCCAATCTGCCCGGCCGGCCGCCGGGCCTCCGCGTGGTCGCGACGGCCGTCACCGGCCTGGAACGAACTCCGCACGCCCGGTTGAAACGGGCGATGACTTTCACGTACGGCCAGGTTAAGCGCCGAAACGGAGAGGGTTGTCCGTTTACGGTAATGTGAGAAACATGTCCAGCCATTCCTCTCGGATACCGCCCTCACCGCCGCCCGCCGGGACTGCCGGGTTGCGCGCGGACGCGCTGCACAACCGCGAGCGCATCCTCGCCGCCGCCGGCGAGGCGTTCGCCACGCTCGGGATCGACGTGCCGATGGCCGCGATCGCCCGGCGGGCCGGTGTCGGGATGGCCACGCTCTACCGGCGCTTTCCCACCAGGGAGTCGCTGATCACCGAGGTGTTCGCCGACCAGCTGAAGGTGTGCTCGTCGGTCGTCGACGACGCTCTCGCGGACCCCGACCCGTGGCGCGGGTTCCGTACGGTCGTCGAGAAGGTGTGCGCGATGCAGATCGCCGACCGGGGATTCACCGCCGCGTTCCTGACGGCCTTCCCCGGCGCGGTCGACCACGAGCGGGAACGCGTCCGCGCCGAGCACGGGCTCACCGAGCTGATCCGGCGGGCCAAGGAGGCCGGACGTCTGCGCGCCGACTTCGAGCAGGCGGACCTCGTGCTGCTGTTCATGGCCAACGGCGGCATCGTCGCCGAGACCACCGAGGACGCGCTCACGGCGTCGCGCAGGCTCGTCGCCTACCTGCTCCGGTCCTTCCAGGCCGACCGCCCCGACCATCCCGACCGGTCCGCCCCCCTGCCGCCGGCGCCCCCGTTCGGCCTGCGGCACATCCCCCACCTCCCGCCGGTGCGCTCAGCCGGGTAGGCGGTCCCGGGAACGACGTCCGGGGAGATCGAACAGCCAGGTGGCGCCCAGCCTCAGCAGCAGCCGGTGAAGGGCCAGGCACAGCCACACCACGAGGGCGGTCAGGAGGACCGGCTCGGTGACGGCGAGCGCGATCCGCAACCGGCCGTCCATGTCGGCCGACAGCGGCGGCACCAAGGCCAGGTGCAGCAGCGCGAGCAGGGGCATGTGGATGACGTAGACGGGCAGGGTGGCGCGCCCCAGCCTCGCCAGCGCGCTCCCGAGCGTGGCACCGCGGCCGGACGTGGCACGGCGGCCGGGTGCGGCGCGTTGACCGGGTGCGGCGCGTTGACCGGGTGCGGTGTGCTGACCAGGCGTGGCGCGGTGGTCGAGCGTGGTGGCGTGGCCGGGCGTGGCGCGGTGATCGGACGCGGCGTCGTGACCGGGGGTGGTACGGCGGCCGGGTGTGACGCGGCGGCCGAGCAGGGCCGCGGCCGTCACGCCGAAGACCGTCGCGACGACGCAGAGCAGCGGCCAGACGCCCGGCCAAGCTTGGGAGCCGGTGATCGCGACCGCCGCCAGGGCCCCGGCGTAGCAGGCGCCGGTCAGGGCCAGCCGCCCCCGGCCCGCGGTGGCGGCCAGCCGCTCGACGAGCGGCCGGAAGTACAGCCCGGCGAGGAAGAAGACGAGGTTCTGGTACAGGCCGCCGCGGTTGCCCGGTGTCTCCAGCAGCCCGGCCGACGCCACGGCCGACAGCACCAGCGCCCCTCCCAGCACCAGGGCGACCGGGAGGCGGCGCGTGACCTTGGCGAGGACGAAGTACAGGGCGAGCGCGTAGAGGTACCACAGGTTGGACGGCGTGATCGTCAGCTGGGCGAGCAGGTCGGCGATCCCGTCGGCGCGGGCGGTGTCGAAGGACGGCGCGAGCGCCAGGATCGCGGTGTGGATCAGCAGCCACAGCGCGTAGAGGTAGAGGAACCGGCCCACCTTCGAGCGGCGGACGACCCGCCAGGGCCGGGTCACCGCGCCCGCGGCGAACATGCCCGAGATGGTGAAGAAGAGCGGCATGCGCAGCGGCAGCAGCTGTTCGGTGAGGGCGCCCCAGGCCCCGGGGACCGGCGGCGACACCCCCCAGTCGATCGTCAGGTAGTGCTTCACGACGACGTGCCAGAGCACCACGAGCAGGATGCACACGCCCTTGGCGACGTCGGCCCAGGCCGCGCGCCCAGTACCCCCGCCGCCCCCGCCGCCCGCGTCCCCCGGCCGCCGGGCGATCCCGCCCGGGTCCCCGGCGTCGGCGGGCCGCTCCGGCGCGCCGGTGGACCTCCGCCCGTCCCGCGATCCGCCGGCACGGTACGCCGAGGTCCGCTCGTCCGGTCCCGGCCGGCCCTCTCCCGGCCGGCCCTCTCCCGGTACGTCGCGGATACGGGCAGGGCGCATGGACGGGAACCTCCGGGGGACGGGCGCGCGACCGTCGCGCACGCCAGCCACCCTGCGAGGCGCAGGTGTCCGTACCGTCGGGACCGCGTATCCGCGGCCGCTCGGTCGTGTATCGGGCGCGTATCAGCCCGGGGTCCGCGTACCGCCTCGAAGATCTCGGGAACCGCGGGCATCTCGAAAGCCCCGGGAGGATCGGGAGGATCGGGAGGATCGCAGGCGGAGGGTGGCGACCGCGCCGCCGTCCGCGGCGTTGGCCAGGATGAGGGTCGCGCCGATCACCCGCGCCTGGCCCAGGGCGATGGTGAGCCCCAGGCCGTGGCCGCGACCGCGTTCGGCCGCACCGGTGCGAAAGCGCTGCGGCCCCTCCGCGAGGAGGACGCCGGGGAATCCGGGACCGTGGTCGCGTACGACGATCGTCGTGCCGTCCACGGTGACCTCGACCGGTGCGCGGCCGTGGCGGTGGGCGTTGGCGACGAGGTTGGCGACGATCCGGTCGAGGCGGCGCGGATCGGTCTCGGTCTCTGTGTCCCCGGCTGCTCCGGCGGCTCCGGCGATCCCGGCGGTTTCGGTGTCCCGGGTGTCCCGGGTGTCCCGGATGTCCCTGGCGGCCCCGGTGACCGTGAGCCGCGCCTGGAGCCCGGTCCTGGCCAGGCAGCCCGCGACGACGTCGCCCAGCGCCACGGGCCGGAGATCGGCGTGTTCCGCGCCCGCGTCGAGGCGGGAGATCTCCAGCAGGTCCTCCACCAGCGCCCGCAGCACCCGTACCCGGTCCCTGACCAGCTCGGTGGCCTCCCCCTCCGGCAGCAGCTCGGCGGAGGTGACCAGGCCCATCAGCGGGGTACGCAGCTCGTGGGCGACGTCGGCGGTGAATCGCTGCTCGCTCAGCAGCCGGTCGCGCAGGCTGTCGGCCATCGAGTCGACGGTGGCCGAGATCTCGGTGATCTCGTCGCCGCTCCGGCCGCCCGCCGCGGTCCGGGCGTCCAGGTCGCCGTCCGCGATGCGCCGCGCGGTCCTGGCCACCCGCCTCAGCCGCCTGCTGGGCAGCTCGGCGGCGAGCGCCGCGGAAGGCACGACGACCCCGAGCGCGGCCAGCGCGGCCATCAGGATGTGCCGGTCGAGCGCCTGCCGGCTGCGCAGCTCGACGCCCATGTCGATCTGCACGGCCACCACCTGGTCGCCGACGGGCTCGGCGGCCCACATCCAGGGGATGTCCGGCCTGCGGTCGTCGTACCAGGTGCCGGCCTGCCCGGTGAGCCTGATCTCCCGGAGCAGCGGGGACGGGATCCGCGCCGGGTCCGGCTCGCCGGACCGCGGGCCGCCGGCCCCGCGCCGGTGGTCGTCCACCGCGGACGCCAGCGCGGTCAGGGCCTGGCTCCTGCCCATGCTCATGGAACGTTCGAAGGTGCTCCGGTGCACCAGCACCCCGACGGCCAGCGCCACCGCGCAGGACGCCACGGTCACCAGCGCGGCGATCTTCCAGCGCAGCGACCTCCAGCCCGGCAGCCCGCGTGCTGCCCGTACGACGGCCTGTCCCATCTCAGCGCCGCAGCTTGTAGCCGAACCCGCGGACCGTCTCGATCCGATCGGCGCCGATCTTCTTGCGCAGCCGCTGCACGCACAGGTCGACCACGCGGCTGTCGCCGTCCCACCCGTAGTCCCAGACGTCGCGCAACAGGGTGTGCCGGTCCAGCACGATCCCCGGATGCGCCGCGAACTCCAGCAGCAGCCGCAGCTCGGTGGGGGCCAGCGCGACCGGTTCGCCGGCCAGGAACACCTCCAGGCCGCCGGGGTCGACGGTGAGGTCCCCGAAGACCAGGCCGCCGCCGGAGGAGGGCTCCGGCGCGTGCCCGGGAGCCGGGGCGAAGGTGGCCCGGCGCAGCAGCGAGCGGATCCTGGCCACCAGCACGGACGTGTCGACCGGCTTGACGACGTAGTCGTCGGCCCCGGCCTCCAGGCCCGACACCACGTCCAGCGCGTCACCCCGCGCGGACATCATCAGGATCGGGACCGTGCTGGACTCCCTCACCCTGCGGCACAGCCCGATGCCGTCCAGGTTCGGCAGCATCACGTCCAGCAGCAGGAGATCGTGCCGCCCGTCCCGGAAGAGTTCCAGGCCGGTCAGGCCGTCACCCGCCGCGGACACCTCGTAGCCGTAGCGCTCCAGCGCCATCGAGACCGCCTTGCGGATCACCGCGTCGTCCTCGACGAGCAGCACGGTGATGGGGGCCGCCGGTACGCTGTCGCCCTTAAAGTCGGACATATCTCCCCAAAGGTGGCGTATAACTCACCCGGAACACCATAATCTCTCCTCGCGGGAGCACCGCCCGGGACGGGCCGCCCGCCCCTCGCGCCGGCCGGGGGAGGGCCGCCTGGGCCGGATCGTTCACCCCTTGCGCCAGCCGGGGGAGGGCCGCCCGGGGGCCGGATCGCCCGCCCACCGCGTCCGATGCCGGGGCCCTTCGGGCTCGCGCGGGGACCCGGATCGCGCGGGGCGGAACGGCAGGTCCGAACGGCGGGTCCAGCTGCCGGAACACCTGTTGACACCGTGGTTCGGGAAGATCAGCCTTGTGGCGTGAATTCCGAAGGTGTGATCTCTCCCCGATCCGATCTTGAGTTGCCCGGCGCCGACGCCGACGCCGATATCGACGCCGGTGCCGGTACCGGGATCGACGGCCCGGCCCCGGTGTCGCGGGTGCCGGATCACCGGGCGGTGGACGACCTGCCGCGGCGTACGGTCGTGGTGGAGTTCGCCGGTGCGCGGGGCGGGGTGGCTCCGCTGACCTGGGGCCAGGCGTCGATCTGGCGGCTGACCACCTGGCGGGGCGACGACGATCCGTACTTCAACATGCCCTGGACGCTGCCGGTGTACGGCAGGCGTGATCTTGAGGTGGTGCTGGGGGCGGTACGGCGGCTGCTGGAGCGGCACGAGACGTTGCGGACGAACTTCCGGCAGGGGCCCGAAGGGATGGCGCAGCACGTGGCGCGATCCGGCCGGCTGGTGGTGGAGATCGTCGAGAGCGGGGACGGGCGGCCGATGGGGGTGGCGCGGCGGGTGGCCGAGGGCCTGGCGGCGGGGGTGTTCGACTACGCCGGGGAGCTGCCGGTGCGCTGTGCGGTGGTGACGGTGGGCGGGCGGCCTCGGGCGGTGGCGTTCGGGCTGTCGCACCTGGCCGCCGACGGGGGTGCGCTGGACCTGCTGGCGGCCGACTGGCGGGATCTGCTGGCGGGGGCGGAAGGGAACGTTCCGGGGTGGCAGCCGATGGACCAGGCGCGGTTCGAGCACGAGGGCGAGGGGGTGGCGCGGGGGGAACGGGCGTTCCGGCACTGGCGCTCGGTGCTGGAGCGGGCGCCGCGTTCGATGTTCGACTACCCGCCGGGGCCGGGGGAGGAGCCCCGTTTCGTGCGGGTAAGGATGGTGTCGGCGGCGCTGGGGGTGGCGGCCGAGGCGGTGGCGCGGCGCTGGGGGGTGAGCTCGGCCAGCGTGCTGACCACGGCGAGCGCGGTGTTGTTGTCGGTGCTGACCGGGCACCGCCGGGTGACGATGCAGCTGATCGCGGCCAACCGGCACGACGCGCGGATCGGTGCCCTGGTGGGCCCCGCCGCCCAGGACGGCGTCTTCGCCCTCGAACTGCCGCCCGGCGGCACCCTGGCCGAGGCCACCCGGATCGGGCACCGCCAGGCGCTGACCGCCTACCGCCACGCGCTCTACGAACCGCTGAGGCTGATGGCGATGCGCGAGGAGCTCGGCCGCGAACGGGGCGGGCCCATCGACCTGTCGGCCTACTTCAACGACACGCGGGGCGGCGGCGACTGGCCCGACCTGCCCGCGGTGGAACCGCCGGGAGACCCGGCCGCGATCGCCGCCCTCACCGCGCGGACCACCTTCTCGGTGGTCGGCTCCTGGGAGCACGTGGACGCCACCACGGCACAGTTCATCACCGGCCAGGCCAGGGACGCCTGCGAGCTCCACCTGCTGGCCGACACCGCCTACCTGCCCCGGACCACCGTGTACGCGCTGCTGCGCGGGATGGAGACCCTGCTGGTACGCGCCGTCGCCGAGGACGTCCCCCTCGACACCGTGGTCGAGCTGTGCGGCGTCGCCCCCGTCGAACGCCCCCGGGCCGGGAACGTTCCCGAACCGGGCTACGGCCCGTCGTTCGATCCCCTGCCAGTCCCGGCCGCGCCGGCCTGAAAAGCCTCACCCAGCCTGCCCGTCCCGGCCGCGCCGGCCTGAGAGGCCCCACCCGGTCCGCCGCCGGACCCCGGACCCCAGACCCCAGACCCCAGACCCTGGACCCCGGATCTCGGACCCCGGATCTCGGATCACGGATCACGGACCCCGGACCCCGGACCCGCTCGCCGTCCGTTCGCCTCCGCTCGCCGACGGCGAGCGGATCTCCCCGGTCGTCGACCTCGACGGCGCGATTCCCGGCGGGGCCGTGCGGCGGTCAGCGGGCGGCGGCGGTCACGGCGGTCACGATCATCTGGGGGTCCGCCGGTACCGGCGTGCCCTCGACGAAGACGGTCGGCACCGCGCTCACCCCCCGCTCGACGGCCTTCCGCGTCACGTAGGCGCTCCAGTCGAGGTAGGCGCCGTCGCGGGCGCCCTCGCCGAACGCCGGGCCGGTGAGCCCGACCGAGCCGCCGAGTTCGATCAGCTCGTCGTCGCTGAGCCCCGCTCCTCCCTCGGGAGGCTGGTTGGTGAAGAGCGCGTGAGCGTACTCGACGAACTTCCCGCCGTCCGAGGCGCAACCGGAGGCCGCCGACGCGCGGGAGGAATACCGGCTGGTCGACAGCCTGTCCAGGAAGCCCATCGGGTGACACACCAGGCTGATCGCCCGTTCCCTCACCATCCGGTTCAGGGTCGGCCCGGACATCCGCTCGAACGACCTGCAGAACGGGCACAGGAAGTCGACGTAGACGTCGACGGCGACCGGGCCCGTACCGACGACGACGCCCGCCCCGTCGGCGGAGGCACCGGCCGGCACCCGGACGGGCGCCGTCGCCCGCTGTGGTCGCGTGCTCATGAGGTCCTCCTCGCGGTGTTCGGGGAGAGACCCGGACCCGTGCGCCCGAGAGCTCCCCTTTTCCTACCCACCCCCCGGGCGCCGCAGCTTAAGAACGGTCAAAGCCGGGATCACGGATCAGGCTCCACGGCGCCGCCCGCACCGGCTTGTCCACGGGATTCGGCGTACCGTCCCGGAAACCCGTTTGTCACCGGCACCGCTCTGCCGGGAGGATCGGGTTCTCATGAGCCGACCCGTCATCTCCGAGATCCCGACCGGCCCCGTGCCCGTCCCCGACGCCGTCGCGGCGCTCGCCGGCGGCGACACCGTCACCCCGGTGTGGCGCAACGAGCTCGGCGGCCTGACGTTCCGCCTCGAGGACGGGCACGGTGTCACCAGATACGCCAAGTGGGTCCCCACCGGCACCCCGGAGATCGATCTCCCCGGCGAGGCGGAGCGCCTGATCTGGGCGCGGCGATGGGTGGCCGTCCCCCGGGTCATCGAGCACGGTACGGACGCCGACGGCGCGTGGCTGGTCACGGCGGCGGTCCCCGGCCTCTCGGCGGTGGACCCCCGATGGAGCCCCGACCCGGCGACCGCGGCGGCCGCGATCGGCAGGGGGCTGCGCCTGCTCCACGACGCCCTCCCCGTGGACCGGTGCCCCTACGACTGGAGCGTCGCTCGGCGGCTCGTCCGTGCCGACGAGCGCATCGCCGACGGCGAGGGACCGGCCGAGCGGTTCCCCGAGCACCGGCACCTGGGGCTCGCGGAGGCCAGGGCCCGCATCGGCGAGCCGCCCCCCGTCGACCGCCTCGTCGTCTGTCACGGCGACGCGTGCGTCCCCAACACCCTGCTGCACGACGACGGCACGTTCGCCGCGCACGTCGACCTGGGGTCGCTCGGGGTGGCCGACCGGTGGGCGGACCTCGCGGTCGCGGCGTGGAGCATGGACTGGAACTACGGCCCAGGACACGACGGCGTCGTGTACGACGCGTACGGGATCGCCCCGGACCCGGAGCGCGTCGCCTACTACCGCCTGCTCTGGGACATGGCGTAACCGGTCGTCCCACGGCCGTGTCACCACCGCGACCGGCGCGCCACCCGGTGCGCCTAGCGGACGGAGCAGATCGCGGAGCCGATCACCGCCGTCACCGCGTCCGGGTGCGACACCAGGGTCAGGTGCGAGCCGCCGGGGAACTCGGTGACCTTCGAGCGCGCCCGGTGGGCCATGAAACGTTGCGAGGACGGGGTGATGATCCGGTCACCGGTGCTGATGAAGTACCAGGAAGGGATCGTCTTCCACGCCGCCGCCTTCGAGGGCGTCGTGAACGCGCTGGTCGAGGCGGGGCGCTGGGAGGCCCACAGGCGCATGGCGGCGGGGCGGGGCAGGTCCGAGGCGAACGAGTGGACGAAGACGTCCCGCTTGAGGTACAGGTCCGTCGTCCCCCGGGGCGCGTCCGGGTAGGACACCGCGTCGTAGAGGGAGGCGGGATCCGCCGAGAGGGCGGAGCCTCGGCCGCTGAGCCCGCCGGTGGTCTCCCCGACGTCGGGCGCCGCCGCGTCGACGTACACCAGGGCCTTGACGTTCGGGACGCCCGCGGCGGCGTTCGTGATCACCGAGCCTCCGTACGAGTGCCCGACGAGCACGATCGGGCCGGAGACGGTCCTGAGGAAGTCGGCGACGGAGGCGGCGTCGCCGGTGAGGTTCCGGAGCGGGTTGGGTATGGCCCGCGCGACGTAGCCCGCTCGCTGCAGGGAGTTCAGCTCGCCTCTCCAGCTGGAGGTGCCGGCCCAGGCGCCGTGCACCATGACGACCGTGGGCTTGGTACGGCCCGGCGACCGGCAGGGCAGTGGATCGGCGGCGAGCGCGGGCGACGTGTGTGCCGCCGTCGTGGCCGTCGTACCCGCTGTTGCCGTCTGGGGGCCGGTCGTCGGCGATGCCGTCGCGGAGGCGGTGACCACGGCGAGTGCCAGCGCGGGTGCGATCCCCCTGAACCGTGGGCGGGTGCGTGCGGATCTCATCTTTCTCCCCCTTGGCGTGATGGATGATCTTCATGTTCCGATGGACGGTGTCCGGCTGCTCCCGCCGGGAAGCCGGTCCCGGCGGGTGAGCAGCGCCGCGTCGGCGAGGTCGGTGTCGGCGAGGGCGACGACCCGGGTACGGGGGTGGGCCGCCCGGGCCATGTCGGCGAGGACGTGCCCTGGGGGTGTCTGGACGAACAGGGTGGTGCCGAGCTCGCCGAGCAGGGCGACGACGTCGCGCCACCTCACCGTGGTGGCGACGCCACGGGCGAGGTCGTCGAGGACGGCGCCGGAGTCGCGCAGCAGGCGTCCCGTGGAGTCGCCGAGGTAGGGGACGCCGAGGGGGCGCCGGGGGATCGCGGCGAGGTGGTCGGCCATGGCGTCGGCGACGCGGCCGAGCAGCGGGCAGTGCGAGGGGACGGCGATGTCCAGGCGTCGTACGCGACGGGCTCCGGCACGGGCGGCCGCCGCGTCGAGGCGTTCGAGGGCGCGGTCGCCCCCGGCCACCACGAGCTGCCGGTCGGTGTCGACGACGGCCAGGTAGGCCGGGTCGTCGTCGGTCGTGATCGACTCGATCACCCGCCGGGCCTGGGGCACGCTCAGCCCGAGGACGACGGCCATGCCGTAGCCACGAGGGTAGGCGTCGCGCATCAGCTCGCCGCGGCGGCGTACGGCCGTGAGGGCCTCGGCGAAGGTCAGGACCCCGGCCGCGACGGCGGCGGGGAACGCTCCGGCGGAGTGCCCGGCCACGGCGTCGGGGACGGCGCCCTCACCGGCGAGGGCGCGGGTCGCGGCGACCCCGGCGACGCAGAGCGCGACCTGCGCGGTGACGGTGGACTCCAGCGCCTCCGCGGTGTCCCGCAGGGACGAGCCGGGTAGGATCCGCTCGGCCTCGGCGCGGGTCGCGGCGACGGCCGGATGGCCGGGCAGGTCGTGGAGCATCCCGGGCCGCTGGGTGCCCTGGCCGGGATAGAGGAACGCGACGCTCACGCGCGGGCCCACGGGTCGTCCACCAGGCGCGGGCCGTGGTCGGTACGGGCCATGACGGGGCCGCCGGCGCGGGCCCACTCGGTGAGGCCGACCCCGCCGCCGGGTGTCTCCAGCTGGCAGTCGACCTTGCCGGGAAGGGCCGCGAAGATGGCCGCCAGCCGGACGGCCAGGGCCCGCTCCAGCCTGCGCGGAGTCCGGATCAGCAGGTCCAGGTCGCTTCCCGGACGGGTGGCCGGTTTGCCGGTGGCCAGCTCGAAGCCGACCCCGCCGATCGGGCCCCAGGTGGTGTCGCCCTCCAGCTCGGCGGCGAGCAGGAGGGCGACGGCGGAGAGGGTGACGGCGAGCAGGGGCAGCCAGGGCCGCCGCCCCCTCAGCTCCTCGGGCGGTACGGAGCGGGTGACCGCCTCGTGCGGTACGAGGACGGCGTGGCGCTGCCAACGCTCGGACCCGCGGATGCCGATCGGGACGAGGCCGGGCGGGTGCGGGGCCCGCCGCACGACGCCCCAGGGGCAGGCGGCGATCGACGCGGGCACCCAGTCCGGGGGCGAGCCGCCGAGGGCGGCGGCTCCGGAGAGCCGCAGCAGGTCGTGCGGGCGCGCGGTCACCGCCATTGGGCGGCGAGCGTCTCGTGGACGCGGCGAGAGGCGGCCCGGGTTCGCCGGGCGCCGGGCGAGGTGAGCCGGTCGCTCAGGTCACGGGGGCCGTGGCGGGCCCGTTCGACGGCGGCGGCGAGGGCGTCCCTCACCGTCCTGACGTCCCCGGCGGTCGGGTCTTCGGCGTTCTCGACCTTCAGGAGCCCGTCGCACAGGCCGAGCTTCGCCCAGTCGGTGACGTCGTAGGAGAGCGGGGGGATGCGCCGCGCCAGCTCGTCGAGCTCCTCGACGGTCCGGCGGGTCACCCTCGCGGCGGCCTTCCTGTGCATGGCGTGGACCACCACGCCGGGGTCGTCGAGCGCCAGGATCCGCCCGGCCTGCGCGCCGTGCGCCAGGAACCCGCCGGACAGCGCGGTTCCGACGACGAGGGTGATCAGAGGGTGTCCGGCGGTGCGGGCGCGGACGTAGGCGTCCACCGCGACGGCCAGGGCGTGGTGGATGCCGAGCACCTCCTCGACGCGCCCGTAGGCCTGGCTGGGCACGTCGACGACGGCGACGATCGGACGTCGGCGGCCGTCGGGCAGACGCGCGTCCTCGGTGACGACCTCGGTCACCGCCTCGGCGAGGGCGAGTCCCTCGCGGAGGCCGACCTCGCCGCGGCGCGCCCGGTGGTAGGGGCTGCGCGGGTCCGGCACGACGGCGATCAGGCGGGCGACGTCGCCGCCCAGGGTGGTGTCCGCCGTGATCACGGACGGGACCACGTCGCTCACGTCGCCGTCGGCGAGCGCCCGCGTCCAGCTCCGCCCCCGGCTCGCCTCCCGCCCCTCTCCGGCGCCGCGCTCTCCTTCCGGCGGCACGGCCTTCTGAGGCACGGCCTTCGCCCAGATGGCCGCGAGGTCGGCGGGGGCCGGTGGGTCGGCCGGGTCGACGGCCCGGAGGCGGGCCCGCAGCTCGCCGACACGCTGGGAGCGGTGCTCTCCGGGCAGGCCGTGCTCCACCACGTCGATCACGGCCGAGCGCACGGCGGTGACGTCGTCGAGGACGAGCGCGTCGGCCAGCGCGGTCGCCGTGCGCTGCGTGCCGCCGTCGATCGACCAGATCAGCGGGTGGTCGGAGGCGTCGAACTCGGCGACGCCCGCCTCGGACTCGATCACCTCCGGGCCGTCGAGCCCGAGACGGCCCTCCCGGGTCATGATCAGCGCGGTGCACAGCCCGGCGGCGATGCTCATGCCGCCGAAGCAGCCCAGCGCCCCGGCGATGACGCCGATCACGGGCCGCAGGGCGCGCAGCTCCAGCAGCGCCGAGCACACCTCCGCGATCGTGGCCAGGCCCAGGTTGGCCTCCTGCAGCCGTACGCCCCCGGTCTCCAGCAGCAGGATCGCGGACGTCGGGGTGCCGTCGCGGTTGTCGGCGGCGGCCAGGGAGAGCGCGGCGGCGATCTTCGCGCCGGAGACCTCGCCGATGCCGCCGCCCTGGAAGGCCTGCTCGACGCCGATCACGACCGCGGGCCGCCCGCCGAGCTCCCCCTTGACCACGACGACGCCGTCGTCGGCCTCGGGGACGACGCCCTGAGGTTCCAGCCAGGGCGACTCGATCCGGTCGAAGGGGCCGCACAGCTCGCGGCCGGTCCCGGTGTCGAGCAGCGCGAAGGCGCGCGCCCGGGCGCTCAGCTCTATGACGCCGGTACGGGCGAGCAGCGCGCCCCAGTCCGTCCGGATGTCCTGTGGAGTCGTCGTGGACGTCATGCCCTGCCCTCCTCGATGGCCTGCCGCAGGCGCAGGGTGACCACGCCGGGTGTCGCCCCGAAGTCGTTGAGCTCGAAGCTCCCGGCGACCCCGTGGCGGGCGAAGAACCGCTCCAGCACGGTTCGCCACACCGTGTCGAACCCGTCGACGCTGGTGCGTACGCGCACCCGGGCGACGGCGGCAGGCTCCGGGGTCATCAGGACCTCCAGATCCCCCGAACCGACCACGCCGACGTGCGCTCGCCGGGCGGGCGGGCGGTCGGCGGGGAACTCGTAGTTCAGCGTCTGCACGTGAGCACCTTCCGTCCGGCCCGGGTGACGGACCCGGACCCCGGCCCGGATCCGGGCCAGGGCACCATGTCGAGGAAGAGCGCGGCGGCCAGCAGGTCGGCGCTCCCGCCCGGTGACAGCCGCCGGGCGGCGCACCGCCCGTCCAGCTCGGCCAGGGCGGCCCGGCCACCGGCCGTGCCCGCGCCTCCCTCGGCCAGGACGCGCCCGGCGCCGGACCGTACGACGCCCAGGCCCTCGGGACCGCCTCGGTGCAGGACGCAGGTGTCCTCCAGCAGGCTCATCACCGCCAGCAGCGCGTCCAGCCGGGCCACCTCCTCGGGGATTCCGGCCGCCCCGGCCCGGCGCAGCCTCGGCAGGGCGACCTCGACGACGTGGGGGAAGGCCGCCTCGGCCTCGCCACGGGCACCGCGCACCCCGTACCGCCGCCGGGCCAGCTCGCCGTGGGAGGGCGTCCCGGGCGGGAGGTGCCGGTCGGGGAGGGCGGCGAGCAGGGCCGCCCGACCGGCGGCCTCGCGCTCGTCGGCGGCACCGGCGGCGACGGTGGCGACCAGCAGCCCGAGCGCCCACAGCGCCCCGCGATGAGTGTTCACCCCCCGGGTGGCCCGCAGCATGGCCGCCTCACCCGCCCGGCCCAGCCGGCCCAGCTCCTCCCGAAGCACGATGCCCGCGCGGTCATGTCGGCCCAGCTCCTCCCGAAGCACGATGCTCGCGCGGTCGTGTCGGCCCGGTTCCTGCCGGAGTTCGATGCTCGCGCGGTCGTGTCGGCCCGGTTCCTGCCGGAGTCCGTTCCCGGCGGCCGTTCGCTTCGCCGCCTCGGCGACGGCGTGGAACGTGGGGCGCAGTGCTTGGGCGGAGGCCAGGAGGATCGGCAGGTCCATGTCGTCGTGCGCGCCGCGTCCCCGGCGGTCGGCCAGGCCCGGCTTGGGGCTCAGGCACGCCTCCTGGCGCAGTGCCCGCACGGCCAGGTCGGCGAGCAGGGCCGGGGACGGGCCCCGTTCCCCCGTCCTCCCCGTCGCGGGTACGTCACCGATGGCGGTCATGACGGGTCACCAGGTCCGGAACCGGGCGGGTGGATCGTACAGGCCACCGGACCAGGCGACGAGGTCCTCGACGCTGCGGGCCGCAAGCAGGGAGCGGTCCGCCCTGCGGACGTCGACCTTGAGGTCCTCCGGCAGCGCCACCAGGCCGTCGCGGCGCAGCTCCTCCACCCGCCGCTCGGTGATGTCGCGGCCGACCGGGGTGGCCCCCGCGACCGCGGCCACCGCCTCGCGCCGCTCGGCCGGGCCGGAGGCCCTGTGGAGGTAGGCCACCCCCTCCTCGGTCACCACGTGGCTGACGTCGTCGCCGTAGATCATGACCGGCGGGACGGGCATGCCCGCGTCCCTGCCCACCTGGATCGCCTCCAGCGACTCCACGAACGCCGGGACGCCCCCGGAGCGGAAGGTCTGCGTGATCTGCACGACGAGCTTGCGCCCCCGCGGCGCGGACGCCTCGCCGGTGAGCAGGCTCAGCCAGGCGGGGGAGGCGTGCCTGCGGCCGTGCGGGTCGTGTCCCATGTTGGGGGCTCCGCCGAAACCGGTCAGCCTGCTCTCGGTGACCGTCGAGGAGTTGGCGTCGGCGTCGATCTGCAGCGACGACCCGATGAACATGTCCACGGCGTACTGGCCCGCGAGCTGGCACAGCACCCGGTTCGACCGGAGCGACCCGTCCCTGCCGGTGAAGAACACGTCGGGGCGGGCGGCGACGTAGCGCTCGGTGCCGGGCTCCCCGCCGAAGCAGTGCACCGACTCGACCCAGCCGCTCTCGATGGCGGGGATGAGCGTCGGGTGCGGGTTGAGCGTCCAGTGCCTGCAGATCTTCCCGCGCAGGCCCAGCTCCTCGCCATACGTCGGCAGGATGAGCTCGATCGCCGCGGTGTCGAAGCCGATCCCGTGGTTCAGCGTGGTCACGCCGTGCCGCTCGTAGATCCCGCGCAGCGCCAGCATGGCCATCAGGATCTCCACCTGGCCGATCTGGCGGGGGTCGCGGGTGAACAGCGGCTCCAGCAGGAACGGGCGGGGGCTCTCCACGACCAGGTCCACCCAGTCGCCGGGGATGTCCACCCGGGGGACCTCGTCCACCAGCTCGTTGACCTGGACCAGGACCACGCCGTCGTGGAACGCCGTCGCCTCGGCGATGGTCGGGGTGTCCTCGGTGCCGGGCCCGGTGTAGAGGTTTCCCTCCCGGTCGGCCTGCTCGGCGCAGAGCAGCGCGACGTCCGGGGTGAGGTCGACGAACATCCGCGCGTACAGCTCGACATAGGTGTGGATCGCCCCGACCTCGACCGTGCCGTCGGCGAGCAGCTGCGCCATGCGCACGCTCTGCGGACCGGCGTAGGAGAAGTCGAGACGGTGGGCCACGCCGCGCTCGAAGACGTCCAGGTGCTCGCGCAGGCTGATCGAGGAGATCAGCAGGTGGAGGTCGTGCACCACGTCCGCGTCGCACCCGGCGAGCGCCTCGGCGAGGAAGTCCGCCTGTTTCTGGTTGTCGCCCTCCAGGGCCACCCGGTCGCCCGGCCGCAGCAGGGCCTGCAGCGCGTCGCGCGTCCGCCCGGCGTCCAGAACCCGACCCGAGGCGCCCGAGGTTCCCGAGCTCCCCGCGATGAAGGGCCGCACCGCCTCCAGCCGCTCGCGTTTCGCGGTTCGCCGTCGCGTCCAGTCCCGAGGTCTCACCTTCGTGAGTGCCATCGCCTGCCCCCAATCAGGTTCTTGGGGCTAATACCTCGCGAAACACAAGAAGTAACTCAAATTGTGTTAAAGGGTCACATACGGTGATCGAGGTTGGGTATCGGTTCGGCGTGGCGGGGCCCGGCTCTCGCCGATGGGGCGGTCAGCGGGGCGGGATCCTGCCGAGACCGGCGACGACCTCGAACGCGCGCTCGGGGAAGGGGTCGCCGTCGGCGGGACGCCAGTCGGCGGCCAGGACCAGTCCCGGTTCGAGGAGCTCGAACCCCTCGAACAGCTCGCCGACCTCGCGCATGGTGCGGAGCCGCACCGGGTTGCGGGTCTGCCCGTACACCGCCAGACCGGCGGACGCCTCGTCCTCCGGCATCGTGTCGGAACAGGCGTGGGTCAGCCCCAGGTAGCTGCCCGGCGCGAGGGCGTCGCGCAGCTGGGCCATGAGGTCGTGCGCGGCGTCCTCGGTGACGAAGTGCCACACCGCCACGGTGAACACGCCGATCGGCCGGGTGAAGTCGAGCGTGGCCCGGACTCGGGGGTGCTCCAGGATCTCCCGGGGGCGGCACAGGTCGCCGTGGACCGTCAGCACGCCGGACTGGTCCACCGTCGACTGGTTGTGCGTGACGACCGTCCGGTCGTTGTCGACGTACACCACGCGGGCGTCCGGGTGGACGGCCCGCACGACCTGGTGGAGGTTCGGGGGAGTGGGCAGGCCGCAGCCGATGTCCAGGAACTGGTCGATGCCGGCGTCGGCCATGGCCTTGGCGGACCGCAGCAGGAACCCGCGGTTGGCCCGGCACGCGTCGGGGACCGTCGGGAAGTGGGCCACCAGCATCTTGACGGCCTCCCGGTCCGCCGCGAAGTTCTCCTCGCCGCCGAGCATGACGTCGTACATCCGGGCCGCGCTCGCCTGCGACGCGTCGCTGGGGTGGGTCACTGGGCGCCTTTCGGTGGGGGGGTGTGGTCGTCCATGAGGTGGATGCGGTCGCAGATCCTCATGAGGAGCGCCGTCGTGTCACCGCTCTCGCGGGCCGCGACCGAGAGCCGGTCGAAGGTGATGGCGTGCTCCTCCCGGAGGGAGCGTTCGGCGATCTCGTCCCGCTCCCCGTGCACGGCGATCATCTGGGGCCGGCCGTAACCGCGGCGGAAGATGGTGAAAGGCCCGTACCCGGGCACGAACCGCGAGTCCATCGGGTTCACCTGGATGCTGACGCCCTTCATCTGGGCCGAGGCGGTCAGCGCGATGAGCTGGCGGATGTGCGCGTCCACCCCCGCGATCGGCCGCCACAGCACGGGCTCCTCGATCACGGCCCACAGCACGGGCCGGTTGGCGCCGGCGAGCACCTTCTGGCGGCGCAGCAGCTGGTCCACGCTTCTCTCGACGTGCGAGGACGTGGTCGGGTACCGGCTCATCCGGTAGGCGGCCGCCGCGTACTCCGGGGTCTGCAGCAGGGGCGGGACGACGAACGGCTGGTAGGAGCGGATGAGGTCCGCAGTCTGTTCCAGGCGCATCACCACCGCCGCGTCCAGCGGGAGCTCCTTGCTGTCCCACCAGCCCGGTCTGCGCTCGCCGAACGCCACGGACAGCAGCATCTCCTGCTGGTAGGGGTCGGTGACCCCGTACAGGGTGAAGAGGTCGCGCAGGTCGTCCCGGCGGAAGCCCCGCTGCCCGGTCTCCATCCGGCTGATCTTCGACTCGCTGGCGCGGATGGCCTTGCCGGCCTCGGCCGCGGTCAGGTTGCACTGGAGCCGGAGCTGCCGCAGCCGGGCGCCGACGATCTGGCGCGCCATGTCGCCGGCCTCCGCTTGAGCGCTCACATCCCCTCCGAGTGTCTCCGCGTGTCTCCGCGCACCGGACGATCAGCGGGAACCCCCCGTCCCCTCGACTTGCCATGGCAAGATCACCCGGAAAGTGGAATCGAGGCTATTGCTTGCTTTCTCCTACTGTCCAGGAATTTCAAATACCGTTCCCCGAAATTTCAAGATCACAAAACTTGCGGAAGGCACGTCCGGCCGGGGCCGGCGAGGGTGCGCGCAAGACGTGTTCGGGGCCGGAAAGCCCGGAACGGCCAGGGAGGTCAGGCCCCCTGCCCGTCGGGTCCGGGCGAGAGACGACGGCCGGTGATCTGCTCGGCGCGCACCACGATGAAGTGGTCGTAGCCGCCCCGCGTCCAGGCGCGCAGGGGGAGCCCGGACAGGCGCTCGATCTCGACCGGCTCGCGCACGGCCCGCGCGGGTCCCACGGCGGTGACCGACCAGCCGGTGCGGGCCGCGGGGTCGAACTCGTCGGCCTCGAAGGCGACGATCGCGTCGCTGGTCGCGGCGGCGAGCTTGGAGCCGATGCCCGTACGGATCACGATGTCCTCGCCGTCGAGCACGAAGCCGACCGGCTGCACGGCGGGCAGGGCCCGGTCGGTGAACACGATGCGCCCGATCGAGGCCGAGACCAGGAGGGTGACGCACTGCCGGCGCGAGAGGATCTCCAGACCCGCCGAGTCGAGCTTCATGCTCTCCAGGTTGCCCTCTCGCCCCCGGGGACGTCAGGGGCGAAGGTCCCCTCCCTCGCCGACGATCCGCCCCCGGGCGGGTGACTTCGGGACGGCGACCGGGGATCGCCCTGCCTTGCGCGGCACCGGACCCCTACGGCCGCCGGAGAGGCACCCGGGAAGCACGGGTCAGCGCCCGGGGGACGCCGCGGTGATCTTGGCCGGGTTCATCATCCACAGCACCTGGTCGATCCCCTCGGCCGAGGCGCTCACCGTGACCACCGCGAACATCACGCCGTCGCGGCTCAGCAGGGCGGACGCCTGCCCGTTCACGCTCGCCCACTCCACCTCGACCCCCGTCCAGAACCTCTCCGCGAACGTCCTGACGTACCTGGCCACCCGGAACGCGCCCACCACGGGGATGCGGGAGGCCCGGACGGCGCCGCCGCCGTCGGAGTAGCTGGTCACGTCCGCCGCGAAGAGCTCCTCCAGCGCGGCCAGGTCCCCGGAGCGGGCGGCGGCGACGAAGGCCGTCAGGAGCCTGCGCTGCTCGGCGCCGCTCACCGGCGCGCGGCGTTCGGCGACCACGTGCCTGCGCGCCCTGCTGACCAGCTGGCGGACCGCCGCCTCGCCCAGCTGGACGATGTCGGCGATCTGCCGGTACGGGTAGTCGAACGCCTCCCGCAGCACGTACGCGGCGCGCTCCTTGGGCGAGAGCCGCTCCAGGAGGAGCAGGACCGCGAACCCCAGGGCCTCGTCCCGCTCGGCGCCGAGGTGCGGATCGGTGCCGGTGGCGACGGGTTCGGGGAGCCAGGGGCCGATGTAGGTCTCGCGGCGGGCCCGCGCGGACCGGGCGGCGTTGATGGACAGCCGCGTGGTCACCGTCGCCAGGAAGGCGACCGGGTTGACCACCGCGTCGCGGTCGCAGGTCTGCCAGCGCAGCCAGACCTCCTGCACCAGGTCCTCGGCCTCGCCGACGCTGCCCAGCATCCGGTACGCGATCCCGAACAGGCGGGGCCGCGCGTCCGAGAAGATCGCCGCGGCCTGTTCGAGATCTCCGGATCCGCCGGATCCGTCCGTCGGCGCGGTATCGGCCACGGTCATCGCCCCTGTCTCACCTGCTGTCCCGCAGCCTATCGGTGGCCGCGTCCCGGGCCGACGACCCCCCCGCCCGGGGTCTCTCCGTGTCGGGCGCGGCCCGCCCCGGGCGCGTGCCCGGCCTGTGACGGCCCCGCGGCCCGCCCCGGGGGCGGTCCGGCCTGTGACGGCCCGGCGGCGAGCCCCCCGGGTCGCGGATTCCCGGCACCCGGATGTCACAGGGCGGGAGGCTGTCCTGTCTTTCTCCAGGGCTCCTTCGCCGGGAGGGAGTCACGGAGCGACAGGAGCGAGACCTTGCCACCGACGAGCAGCGGGACCCGGACCCGGATCCGGATCCGGGTCCGGATGAGGGCGCGCCCGACCGACGAGCCGCACCGCGTCTCCAGCCCGCTGGAGCTGCTGTTCGACCTGACCTTCGTGGTCGCGATCGCGGCCGTCACCGCCCGGCTCGCGCACGGCGTCGCCGACGGTCACGGCCCGGCAGCGCTCGTCCCCTTCCTCCAGGTCTTCTTCGCGATCTGGTGGGCGTGGATGAACTTCACCTGGTTCGCCTCCTCCTACGACACCGACGACGTCGCCTACCGGCTGCTGACCATGGTGCAGATGGCCGGGGTGCTGGTCCTCGCCGCGGGCGTCCCGGCCGCGGCCGACGGCTCCGACTACCGGGCCGTCACGCTCGGTTACCTCGTCATGCGGCTCGGGCTCGTCGCCCAGTGGCTGCGGGCCGGTGCCGAGGACGCGCCGGGCCGGCGTACCGCGCTGCGCTACGCCGCGGGCATCACCCTCGTGCAGGTGGGCTGGGTGCTCCGCCTCCTCCTGTCGCAGGCGGGGGTCCTGCCGTCGTCCGCCCAGCTGCCGTTCTTCGCGGCCCTGGTCGTCCTGGAGCTCGCGGTGCCCCGGTGGGCGGAGCGGGCCGGGGCCACCAGCTGGCATCCGCACCACATCGCCGAGCGCTACGGTCTGTTCACGATCATCCTGCTCGGTGAGAGCGTCCTCGCCGCGACCACGGGGGTCCAGGGGGCGATCGAGGCGGCCGAGGTCGGCGTCTCCCTCGTCGTCATCGCCGTGTCCGGTCTCGTCCTGCTGTTCGCCCTGTGGTGGCTCTACTTCCTCGCGCCCACCGGCGAGGGCCTGACTGACCGCCGCCATCGTTCCTACCTGTGGGGGTACGGCCACTACGGCATCTTCGCGGCCCTGGCGGCCCTCGGCGCCGGGCTGGAGGTCGCGGTCGAGCGGGCCGGGCACGCCCTCGGGGCGTCCCCCCTGGCGGTCTGCTACGCCGTCGCGATCCCGGTCGGGGTGTTCCTCGCCCTGCTCCGGCTGGTCCACGCCGCCATCCTGGCGGAGCCCGTCGTCCGTCCCGCCGCGCTCCCGGGCTGCGTCGCCGCCGTCCTGCTGCTGCCGCTCGCGGTCCCGTGGACCGGGGTGGCCGCCGTGGTCGCGGCGATCGCGGCCGTCTGCGTCCTGCTGATCGCCGTCACCATCGCCCCCGGGCCCGGCCGCGGGGCGGTGTGACCCGGTCGTGCCCCGTACCACCCCACCGGTGACACAGAAGGCGAGGTGGTACGGGGTCACCGGCACGGTCACCGCCGTGCCGGGTGGATGCCCCGCCCGCCCCCGGGCCTTCCCGCGAGCGCGCGGGAGAGGCGGGAGAAGGCGAGGCGCGTGCCGGTCAGGGAACCCTGATGCCCAGGGTGTAGGGGCCGGAGCCGCCCGTGGCGGTCACCCGGTAGCGGTAGTAGCCGGCCGTTCCGGTGTAGGAGATCGTCGCGCTCGGGCCGGGGCCGTCGGACGTGGCGACGGTCACCCAGGCACTCCTGTTGTCCCATTTCTGCAGGTACAGATCGAAGTCGGAGCCGGCGGGACCGTTCACGCAGCCGGAGTGGACCCCCGGGTTGTAGGTGAGGTAGTAGGCGTTCCCCGGCTGGTAGGACGACTGGCCGGCGGCCAGGGTGCCGCTGTAGTTGTTGGGGAATCCGGTGCAGGGGTTCGTGCCCGGCGGCGGAGTGGTGCCGCCCCCGGTGGTCACCAGGGTCAGGCCGTAGGCGCTGAGGATCTCGCCGATCGGCTGGAAGTAGGTGGTGCCGCCCTGGCTGCAGTCGCCCGAGCCGCCGGAGGTGACGCCCTGGGCCTGGTCGAGGGAGATGAACGAGCCGCCGGAGTCGCCGGGCTCGGCGCAGACGCTGGTGCGGACCAGTTGCGTGACGGTGCCCTGGGGGTAGGTGATGCTCGCTTCACGCTGCTGGATGAGGCCGCAGTGCCAGTCGGTGGTGGAGCCGGACCGGCAGACCGAGGCGCCCTCGATGGCGGGTGTGGCGCCGGCGACGGGCACGGTGCTGCCCCGGCCGTTGTCCACCGTCGGGGTGACCCTCCAGTTGGCGTTGGTGGCGACCCAGGAGTAGTCGTTGCCCGGGAAGGACGATCCCTGGAAGACGCCCTGGGCGACGCGGTTGAAGCCGGTCGTGGCGCTTCCCGTCCTGCCGCAGTGGCCCGCGCTGGCGAAACCCTCCTGGGTGCCCTTGCGCACGGAGAAGCCGACCGAGCAGCGGCTGGAGGTGCCGATGTAGTAGGGGGTGCCGCCCACCAGGTCGTACAGGGGCAGAGGGGCCTCGGCGGAGGGCATCACGAGCACCGAGGAGTGGTCCACGTCGGTGCTCAGGACGCGGAGCTCCGCCCGGATGGGCTCCAATGTCAGGACGACCACCTTGTTGCGTTTGGCGTCGACGTAGCGCACGTTCGACACTCCCGGCACCTGCGGCAACGTGATGTCGAGCTTCGCCTTGATCGCCGTGAGCTCCGCGAACGACTTCTCGACGACCTCGGCCTGGGCGCCCGCGGCCACGATCATGGGGATGTCGGCGGCGGACGTGGTGGCCACCATCAGGACGCGCGCGTTCTGCGGGCGGAACCAGGCGCCGCCGAAGCGGGGCCCGAGCTGCGCGGTGAGCTGCATCGCGACCGGCGAGAGACGGGCCTCGCTGATCAGGCGGGCCCTGGCATCCGAAATGGACAGGTTCAGGTCGCGTGCGATGGCTCGGAGCATGCCCGGCGGCGGGTTGAGGGCCGCGGCCTGCTGCACGACCGGTACGGCCGCTCCGGCGGGGGCGACGTCCTGACGGTCGGCGCCGGCCGGGACGGCGGCGAGAGCGAGCGCGGCGATCGCCAGGACACATCCAGCGATAGTGGTACGTCTGCGCAACATAGGTCTTTTCTCCTCGACCTCGGCTTTTGACAGCGTGAGGGGGGAGATCACCCTGTATGAACAGTGGATCTTGCAACAGGGCACTGCCACCTTAAATCAGCCGACACCGGTCACAGGCGCATTGGCCGTACGCCACGCGGGCGCCGATTTCCCGCCTCCCGCGTCGTTCTGTTTCATCCGGATTTGTTCTTTGTCGTCCCACGCGACCGGACGCCGCCGCCGTGCCCGCGACGAGCCGTGCCTGCGACAATTGGCCGCATGGACAAGATCGCTCAGGCTCTGTCCGAGGTCGGTCCGCGCCTCAGGCGGCTCAGGACCCAGCGTGAGATCACCCTCGCCGCCCTGTCCGAGGCGACGGGCATCTCCAAGAGCACGCTGTCACGCCTGGAGTCCGGGCAGCGCAAGCCGAGTCTGGAGCTGCTGTTCCCCATCGCCCAGGCCTACCAGGTGCCGCTGGACGAGCTGGTCGGCACACCCGAGGTGGGTGATCCCCGGATCCGTCTCACGCCTCACCGCGCGCACGGCCGGATCGTGGTCCCCCTCACCCGCCAGCCGGGGGGCATCGCCGCCTGGAAGATCCTCGTCCCCGCCGACCAGACCGAGCCCGATCCGCGGGTCCACGAGGGCTACGAGTGGCTTTACGTGCTGTCGGGCCGGTTGAGGCTCGTGCTGGCCGACCACGACCTCGTCCTGAGCGCCGGACAGGTCGCCGAGTTCGACACCCGGCTGCCGCACTGGTTCGGCAGCGCCGGGTCGGGGGCGGTGGAGATTCTCAGCCTCTTCGGGCCCCAGGGGGAGCGCATGCACGTCCGCGCCCAGCCCCGGACCGAAAACTGACGGAAACCTCGCCACGCGTTTTTCGGTCTCACCAGCCAAGGTTTCCGGCGTGATTAGACCGTAATAAGGAGATCGCTTGACGGCATGGTTGTTAGCGTTCACAGTCTTGTCCAACGCAAGATGAGGAGCGGCCGTGCAGACAAGTGTGGGGCTCCACCCCCCGGTGGCTGCCAAGGCGTCCGGGGCGGCGAGTGTGTCGTTCCGGACGGTCTCCTGGATGCTCGACAAGCCTCCGGGCGCGTGCAGGACAGGCGCCGGGAAGCCGCGGGGCCGCGAAGCCGCCCGGTGCCGGCGCACCGCCGCGGCGGGTTCGCGCGGCGGGCGCGTCGCGTGGCCATCTCACGCGCGTCCTCGATCGCCCCGCGGGTGAGCGGCACCCAGCCGAGGTAGCCGTCAATTCGGATGACCGGCGTCATTCGTGGTCGTCCGCCCGAAATGTTAACGCTCACATAAAAGGACACCCCCCATGTTCCGAAAAATCGCAGTATTCGTTCTAGCGGGTGCCATCGCCGCGACGATGACGGGTTGTGGCAGCTCGACCGCCCCGGCCGGCGGCGGAGGCACCGACAGCGGCAAGGTCGCCGACGACGGCAAGATCACCATGGGCTTCTCCCAGGTGGGCGCCGAGAGCGGGTGGCGTACCGCCAACACCAAGTCGGTGCAGGAGTCGGCGGCGTCGGCGGGCATCGAGCTGAAGTTCTCCGACGCCCAGCAGAAGCAGGAGAACCAGATCAAGGCGATCCGCTCGTTCGTGCAGCAGAAGGTCGACGTCATCGCGTTCTCGCCGGTGGTGGAGTCGGGCTGGGACACCGTGCTGAAGGAGGCGCAGAACGCCAAGATCCCGGTGATCCTCACCGACCGGGCGGTCGACTCGGCCGACACCACGCTGTACAAGACCTTCCTCGGCTCGGACTTCATCGAGGAGGGCAAGAAGGCCGGCCAGTGGCTGGTGGAGGAGTACAAGGACTCCAAGGACCCGGTGAACATCGTGGAGCTGCAGGGCACCACGGGTTCGGCGCCGGCCAACGACCGCAAGGCGGGCTTCGCCGAGGTGATCGGGGCGGATCCGAAGTTCAAGATCGCCGCTTCGCAGACCGGTGACTTCACCCGGGCCAAGGGCAAGGAGGTGATGGAGGCGTTCTTGAAGTCCACCCCCGACATCGACGTGCTGTACGCCCACAACGACGACATGGGTCTGGGCGCGATCGAGGCGATCGAGGGCGCGGGCAAGGTGCCGGGCAAGGACATCAAGATCATCACGGTCGACGCGGTGAAGGACGGGATGCAGGCCCTGGCCGACGGGAAGATCAACTACATCGTCGAGTGCAGCCCGCTGCTCGGCCCCCAGCTGATGGACCTGGCCAAGAAGGTCGTCGCCGGCGAGCAGGTGCCCGCCCGCGTGGTGACCGAGGAGACCACCTTCACCCAGGAGCAGGCCAAGGAAGCCCTGCCCACCCGCCAGTACTGAGCCGCCCACCCCGGAAAGAGAGGAGCGCGGCATGGACGCACCGGCACCGATCGTACGGATGAGCGGGATCGGCAAACGATTCCCCGGCGTCAAGGCCCTGGACGACGTCGGCTTCCGGCTGCTGCCGGGCGAGGTGCACGCGCTGATGGGAGAGAACGGCGCGGGGAAGTCGACACTGATCAAGGTCCTCACCGGCGTGTACGGCGTCGACGAGGGCGAGATCGAGCTGGCCGGGAAGCCGGTCGCCTTCTCCGGGCCGTCCGCCGCCCAGCAGGCCGGTATCAGCACGGTCTACCAGGAGGTCAACCTCTGCCCGAACCTCTCGGTGGCGGAGAACATCTTCGTGGGCCGCGAACCGCGCCGGTTCGGCCGCATCCGGTGGAAGGAGATGCGCCGGCGGGCCCAGGAGCTGATGGGCGACCTGGACCTGCGTGTCGACGTGTCGGCGCCGCTGGCGTCGTGCTCGCTTGCGGTCCAGCAGATGGTCGCGATCGCCAGGGCGGTCGACATCGAGGCCAAGGTGCTGATCCTCGACGAGCCGACCTCCAGCCTCGACGCCGGTGAGGTGGCCCAGCTGTTCCGGGTGATGCGCCGGCTGAAGGAGCGGGGCATCGCGATCCTGTTCGTCTCGCACTTCCTCGACCAGATCTACGAGGTGTCGGACCGGGTGACGGTCCTGCGCGACGGGAGGCTCGTGGGGGAGTACCTCACCCGCGAGCTCTCCCAGGTCGACCTGGTCGCCAAGATGATCGGGCGGGAGCTGGCCGACCTGGAGAAGCTCGACGAGAAACCGCCCGCCCGGGTCGCGGAGCCGCTGGTCGAGGCCCGCGACCTCGGGCGGGCGGGCGCCGTCCACCCCTTCACCCTGACCATCAGGCAGGGCGAGGTCGTCGGGCTGGCCGGACTGCTCGGCTCCGGCCGTACCGAGCTGGCCCGGCTGCTGTTCGGCGCCGACCACGCCGACGGCGGCTCGCTGAGTGTCGGCGGGAAGCGGGTCGCGCTGCGCACGCCGCGGGCGGCGATGAACCGGAGGATCGCCTTCTGCTCGGAGAACCGGCGGGCGGAGGGACTCGTCGACGAGCTCACGGTGCGCGAGAACATCGTCCTCGCGCTGCAGGCCGCGCGCGGCTGGAGCAGGCCGCTGTCCCGGCGCAAGCAGGACGAGCTGGTCGCCAAGTACATCGCCACCCTGAACATCCGGCCGGGCGATCCCGAGCAACCGGTCCGCACGCTCAGCGGCGGCAACCAGCAGAAGGTGCTGCTGGCCCGCTGGCTGATCATGGAACCCCGGCTGCTCATCCTCGACGAGCCCACCCGGGGGATCGACGTCGGCGCCAAGGCGGAGATCCAGCGCCTGGTCGCCGAGCTGTCCGACGGCGGCATGGCCGTGCTGTTCATCTCCGCCGAGCTGGAGGAGGTCCTGCGGCTCAGCCACCGGGTCGGGGTGCTGCGCGACCGCACGCTGGTCGCCCAGCTCGACAACGACGACGCGCTCACCAGCGACGTCCTGATGCAGAAGATCGCGAGTGGAGCCGCGTCATGACAGCGTTCCTCAAACACCGGCTGCTGTGGCCCGTGGTGATCCTGGTCGCGCTGCTCGCGCTCAACGTGGCGTTCACCGACAACTTCCTGCACGTGCAGATGCGGGACGGGCACCTCTACGGCAGCCTCATCGACATCCTCCGCTTCGGGGCGCCGCTCATCCTGGTCGCGCTGGGCATGACGCTGGTCATCGCCACCGGCGGCATCGACCTGTCGGTCGGCTCGGTGGTGGCGATCGGCGGGGCGCTGGCCTGCATGCAGATCAGCGGCCTGGCCGACCAGAACTCCGTGAGCGGCGTGCTCGCGGCGATCGGCGTCACGCTGGTGGTGGCGCTCGCGCTCGGGGCCTGGAACGGGTTCCTGGTGGCCGCCGTCGGCATCCAGCCGATCATCGCGACGCTGATCCTCATGGTCGCGGGACGGGGCCTGGCCCAGCTGATCACCGACGGGCAGATCATCACGATCAACAGCGCCCCGTACAAGCTGGTCGGCGGCGGCTACTGGCTCACGCTGCCGTTCGGCATCCTCATCGTGATCGCGCTGACGGCGCTGACCGCCTTCCTCACCCGGAGGCTGGCGCTGGGCATGTTCATCGAGGCGGTCGGCGGCAACGCCGAGGCCAGCAGGCTGTCGGGGATCCGCTCCCGGGGCGTGCTCATCGTGGCCTACACCTTCTGCGGGCTGTGCGCGGGCATCGCGGGGCTGATGATCAGCTCCAACGTGTCCAGCGCGGACGGCAACAACGCCGGCCTGTGGATCGAGCTGGACGCCATCCTGGCCGTCGTCATCGGCGGCACCTCGCTGTCGGGCGGCCGCTTCTCCCTCGGCGGCACCGTGCTGGGAGCGCTGATCATCCAGACCCTGACCACCACGATCTACTCCATCGGCGTGCCGCCGGAGACGACGCTGCTGTTCAAGGCGCTCGTGGTGACGATCGTGTGCCTGCTGCAGTCACCGGCCTTCCGGCGGAGGATCTTCCAGTGGGAGTGGGACGATCCCGCTCCGCCGCCGCCCGCTCCGAGGGGCCGTCCCCTCACGGAAACGGGCACGGCCGACGGCGAGCAGGCACGGGAAGAGACGGTGAGGAACGGATGACGACCATCACGACCGGCCCGGCCGGGCGGCTCGCGGTCCCCCGCAGGTACGTCCCGGTCGCGGTGACCGCGGGCCTGCTCATCGCGATGTTCGTGGCCGGCGGCATCCGGTACGAGGGGTTCGCCAGCGGCCAGGTGATCCTCAACGTCTTCGTCGACAACGCGTTCCTGCTCGTGGTCGGCGTCGGCATGACGTTCGTGATCCTCGCCGGCGGCATCGACCTGTCGGTGGGCGCGGTGGTGGCGCTGTCCACGATGGTCACGGCCAGCCTCGTCACGAACCAGGGCTGGCCGGCACCGGTGGTGATCGTGCTGGTGCTGGCCATCGGCGCGACGCTGGGGTTCGGGATGGGGGCGATCATCCACTACTTCGAGGTCCAGCCCTTCATCGCGACGCTCGCCGGGATGTTCCTGGCCCGGGGGCTGTGCTACACGATCGGCACCGACTCGATCCCGATCACCGACGGCATCTTCACCGCCTTCGCGCAGACCAGGATCGACCTGGGCCCCGAGCTGTGGATCTCGCCCAGCGTGGTGATCGCCGCGGTCGTGGTGCTGGTGGCGGCGTACGTGCTGCACTACACGCGGCTGGGCCGCACGGTCTACGCCGTCGGCGGCAGCGAGCAGTCCGCGCTGCTGATGGGCCTCCCGGTGGGACGGACGAAGATCGCCGTCTACACGATCAGCGGGCTGTGCTCCGCGCTCGGCGGGATCCTGCTGTCCTTCTACATGCTGTCGGGGTACGGCCTGCACGCCGTCGGCATGGAGCTGGACGCCATCGCGGCCGTCGTCATCGGCGGCACGCTGCTCACCGGCGGCTCGGGCTATCTCTTCGGCACCGTGCTGGGCATCCTCGTGCTCGGCCTGACCCAGACGATCATCAGTTTCGAGGGGACCCTCAGCTCCTGGTGGACCAAGATCTTCATCGGCCTGCTGCTGTTCGCCTTCATCCTGCTGCAGCGGCTCATCGGCGTCCGGCGGAGATGAGCCGGGACCGACGGACCTGAAGCGGGGACCGGACGCCCGGCGTCCGGTCCCTTTCGGCGGACGGGGTCGCGACGGCGGGCCGGAGGAAAAGGTGTCGGTCCGGTGGATGAGCATGACGACGGGCCGGGGGAGAGGTGTCGGTCCGGTGAGTGGTCGTGGCGACGGGCCGGGGTGGTGCGTCGGTCCGGTGGACGGTCGTGACGGCGGGCCGGGGGAGGGGGGCGTCGGGCAGGGGGCGTCAATTCAGGAGCTGGCGGGCCAGCGCCTCGCCCCACCAGTGCTCGACGCGCTCGGATGACCAGCCGCGTTCGGCGGTGAGCGTGGTGTAGACGTCGATGTTGCACAGGGCCGCGTAGACGTCGACGGCGGAGCGCACGTCCAGGCCGCCTCGCAGGACGCCGTCCGGCCAGGACGAGAACACCAGCTCGCGGGTCCTGTCGCCCTGCCCACGGCCGTCGCGGTAGGCCACCGCCAGCTCGGGCTCGGTCCTGCCCGCCTCGCGCACCAGCGTGATGATGTCGCCGGCGCGCTCGAACAGCCGCCGGTCGTAGGCGGCCATCGCCGCGAGCTGCCGCCCGGGGTCGCCTGCCGAGGACTCCAGCTCCTCCAGCATCCGCGGCACGTCGGCCGACAGGTCCGCGGCGTCCGCCAGGGCCCGGGTGAGCCCCGTCTTGTTCCCGTACGCCGCGTAGACCGTCGGCACGGAGACCCCCGCCGCGCGGGCGACCTCCCGCACGGTCGTCGCCGCCCACCCCTGGGAGAGGAACAGCTCGCGGGCGGCGCGGGCGATCTCCATCCGGGTCTCCCGCGCCTGCGTCGCCCGGCGCAACGAGTCGTAGCGGCGCCGGTCCGGCTCTGCGCTCACCGATCTCCCCCAATGGCTTTACGGTGCTTATAATGAATATATGTTACGTCAATCATCTGGAGGGGCCTCCCCGGGCTTCTCGCGGATCACCGGCATCGCCGCGCTCGGTTTCGCCGCCACGATCGTCCTCGCCAACGCGATCATGGTGCCCGCCGGGCTGCCGCTCACCGGTGCCGAGGTCGGCGAGGTCGGCGCGTTCTTCGGCACCGAGGGCGAGGTCGTCGCCGTCGCGTCCGCGCTCACCCCCGCCGCCTGGCTGCTGGCCACGCTGTTCGGCGCGGGCGCGGTCTCCGCGCTGCGGTGCTCGGAACGCGACCGGGGAGAGGCGTGGTCGCTGCTCGGGTTCACCGGACTGGCGCTGCAGAACGTCACCTTCGCCGCGGTCATCGCGATCCGCCTCGCGCTCACGTCGACGGCCGGGGGCGACGGCGCCACGGCCGGGAGCGCGCCAGGGGGCGTGACGGGAGGGCTGTGGGCCCTGCACGACGCGCTGTTCACCCTCAACGGCACCTTCCTGGCCCTCGCGCTGCTCGGCCTGTCCGTCGCCGGCCTGCGTGCCGGTCTCGTCCGGCCCTGGCACGGCACCCTGGGGCTGGCGTCGGCCGCGCTGCTGTTCGGCTCGGCCACCCTCACCCCGCTGGTCGTCGACCACGCCGGCCCGCTCGGTCTCCTGGGCCTCGCCGGCTGGCTGATGTGGGTCGTCTGGATCGTCGCGTACGGCGTCACCCTGATCCGCCTGAACCCGGCCTCGCGACGTCACGGCGAACCGTGACGCCTCGGCTCCTTCCGCCGTGCGGCTCGTCGCCTCACGTGCCGCCGGGCCGGCGCGCGCACAGGTAGGGGTGGGCCAGGACCAGGGCGACCGTGGTCAGGCAGGCCCCGAGGTAAACAGGCGCGAGGTGCCAGAAGTCGGTGTAGCCGACCGTCCAGTGCACCAGCACGGGGGGTACGAACCCCGCCGCCGCGGCCGACGCCAGTGACCACCAGACCCACGCCTCGCCGCGGCGCCATCCCCAGGCGCTCAGCAGCGCGACGGCGACGGCGACGGCCATCAACGTACCGCCGAACCCCGCCCGGTCGTGCGCGACGAACGGCAGCAGCCGGGGGCTGACGGCGTGCAGGTCGCCGGGAGTGGTGTCCAGGAAGACCAGGTCGCTGGGGACGAACACGTGAGTGAGCCCCACGAAGGACACGACCGCCCCGCCGGCGAACAGCCCCACCCCCGTGACGATCATCAGAAGCTGGCCCAGCAGCGCCCTCAGCCGCTCGGCCTCCGGCCCCTCCGCCACCGAGGTCCACCGCGGGCGGGCGGGGGCCCGGCGGACGGCGAGGACGAACATCGGGACGAGCACGACCGTGACCGCGGTGTGCAGCGGCTCCACGAACCCGAAGCCCAGGAAGTAGAACAGGGTGGAGAACGCGACGACCCCCGAGACCAGGAGGGCGTTGCGCGCCCACGGCCACCCGCGCCGGATCCCGCCGAGGGCCAGCCCGGTGTAGAGGGCTCCGGCCGCCACCATCGTGCCGGCCATGGTGATCCTGTCGTGCCGCAGGAAGGCCACCATGTTGTGGCCGGCGCCGTGCAACCGCCGGAGGTCCAGGCCGAGGAAGTCCCGGTCGTACCAGAGCAGGACCGGGCCGAGGGTGATGGCGGTCGCGCCCAGGCCCGCGCAGATCATCCCGATCCCCACCCACATCCCCCACCACCAGGCGGGCCACCGCCGGGGATCACGACCCACCGCCCGCGGATCCGGCGTCGGGTACGTGGGCGTGGCCGCCTCGGCCACCCGCTGGAACCAGCCGGGCCCCGCTTCCACCAGGACCGCCGGGGTCGCCAGGACGGCACCGGTGCCGTCCCGCAACGCCACCAGCGCGTCGGCGACGGCGGGAGTCGTCATCCGGACCACGTCCGCGTCGTCGGTCAGCACCGCGTCGACATGGGGGACGAGCGCCGCCGCCACCTCGGGATCGGCCGTCCGCGCGAACACCGGACACCCGCGGCCGGCCGCCGCCGCACGCACCAGATCGACGTCGGCCCGGCCGACCGGCTCCACCACGACGAGGCCGGCCCCCTGGGTCGGCAACGCGCGGACGGCGTCGCGTGCCGTCGACGGCGGCACCACGGCGCCCAGCCGTGTCGTCACGCCGACACCGGCGACGGTTCCGGACAGCGCGGCCGGCGGCGCCCGGTGACCGAACACGCCCGCGATCACCCGGCGCCCGCCGGGCAGCGAGGTCAGGGTCGCCAGCGCCCGCAGGGCGGCACGTTGCGATCGTCGCGTACCGAGCAGGGTGCCCGCGAGCCCGCGCAGCGGGTGATACGTCCAGTCGGGCATCAGGGTTCCCAGCCGAGTATCGGTGCCATGGAGCGCAGCGTCGCCGAGTTCGGCGTCAGCCTGGCGGCGAGATCGCGGGCCCCGGCGGCCGGCGGCCACGACCACTGCCCGACGGCTCCCAGGCGGGCCGATCGGCGTACCACCGCCTGGGTCCTGGACCTGCGCCGCCGGTCGTAGTCCGCCAGGGCCGAGGCGACGTCCGGCGCCCGGTCGAGGCAGGAGGCCAGCACGACGGCGTCCTCCAGCGCCTGGCAGGCGCCCTGTCCCAGGTTGGGCGTCATCGCGTGGGCCGCGTCGCCGAGCAGGGCCACCCGGCCGTCGGCGTAGCCGGGCAGCGGCGGCAGATCGTAGATGTCGTGCCGCAGTACGCCGGCCTCGGGAACCGCGTCCAGCAGGGTGGGGATGGGTTCGGCCCACTTCCCGAACCGGCGGCGCAGTTCGGCCCGTTCGCCGTCCGGGCCGGCGCCGCCGGCGGGCACCGTGGCGGTGGCGAAGCAGTAGACCCGGCCGCCGGGCATCGAGGTGTATCCGAATCGCTCACCCCGGCCCCAGTTCGCGGCGCCACGGGCGAGCGGGGCGGGCAGCGGCTCCGTGATCGTGCGCCAGGCGGTGTACCCGGCGTACCGGGGCGGCCTCGCGGCGGGCCACCGGAGGGAGCGCACCGTGCTGCGCAGGCCGTCGGCGCCGACCACCACGTCGGCGCGGAGGTTCCCGCCGTCGTGCTCGGCCACCACTGCGCCGCCGCCGTCGCCGTCGTCGCGTATCCCGGTGACCGTGGTCGCCGGCCGCAGCGTTTCCTCCGGCAGCGCCTCGATGAGCGCCCTCACCAGGTCGGCGCGGTGCAGGACGACCAGCGGCGCCCCGAACCGCCGTTCGATCTCCGCGTTGTCGGTCCGCGCCAGCCAGCGGCCCGCTCGGTCGCGCACACCGCCACTCGCCTCGACCGCGCCCAGTTTCCTGACACGGTCGCTCAGACCCAGCGCGGCCAGGGCCCGCAGCGCGTTGGGCCACAGGGAGAGGCCGGCGCCGATCTCGGTGAACTCCGGGGCCCGCTCGCAGACCTCGACCCGCCAGCCCCGGCGGCGCAGGGCGACCGCCGCCGCCAGCCCGCCGATCCCACCGCCGACGATCACCGCGGTACGTTCCGTCACCATGGCCGTTCCCCTCCCCTCGACCGTGGTCCGGCCGGATGGCGCGGAGGAGGTGCCGGGCGGGCCGGGGGGCGTGACCCGTGCGCGGGCGGGCGGTTCACAGCAGCCGTCTCTGCACGACGTCGGCGATGACCGTGGCCACGATCCGGTCGAGGGCTCCGGTCTCGGGCGGGGCGCCTCCCGTGCCCGCGTACAGCAGGTGCCCGGCGCCGACCAGCGTGAACGCGAGCGTGTCGACGTCGGCGTCCGCCGCGATGCGGCCCATCTCGCACTCGGCGGTGAGGTAGGAGGCGAGCATGGCCCCGGCCTCCGCGAGGACC
This sequence comes from Streptosporangium sp. NPDC002721, assembly GCF_042888905.1. Lineage (NCBI taxonomy): Bacteria > Bacillati > Actinomycetota > Actinomycetes > Streptosporangiales > Streptosporangiaceae > Streptosporangium > Streptosporangium sp. NPDC002721. The sequence continues at coordinate 145,086 of NZ_JBIAQI010000023.1, forward strand.
GGGAGGCCGGGCGATCCGGCCCGGCGGAGCCGGGCGCGCAGGTCGTCGCGGGAGATGACGAGGCCGACGATCGCCACGGCGACCGTCTCGAACAGCTCCGTCAGCGCGCCGGTGAGGTTGCCGGCGACGGTGCCGGTCCCGGCGGACGCGTGCAGGGCGGTGGCCTGGCCGCCGAGCCGGGCGACGCGGTCCAGCACGAGCTCGGCGAGGAAGGCGTCGAAGTCGGCGAAGTGCCGGTGCAGGACCCCCTTGGCGCAGTCGGCCTCCGTGGTGACCGCCCGGCTGGTCAGCGCGTTCGGCCCGTCCCTGAGCAGGACGCGCTCGGCGGCGTCGAACAGCTGCTCGCGCGCGTCGCGCATGGCCACTCCCGTCGGCACCGTGCATCCCCGCCTTCGCTCGTGAGACCCGCCCGTTGACGAGTGGGCATGTGCCCACTACGGTGGGCGCATGCCCACTATACCGCCGGCCGGAGCGCCTCTCCCTGAAAACGATCTTCATCGACGCCGGCAGGTGGCGGAGTCCTTCGGCGTGGACGCCGAACGCTACGACCGCGCCCGCCCCCGCTATCCCGACGCCATGGTGGAGCGGATCGTCGCCGCCAGTCCCGGGCCCGGCTTCCTCGACGTCGGCTGCGGCACCGGCATAGAGGCCCGGCAGTTCCGGGCGGCCGGCTGCGAGGTGCTCGGCGTCGAGCCCGACGCGCGGATGGCCGATTTCGCGCGGCGCACCGGCGTCGAGGTCGAGGTGGCGAGGTTCGAGGAGTGGGACGACGCCGGCCGGATGTTCGACGCGGTCGTCGCCGGGACCGCCTGGCACTGGGTGGACCCGCCGGCGGGGGCCGCCAAGGCGGCGCGGGTGCTGCGGCCCGGCGGCCGGCTGGCGGTGTTCTGGCACGTGTTCCAGCTTCCGCCCGAGGTGACGGAGGCCTTCGCCGAGGTCTACCGGCGGGTGGCGCCCGACTCGCCGTTCGTCTTCCAGGGGGCGGGGAACGCCCTGGAGGGATACCAGGCGCTCTTCGACAGGGCCGCCGACGGGATCCGGGAGGCGGGCGGGTTCGGCGAGCCGGAGCAGTGGCGGTTCGACTGGGAGTGCTCCTACACCCGTGACGAGTGGCTGGACCAGCTGCCCACCTCCGGCGCCCTCACCCGGCTCCCGCCGGACCGGCTGGCGGAGGTGCTGGAGGGCGCCGGGGCCGCGATCGACGCGCTGGGGGGCGGCTTCGTGATGCCCTACAACACGGTGGTCGTCACCGCCGCGCGGTCCGGTGTCGCGAGAGAGACGCTTTGACGGGACCGGCGCCGCGACGGAGGTGCTTTGACGAGGCGGGTGCTACGACAGGGGCGCTTCGAGAGGACCGGCGCCGCGCCGGGGGCGCTTTGACAGGACGGGGGCTGATACACATACTCAAGTGCGCGGGAGTGAACTAAAGTTCGCATAGCGAACACACATGGTGAACACGCGGCTGAACGGAGTGTCGTGCGCGGAGACAAGGTGGTCGCCACGGCCGCGGAGGCCCTGGCCGATGTGCGCGACGGCGCCTCGTTCGCGGTGGGCGGGTTCGGCCTGAGCGGCATCCCGAACGTGCTGATCCAGGCCCTGTACGACAGCGGGGTACGCGACATCGGCGTGGTGTCGAACAACTGCGGCGTGGACGGCGGCGGCCTGGGCGTCCTGCTGGAGGCCGGGCGGATCGGCCGGGTGACCGCCTCCTACATCGGCGACAACAAGGAGTTCGCCCGGCAGTACCTGGGCGGGGAGCTGGAGGTCGAGCTCACCCCGCAGGGCAGCCTGGCCGAGCGGCTGCGCGCGGGCGGCTGCGGCATCCCCGCCTTCTACACCCCCGCCGGGGTCGGCACGCCGGTCGCCGACGGCGGGCTGCCGCTGCGGCACGGCCGGGACGGCTCGGTGGTGCTCGCCTCGCCGCCCAAGGAGGTACGCGAGTTCGACGGCCGGACCTACGTGCTGGAGCGCGGCATCACCACCGACTTCGCGCTGGTGCGGGCGGCGAAGGGCGACCGGCACGGCAACCTCGTGTTCGGCAAGGCCGCCAGGAACTTCAACCCGCTGGCCGCGATGGCCGGGCGGGTCACCGTCGCCGAGGTCGAGGAGCTGACCGAGCTCGACCCCGACGAGATCCACCTGCCCGGCGTGTTCGTCCAGCGCGTCGTGCCGCTCACCCCGGAGCAGGCCGCCGACAAGGCCGTCGAACGGCGCACCACCTCCGCGCCCGCGGAGCGAGGAGGGACCGCCTCGTGAGCTGCGGCCGCGACCGGACGAGGAGAGCGCCCGATGAGCTGGAGCCGCGACGAGATGGGGGAGAGCGCCTCGTGAGCTGGAGCCACGACCGGATCGGGGGAGAGCATCTCGTGAGCTGGAGCCGCGAACGGACGGGGGAGAGCGCCCGATGAGCTGGAGCCGCGACGAGATGGTCGCGCGCGCGGCGGCAGAGCTGCGCGACGGCGACTACGTCAACCTCGGCATCGGCCTGCCCACCCGGATCCCGTCCTTCCTCCCGGCGGGCACGAACGTGGTCCTGCACTCGGAGAACGGCATCCTCGGCGTCGGCCCCTACCCGGCGCCGGACGCGGTCGACCCCGACCTGATCAACGCGGGCAAGGAGACCGTGACCGTGCTCCCCGGCGCGTCGTTCTTCGACTCCTCGCTGTCGTTCGGCATGATCCGGGGTGGTCACATCGACGTGGCGGTGCTGGGCGCGATGCAGGTCTCGGCCCGTGGCGACCTGGCCAACTGGATGGTCCCCGGCAGGCTCGTCAAGGGCATGGGCGGCGCGATGGACCTGGTCCACGGTGCCCGCAGGGTCATCGTGATCATGGATCACGTCGCCAAGGACGGCTCGCCGAAGATCGTCGAGGAGTGCTCGCTGCCCCTCACGGGCAAGGGGTGCGTCCACCGGATCATCACCGACCTCGGCGTCCTCGACGTCACGGGGGAGGGGCTGGCGCTGGTGGAGACCGCGCCCGGGGTGAGCCCGGCGGAGCTGCGCGACCGTACGGACGCGGAGGTGAGGTCATGAGGAGCGTCTCCGCGACGCCCGGCCCCGGTCCCGATCCCCTCCTCCCGCGTGTCGGCCTCGGCTCCGGTCCCGGTCTCGCCCTCCCGCGTGTCGGCTCCGGTCCCGGTCTCGCCCTCCCGCGTGTCGGCTCCGGTCCCGGTCTCGCCCTCCCGCGTGTCGGCGCCGGTCAGGGCCCGGCCGTCGTTCCCGAAAGGTAGGAGTTCATGCCAACCCCTCTCACGCAGGCCGACATCGACCTGGAGATCGCGGCGCTCCGCGATACCGGGACCGCGGGCGACGGCCGGGAGAGACACCACCCGTCCCGCGACTACGGCCCCTACCGCAGCACCGTGCTCCGTCACCCCCGGCAGCCGTTGATCTCGATCAAGGACCCGGAGGCGGCCGAGCTGACCGGGCCGGTCTTCGGCGTCACCGACGTCACCGCGCTCGACGCCGACCTGACCAGGCAGCACCTCGCCGAGCCGCTGGGCGAGCGCATCACCGTGCGCGGCCGCGTCCTCGACAGGAACGGCCGTCCGGTGCGCGGCCAGCTCGTGGAGGTGTGGCAGGCCAACGCCTCGGGCCGCTACCCGCACCAGCGCGACGACCACCCGGCCCCGCTCGACCCCAACTTCACCGGCGTCGGCCGCTGCCTCACCGGCGACGACGGAGGCTACGCCTTCACCACGATCAAGCCCGGCGCCTACCCGTGGCGCAACCACACCAACGCCTGGCGCCCCGCGCACATCCACTTCTCGGTCTTCGGCACCGCCTTCACCCAGCGCCTGGTCACCCAGATGTACTTCCCGAACGACCCGCTGTTCCCCTACGACCCGATCTTCAACTCCGTCACCGACGAGCGGGCCCGGCAGCGCATGGTCGCCGCCTACGAGCACGACCTGTCGGTCCCCGAGTGGTCGCTCGGCTACCGGTGGGACATCGTCCTCGACGGCCCCGCCGCGACCTGGACGGAGGAGGGCCGGTGAACCCCACCCCCTCGCAGACCGTCGGCCCCTTCTACGGCTACGCGCTCCCGTTCCCCGGCGGCGGTGACATCGCGACCGGCGGGATCACCGTGCACGGGTACGTCCACGACGGCGCGGGCGACCCGGTGCCGGACGCGCTGCTGGAGTTCTGGCAGGCCGCCCCGTCCGGCGACCTCACCGGCGCGCCCGGCACGCTGCGCCGCGACCCGGTGAACGGCGCGGTCGTCGGCAGGAACGGGGTCGACTTCACCGGCTTCGGCCGGGTGCCCACCGACGCCGACGGCCGCTGGACGCTGCGCACGCTCGTGCCCGGCAACGGCTACATCAGCGTGTGCGTGTTCGCCCGCGGCCTGTTGCACCACCTCTACACCCGCGTCTATCTCGCCCACGACGCCTTCCTCGACTCGCTGCCGCCCGAGCGCGCGCACACGCTGCTGGCCGCGCGGGAACGGGAGGACCTCTACCGCTTCGACATCCACCTGCAGGGCGAGAAGGAGACGATCTTCTTCGACTTCGGCTGACCCGGGGGTGCCGGTTCGCGGCGGCGGGCGGTTTTCACAGGGCGCCCGCTTTGGTGACCGCTTTCACGGAGTGCCCGCCTCCGGTGGTGGCCGCCTCACCGGCCGCCTCGGAGGTCGTCTTCACGGGGTACGGAAGCGGTCCGCGTGGCCGGTCACCCAGGTGCGGAACGTGCGGGCCGGGACCCCGGTGACCGCCTCGACCGTGGCGGTGGCCGCTCTCGGCTCGGCCACCATCCCGGCCTGGGCCCGCAGGACGCCGTCCACGGCCCCGGGCGGCCAGCCGTCGGCGAGCATCCGCTGCCGCGCGGCCTCCGGCGAGGTCTCCTCCCAGCGCACCGGGCGGCCGATCACCTCGCCGATGACGCCCGCCTGCTCGGCCTGGGTCAGCGTCTCGGGCCCGGTCAGCTCGTAGGTGGCACCCTCGTGGCCGTCGCCGAGGAGCGCGCGCACCGCGACCGCCGCGAGGTCCCGCTCGTGCAGCGGGGGCATGGCGGCCGCGCCGTACGGCTCGCGCACGACGGCCTCTGCCCGGATCCGCCCGGCCCAGCGCAGGGTGTTGGCCGCGAAGGCGTGCGGCCGCAGGAACGTCCACTCCAGCCCGGACCGCTCGATCATCCGCTCGATCCGCCGCTCGTGGTCGCGTACGGCCGCGGAGGACAGGTAGACGACGCGGCGGGCGCGGGTGGCGATCGCGTCCAGGACCGCGGGCATCCCCTCGGCCGTGGCGAACGGCCACAGGAGGAACACGGCCTCGACCCCGTCCAGGGGCGCGCGCAGGCTGTCCGGGTCAGTCAGGTCGCCGCGCACGACCTCGACGCCGCCGGGAAGGCCGGCCGCCCCGGGGTCGCGGGCCGTCGCGCGCACCTCGGCGCCCGCCTCCAGCGACTGGGCCACGACCTGCCGGCCGGTCGTGCCGGTCGCCCCGATCACCAGAATCCCGCGCTGCCTCGCCATGAAGGGCCCCCCAACGGCTGATCGTCTCGTGTGCGCCAACCGTATGGTGGGGAGGAGCGGCGTCCCATGGGTGACTGTCTCGCTTTCATACGCGAACGTCTTCGTGGTGTCGTCCGGACGGACGTGCTCAGCGACGTGATCGCCGTGATGCGCGCAGGGGAGTCCTCGGTCGGCCCGGAGTGACGTCACAGCGGCCGGGCGGCCGGGTGACTGGAAAGGCGGGGCGTCATGCGCTATAACGAACTCACTAGTTCGTACATGCGGTGAGACGGGAGCGGGAGGGGCGTCCCCACCGCCTGTCACGTGGTCGCTCCGGCCCGGTCCGCGCCCCTGTCTAGCCAGCTAACGTACTAGTACGTACATTGGAGAACGATGTCCAGCGTCCTGGTCCTCAACGGGCCCAACCTCAACCTCCTCGGCCGCCGAGAGCCGCACCTCTACGGTGGCGCGACGCTCGCCGACGTCCGGGCGCAGTGCCACCGCGCCGGCGCCGCGCTCGGGTTCGAGGTGGACTTCCGGCAGAGCAACCACGAGGGCGCGCTGATCGACGCCGTCCACGAACCGGGCCCGGCCGCGATCGTGATCAACGCGGGCGGCTACACGCACACCTCCGTCGCCCTGCGCGACGCGCTGGCGGCCGTCGCCCTGCCCACCGTCGAGGTCCATCTCACCAACATCCACCGGCGTGAGCCCTACCGGCACACGTCGTTCGTCTCCGAGGTCGCCGACGTCGTGATCTGCGGCGCCGGGGCGCACGGGTACGTCCTCGCGCTGACACACCTGGCGCACCTGCTGAAGAGGGAGAACTGATGGCCTCGTACCTGACCGGGTTGATCGGCTCGGGCATCGGCCCCTCGCTCAGCCCGCCGCTGCACGAGCGCGAGGCCGCCCACCACGGGCTGCGCTACGTCTACCGGCTGCTCGACACCGACAGCCTGGGGCACGACGTGGGGGAGCTGGTCCGTACGGCCCGCCGGTTCGGCTACGACGGGCTCAACATCACCCACCCGTGCAAGCAGGCCGTCATCCCGCACCTGGACGAGCTGTCGGCGGACGCCCGCATGCTGGGCGCGGTCAACACGGTCGTCTTCGACGGCAGGCGGGCCGTCGGTCACAACACCGACTGGACGGGCTTCGCCGAGTCGTTCGAGCGTGGCCTGCCGGACGCGCCCACCCGGCGCGTCGTCCAGCTCGGCGCGGGAGGCGCGGGGGCGGCGATCGCGCACGCGCTGCTCACCATGGGCGCCGGTCACGTCACGATCGTGGACGCCGACCCCGCGCGGGCGACGGCGCTGGCCGGCCGGCTGGGCGACCGCTTCGGGCCCGGACGCGCCCGCCCCGCCACCCGGGACGAGCTGCCCGAACTGCTCGCCCACGCCGACGGCCTGGCGCACGCCACCCCCACCGGCATGGCGCTCCATCCCGGCCTGCCGCTACCGGCCGAGCTGCTCCGTCCCGGCCTGTGGGTGGCCGACATCGTCTACCGGCCGCTGGAGACCGAGCTGCTCAAGCAGGCCCGCGCGCTGGGCTGCCGGACGCTCGACGGCGGGGGGATGGTCGTCTTCCAGGCCGCCCACGCCTTCCGCCTCTTCACCGGCCGCACCCCGGACAGCGAACGGATGCTCGCCCACCTGACCGACCTGGTCGCCACCTGAGCACCCGCCCGCCCGGCCCCGGCACGACCTGAGATCCCGTCCACCCGACCCCGGCACGACCCGAGGGCACGATCCGAGGCTACGACCCGAGAACCCGCTCACCCGATCGATCCGGTCACCACCCGAGAGGGAGCCATGCGCACCTCCATCGCCACCGTCTCCATCAGCGGCACCCTCACCGAGAAGCTCGTCGCGATCGCCGCCGCCGGGTTCGACGGTGTGGAGATCTTCGAGAACGACCTGCTCGTCTGCCCGTACTCACCCGAGGAGATCCGCGCCCGCGCCGCGGACCTGGGTCTCGGCATCGACCTCTACCAGCCGTTCCGCGACTTCGAGGCCGTACCCGCCCCCGTGCTGGCGGCGAACCTGGAGCGGGCCGAGCGCAAGTTCCGGGTGATGGAGCGCCTCGGCGCGGACCTGCTGCTGGTCTGCTCGAACGTCTCGCCCGCCGCGATCGGCGACGACGCCCTCGCCGCCGAGCAGCTGCGGAGGCTCGCCGAGCGGGCCGCCGAACACGGCATCCGGATCGCCTACGAGGCGCTGGCCTGGGGCCGGCACGTCAACGAGTACCTGCACGCCTGGCGGATCGTCCGGATGGCCGACCACCCCAACCTGGGCACCTGCCTGGACAGCTTCCACATCCTGTCGCGCGGCTCCGACCCGATCGGCATCGAGGCCATCCCCGGCGAGAAGATCTTCTTCCTGCAGCTCGCCGACGCGCCGTTGCTGGCCATGGACGTGCTGCAGTGGAGCCGTCACTACCGCTGCTTTCCCGGCCAGGGCACCCTGAACGTCACCGGCCTGGTCCAGCACGTGCTGAACGCCGGGTACACCGGGCCGCTGTCGCTGGAGGTGTTCAACGACCATTTCCGCCAGGCCGACACCGCCCGTACCGCCCGCGACGGCATGCGCTCGCTCATCGCCCTGGAGCAGACCCTGCACGGCGCCGCGCACCCCGCGGTGCCCACCGGCTTCGCCTTCGCCGAGCTCGCCGACGCCGGCTCCCTGAGCGGCGTGCTGGACGCGCTCGGTTTCGTCCGTACCGGCTCCCACGCCGGCAAACCGGTCGAGCTGTGGACCCAGGGCGAGGCCCGGATGCTGCTCAACGCCACCGGGGCCGACCCCGCCCTGGTCGCCATCGGCCTGGACAGTCCCGACCCGGCGCGGGCCGTCAAACACGCCGAGACGCTGCTGGCGCCGGTGCTCCCGCGAGAGCGCGCCCCGCAGGACGTCGCGCTGGACGCGATCGCCGCCCCGGACGGCACCGCGCTCTTCTTCTGCGACACCGCCTGGCTCGGCGACTTCGGCGCTGCCGGAACGGCCGAGCCCGTCCCCGGGCAGATCACCCACATCGACCACGTGGCGCTCACCCAGCCCTGGCACCACTTCGACGAGGCCGCGCTGTTCTACGGCAGCGTGCTGGGCCTGCACCCGCAGGAGAGCCTGGAGCTGCCCGACCCCTACGGCCTGCTGCGCAGCAGGGCGATGTCCACGACCCCGGCGTCCGGCGCGGGCGAGACGAGTGCGACGGCCGGGGCCGCCGAACAGGTGCGGATGGTGCTCAACATCGCCCAGGTCGGCGCGGGCGACACGCCGTGGCAGCACGTCGCCCTGGCCAGCGACGACCTGCCGGCCGTCGCCCGCAGGCTGCGCGCCGAACACCCGGAACTGCTGCTGCCCATCCCGGACAACTACTACGACGACCTGGAGGACCGCCATGACGTCGATCCCGAGCTGCGACGGCTGGGCGTGCTGTACGACAGGGACGAGCACGGCGAGTTCCTGCACATGTACACGGTCACCGTGGGACGCGTCTTCTTCGAGATCGTCCAGCGCGTCGGCGGCTACCGGGGCTACGGCGCGGTCAACGCCCCGATCCGGCTCGCCGTACAGCACGCGGGCCGTCTTAAGATGGGCCAATGACCTCGCAGCCCGCCACCACCGAACGCCAGCGGGACGCTGACCGCACCAGGGCGGAGATCCTCAAGGTCGCCCAGCAGGAGTTCGCGCGCCACGGCTACGCCGGTGCGCGGGTCGACGAGATAGCCGCCCGGATGCGCACCACCAAGCGCATGATCTACTACTACTACGGCAGCAAGGAGCGGCTCTACATCGCGGTGCTGGAGAAGGCGTACGCGGAGGTCCGCGCGGCCGAGCGCACGGTCGACGTCGAGCACCTGGCCCCGGTCGAGGCGATCCGCACGCTGGCCCAGCTGACCTTCGACCACCACGACGCGCACCGCGACTTCATCCAGCTCGTCGCCATCGAGAACATCCACCAGGCCGAGCACATCCGCAAGTCGCAGGCGCTGGCCGGTCTCGCCACCCCGGTGCTCGACCTCATCGAGCGCATCCTCGACGCGGGCCAGGAGTCCGGTGACTTCGTCACCGAGGCCGACGCCATCGACGTGCACATGATGATCAGTTCGTTCTGCTTCTTCCGGGTGGCCAACCAGCACACGTTCGGCGCGCTGTTCGGCCGCGACATGACCGCGCCCGAGCACCGGGCCAGGCTGCGCCGGATGGTCGGCGAGATGGTCGTCGGCTACCTGCGCGGAGAGGGCGGGGAGAGCGGCGGCGGAGGCGGCGGAGACGGGGAGAGGCGCTCGGCTCCGGCTCCCTCAGCTCCGGCTCCCTCGGCGTGACCGCGTAGCGGCGTCCGTGCCCGGTCGCCGCCGACGCGGGCGAGAGCGGGAACGAAAACGCAAGCGGGGAACGAGAGCGGTCGAGCGGGAACGGGCGCGAATCGAAGCGGGTAACCGATTGGCAACACCCTTGTAATGTACGAACCAGTGAGTTAGTTTCCTGCCATCGCGCATCCCCCTATCTCCCAGCATGAGGAGCACCCGTGACAGTGCAGGGTAAACCCCGCAAGGCGGCCGCGGCGGCCTGGATCGGCAGTGCCTTGGAGTACTACGACTTCTTCATCTACGGCACCGCGGCCGCGCTGGTCTTCAGCAAGATCTTCTTCCCGGAGTCCTCGCCCGCGACGGGCACGCTCCTCGCGCTGGCCACCTTCGGCGTCGGCTACCTGGCCAGGCCGGTGGGCGCCTTCGTCCTCGGGCACGTGGGTGACAGGTTCGGCCGCAAGAAGGTGCTGGTCATCACCCTGGTGATGATGGGCGTTTCGACGTTCCTGGTCGGGTGCCTGCCCACCTACGACGAGGTCGGCGTGCTCGCGCCGATCCTGCTCGTGCTGCTGCGCCTGCTGCAGGGCTTCTCCGTCTCCGGCGAGCAGGCGGGCGCCAACTCCATGACGCTCGAACACGCCCCCGAGGGACGGCGGGCCTTCTACACCAGCTTCACCCTCAACGGCACCCAGGCCGGGCAGATCATCGCCACCGCGATCTTCCTGCCGATCGCCGCGCTGCCCGAGGAGCAGCTGCTGAGCTGGGGCTGGCGGGTACCGTTCTGGCTGAGCATCGTGGTGGCCGTGGTCGGGCTGGTCATCCGGCGCACCCTGGAGGAGACGCCCGTGTTCGAGCAGGAGGTCGCCTCCAACGCCGTGGCCAAGCTCCCGCTGGCCGTGCTCTTCCGCGAGCACTGGAAGGACGTGCTGCGGGTGGTCGTGGCCGCGGTCATCGCCTCGGTGAGCACGATCTTCACCGTCCACGCCCTGTCGTACGCGGTCAACACCATTGGGCTGGAGCGCGGGCCCATGCTGTGGGTGGGCGTCCTGGCCAACGTCGCCGCGGTGATCACCATCCCGCTGTGGGGCATCCTGTCGGACAGGGTCGGCCGCAAGCCGGTCTTCATCGGCGGGTCGCTGGGCTGCGCGGTGCTGATGTTCGCCTACCTGTGGTCGATCTCCACCGGCAGCTACGCGCTGATCTTCGTGCTGGGCATCGCGATGTTCGGCGTCGTGCACAGCGCCACCAGCGCGGTCTGGCCCTCCTTCTACGGCGAGATGTTCACCACCAGGGTGCGGCTGTCCGGCATGGCGGTCGGCACCCAGATCGGTTTCGCGATCGCCGGCTTCGCGCCGACGGTGGCCACCGCGCTGGCGGGCACGGGCAAGGAGAGCTGGTTCGGCGTGTCGGTCATCGTGGCGGTGCTGTGCCTCGTCAACGTGGCCGCGGTGGCGACCGGCCGGGAGACCTACCGGGTCCCCACCGAGCAGCTCGGCCTCAAGCACGCGAAGCCGGTGAAGGTTTGAACGAGTTCCGCGTCCACGCCCTCCGCTACGCCGTGCGCGACGCCCGGCGCGGGGAGCACTTCCACGGCCACGACGCCCGCGCGGGGGAGCCGCACCCCACCTCGTACTACGTGTGGCTCGCGGTCTCCGAGGAGCACACCGTCGTCGTCGACACCGGCATCGGCCGCTCGCGCGCCCAGGGCGTCGAGGGGCTGGACTACCGCGTCTCGCCGGTGGAGGCCGTGGCCGCGCTGGGCGTGCCCGCGGAGTCCGTCGGCCACGTGGTGCTGACCCACCTGCACTACGACCACACCGGCACCGCCCGCGAGTTCACCTCCGCCCGCTACGTGCTGCAGCGGGCGGAGCTCGACTACTGGACCGGGCCCTGGGCGGACCGCGTCGCGCGGGAACGCTGGCTGCTGAACGACGACGACCTGGCCCACCTGCTGGCCGCCCGCGAGGACGGGCGCGTGACGCTGGTGGACGGCGACGCCGAGGTCGTGCCCGGCCTGAGCGTCCACCTGGTCGGCGGGCACACCGCGGGCATGCAGGTGGTGCGGGTCGACACCGCGCGCGGCGCCGTCGTCCTGGCCTCCGACGCCGCCCACTTCTACGAGAACCTGGAGGACGACCGGCCCTTCCCGATCCTGCACAGCATGACCGGGATGTACGGCGCCTTCGACAGGATCGGGCGGCTGGCCGGCGGGCCGCACCTCGTGGTCGCCGGTCACGACCCGGAGGTGCTGGAGCGCTTCCCGAGGCTGGGGCCCGATGTCGCGGTGATCTCCGGCTGAGCGGGCGGCGCCCCCGTGGGCGCCGCCCGCTCGTCCTACCGGGGCAGGACCTCGATCTTGCCGGTGGGGCGGGCGCTGAACGGGTCGTTGAAGAAGAACTCGCCCGGCCGGTCGAAGGTGTACCGGAACGACTCGCCCGGCGCGAGCCTGACGTCGAACAATCCCTCGAAGAACTGGGTGGCCCCGTGGACGTTGACGTTGTCCGCGGGGTTGACGAAGGTGACCGTGGTGCCGACCGGAACCCGCAGGTGGGTGGGGGCCATCGCGTTCACCGCCGCGGACTCGACGGTGCCGACCTGGCCGGTGGCGGCGTTGTAGGTGCGGGCGAGCACGACGGTGTCGTTCACGGCGCTCCCGTCGACCGGGCCGCCGGAGACCGGCCGCCGGACCACCGGCGCGGGCGGGGCGGCCGCGGGGGGCACGGTGCCGCCCAGTTTGAAGGCCCACAGGTGGTCGCCCCGGGTGGCCGAGTCGCCGTAGGGGATGCTGGTGCCGCCCGCGTAGACGGCGACGTACTGCTCCCCGTCGATCTCGTAGGAGATCGGGCTGCTGCTGACGGCGGCGCCGGTCTGCCAGCGCCACAGCTCGCGGCCGTCCCTGGCGTCCAGGCAGAGCAGGTTGCCGTCGGGCTGCCCGATGAACAGCAGGTCGGAGGCCGTGGTGAGGATGCCGTTGCCGTGCGCCAGCGAGTAGGGCATGTTCCGCTTCCACCGGACCCGGTTGGTGCTCGGGTCCACGGCCACCACCCCGCCGGTCATGTACTCGCCCGGCGGCCGCAGCCCGTTGGACGGCTCGGTCAGCGAGTGCGCCGCCGCGACGTAGCCGAAGCCGGTGTACACCAGCCGGGTGCTGTGGCTGTAGGACTGGTGGTTCCAGTCGGCGCCGCCGCCGTGGCCGGGGATGGTGAGGATCGGCACGTCCCAGTGCGGGGTGAACAGGGAGCCGACCTGATAGTTCGGCACGGCGCGGTGCGGGAGGCCGGGGACCTCGGTGCCCAGCGGCTGCCGTACGGGAGTCAGCTCGGTCCAGCCGCCCTGGCGGGGGAAGGGCTGGGTCGGCCAGGTCTTCTGCCGGGGCTCCTGGGGGACGGGCACCTCGTCGATGCCCAGCGGGGCCGAGCCGTCGGCCCGGTCGAGGATGTAGTACATGCCGGTCTTGCTGCCGTAGACGACGAGCTTGCGGGTCCGGCCGCGGACGCGCGCGTCGACCAGGACGGGAGCCATGACGTTGTCCATGTCCCAGATGTCGTGGTGGATGGACTGGAAGTGCCAGCGGTAGGCGCCGGTCTTCAGGTCCATCGCCACGATCGAGTTGGCGAACAGGTTCTGGCCGCCGCGCTCGGAGCCGTCCTGGGAGGAGCGGGCGCCCCTGGCGTTGCCGAACGTCCAGTAGACCAGGCGCAGGTCCGGGTCGATGGCGCAGTGCATCCACGGGGTGGCGCCGCCGGTCTGCCAGGAGTCGCCCTCCCAGGTGTCGTTGCCGAACTCGCCGGGCCCGGGGGTGCCCCAGAAGTGCCAGAGCAGGTCGCCGGTCGCGGCGTCGAAGGCGAGCGCGGCGCCGCGCGGGCCGTCGTTGGTGCCGCAGTACAGCATGCCGTCGTGGTAGGTGACCGCGACCTTCTCCAGGTTGCCGTACCCGTTGTGCTGCCGCTCCCAGACCACCTGGCCGGTGCGCTGGTCGAGGGCGACGATCCAGTTGTCGTTGGCGCAGGTGTAGACCCGGCCCGCGCCGACCGCGACGCCGCGCCGGGTGACCGCCCCCCGGGTCTGCAGGTACTTCCATTTCACGGCGCCGGTACGGCCGTCCACCGCGGTGACGTTGCCCAGGGCCGACTCGATGTAGAGCACGCCGTCCACGGCCACGGGGGTGCTCTGGCTGTTGCCCGCCATGAGGCCGCCCTCGATGTTGTTGACCCAGGCGGCCCGTAACCGTCTGATGTTGCCCCGGTTCAGGTCGCGCAGCCCGCTGTGGTTCTGGTTCGCCAGGTTCCCGCCGATCTTCGGGAAGTCGGTGTCGCCCCTGCGGGTGGCCGCTGCGGCCTGACCGGCCTGGCCGGCCGGGGCGAGCACGGTAGCGGCGGCGGCGGCCATGAGCAGCTCTCTGCGACGAATCATGATCATCCTCTCACTAGTCCACCAGGTGGATTGATAGTTCCGAGTGATGGACGCACGATAGATCTCGCCCATGGCGGGGTCAATAACCTTTCGGGCCGATGTGTGGATCATGCGTTCCACCAGGCGGACCGGAGGGGGCGAGCACCCAGCGCAGGCCCACCAGGATCGCCGCCATGCCGAGCACGCTCGGCGGTGAGATCGGCTCGCCGAGCAGCACCAGGCCCCACAGCACGCCCGAGATCGGCACGAGCAGGTTCACCGTGGCGGTCCTCGCCGGGCCCAGGCGGTCGATCAACCGGTAGAACAGCAGGTACGCCACCCCGCTGCCCAGGACGCCCAGCCCGGCCACCACGGCGACCACCGATGGCGTGACCGGGCCCGGTGGCGGGAAGACGGCCACCAGCGGGAGCAGCAGGACGGCGGCGCCGAGCTGCTGGCCGGTGGCCACCACGAGGGGCGGCGTGTCCCGGAAGTGCCGGGCCGCGTAGCTCGCGCCGTAGGCGAACACCGCCGCGCCCGCCAGCCCCGCGAGCACGCCGGCCCAGCCGCCGGGACCGACGTCCAGGCCGCGCTCGGCCATCACCAGCGTCACCCCGCCCGCCCCGACGGCGAGCCCGGCCAGCTTCAGCGCGGTGAACCGGTCCCGGCCCGCCGCCACCTCGACGGCGAGCGCGAACAGCGGGCTCACCGAGTTGAGCACCGCGGCGGTGCCCGCGTTCATGGTCGTCATCGCCAGCGACAGCAGCAGGAACGGCAGCGCGGCCGACAGCGCGCCCAGCACCAGGAACCGGCCGGGCGGCCCGCGCAGCCGCTCGCCCCGCGCGAGCAGCACCGCGAGCAGCACGCAGCCGCCCAGCGCGGCGCGGGCCGCGCTGACGCCGACCGGGCCGAGCGCGCCGACCGCCGACCGGGTGAGGACGAACGACAGCCCGAACAGGGCCGCGCACACGGCCAGCAGCGCCCCCGAACGGGCCGTCACAGGCCCAGGTAGATACGCCGCACCTGGGGGTCGTCACGAAGCTCGGCCGAGGTGCCGGTGGCGGCGATCTCCCCGTTCTCCATCACCAGGCAGGTGGTGGTGACGTCGAAGGTGAGCTTGGCGTTCTGCTCGACCAGCAGGATGGCGAGCCCGTCGGCGTTGAGCCGCTTGAGGACACCGGCGATCTCCGCCACCAGGATCGGCGACAGGCCCATCGACGGCTCGTCGAGCAGCATCATCTTGGGCCGGCACATCAGCGCCCGCCCGACGGCCAGCATCTGCTGCTGCCCGCCGGACAGCGCTCCGGCCAGCCGGTGGCGCATCTCGGCGAGGACCGGGAAGAGCTCGAACACCTCGTCGATGGGCGTGCTCTTCCAGCTGCTGGTGTAGGCGCCCAGCAGCAGGTTCTTCTCCACGGTGAGCCCGGGGAAGACGTGCCTGCCCTCGGGGACGTAGCCGAGGCCGTGCCGCACCAGGGTGTGCGGCGCGGCGCGCAGCAGGTCGTGCTCGCCGAAGCGGATCGCCGTGGCCTGGCGGGGCGCCAGGCCCATCACGGCCTTGAGGGTGGAGGACTTGCCCGCGCCGTTGGCGCCGATGATGCCCAGCGCCTGCCCCGGCTCGACGGTGAAGCTCACGCCGTGGGCGGCGCGGACCCCGCCGTAGTGGACCGACAGGTTCTCGACGGTGAGGGTCGTCATCGGGTCGCCTCCTCGACGGCGGACTCGGTGGGGGCGGCCATGGAGTCGCCGAGGTAGGCCTGCACGACGGCCGGGGCGACCGCGACCTCGGCCGGGGTGCCGTCGGCGATCACCTTGCCGCCGGACAGCACGGTGACGTGGTCGCACAGCGACATGACCAGCCCCATGTTGTGCTCGATCACCACCACGGTGACGCCGGAGTCCCTGATGGAGCGGACGATGTCGCCGAGCTGGCGCACCTCCTCGCCGTTCAGCCCCGCGGCGGGCTCGTCGAGCAGCAGCAGCGACGGCGACATCGCCATCGCGCGGGCCATCTCGATGCGGCGCTGGATCCCGTACGGCAGCGAGCGCGGCACGGCCGTGGCGTAGTCCGTCAGCCCGAACCTGGCCATGATCTCGTCGGCGCGCGCCCCGAGCGCCCGCTCGTAGCCGAACACCTTCCAGGGCAGCGCCAGGTAGCGCCAGATCCAGGAGGTCCTGGTGCGGTCGAGGCCGATCAGCACGTTCTCCCGGACGTCGAGGTCCTCGAACAGCCGCAGGTTCTGGAAGGTGCGGGCGACCCCGCGCTGGGAGAGCCGGTAGGGCCTCGCCCCGGTCACGTCGTCGCCGTGCAGGCGCACCGCGCCCGCGCTGGGCGTGTAGAAACCGCTGACGATGTTGAACAGCGTCGTCTTGCCCGAGCCGTTGGGCCCGACGACGCCGCGGATCTCGCCGGCGGGGACCGTGAGGGAGACGTCGTCGAGGGCGGTGAGCCCCTTGAAGCGCATCGTCACGCCCTTGACCTCCAGCACGGCGTCGCCCGGTGTCGCCCGCTCGGTTCGCTCGTACGGCTGGAAGGGGTGCAGCAGCGCCCGCGCTCCCTGGTCGCGGCGCCGCAGCAGGGAGCGGAGCCTGCCGGGCAGCCCGGCCAGCCCGGTGGGGGCGAAGACCACCACGAGGACCACCACGATGCCGTAGCCGAGCTGGGCGTAGGCCGAGGCGTCCAGCAGCGCCTCGCGCACCATGGCCAGCGCGACGGCGCCGACGACGCAGCCGAGGATGCTGGCCCGCCCCCCGATGATCACCATCGCGAGCAGCAGGAACATGTTGGCGATGTTGAACGACTCCGGCGCCACGAAGCGGATGAGCCCGGCGTACAGGACACCGGCCAGGCCGCCGTACAGGCCCGACAGCACGAAGGCGGTCATGCGCAGCAACGGGATCTCCGCGCCGAGCGCGCCCGCGGCCAGGTCGTCGTCGCGCATCGCGCGCAGCCTGCGGCCGAGCGGGGAGTGCGTGACGAACAGCGCGAACGCGAGCGAGATCGCGAAGACCACCAGCTCGACGTAGTAGAACAGGTACGCGCTGGATAGGTCGAGCCCGAACAATACCGGCGCCGGGATGTCGCTGATGCCCTCGGCGCGGCCCGCGATGTGGGCGTTGGTGACCCAGTTGGTGAAGGCGAGCGCCAGGCCGAGGGTGACGATGCCGAGATAGTGCGACTGCATCCGCAGCGCCGGGACGCCCACCAGCACGCCGAAGACCGCCGACACGACCAGGGCGAGCAGCGCCGCGCTCCAGAAGCCGAAGCCCGCCCGCGTGCACAGGATGGCGACGGTGTAGGCGCCGACCCCGAAGAAGGCGACCTGCGCCAGGTTGATCTGCCCGGCCACGCCCATCGTCAGGCCCAGGCCGATGGCGAGGATCGCGAAGATGATCGCGACGTTCACGACGTGCATGGAGTAGCCGCCCAGCCCGTACGGCAGCAGCCAGGCGGCCACCGCGAGGGGGACGAGGTATGCCAGACGTCTCATGCTCGGTTCACCGTCGTCTCCCCGAAGATGCCGGTGGGGCGGATCATCACGATGACCGCGAACACCAGGAACGTGACGAGCTCGGAGTACTCCTGGAAGTTGCCGGCCGCGAAGGCGTCCAGCAGCCCGAAGGTCATGCCGCCGACGATCGCGCCGGGCATGCTGCCGAACCCGCCGAGCATCGCCGCGGCGAACCCCTTGATGCCCAGCGTGCCGCCCATGGTCGGGTTGACGTACAGCATCGGCCCGATCAGGCTGCCCGCCAGCGCCGCCAGGCCCGCGCCGATCGCGAAGGCCATCGCGTTGCTGCGGCCGACGTGGATGCCGACCGCGGTGGCCGCCTGGTGGTCCATCGCGACCGCCTGCATGGCCGCGCCGCGCTTGGTGCGCTGCAGGAACAGCGCGAGCAGGCCGGTGGCGGTCGCCGCGACGGCGATCACCATCAGGCTGTAGGTGGGGATGCGGATCCCGCCCAGGTCCAGCGGCTCGGTCGGCATGGGGGAGGGGACCGCGTGCCCGGTCGCCCCCCAGATGAGTACCGCGCCCGCCTCCAGGACGGCGCCGAAGCCGATCGTGCCGATCAGCATCAGCGTGAAGTCCTTGTTCTCCAGCGGCCGCAGGAAGCGTTCGATGATCAGGCCGATGAGGCCGGTGACCACGATGGCCACCGTGACCGCGATCGCGAACGGCAGCTGGGTGGCCAGGTAGAACGTGGAGGCGGCGTACGCGCCGATCATCACGACGCTGCCGTGCGCGAAGTTGACCAGCCCCATGGTCTGGTAGACGATCGAGAACCCCATCGCCACCAGCGCGTACACCGCTCCGAACGTGATCCCGCCGATCAGGGTCTGAAGGAATACCTGCACGTCAGCTCGCGTCTTCGGGAACGACGGTGCCGCCCTTGACCAGGCCGATCTTGGTGGCGTGGATGCCTACCCCGGACTCGTCGTAGTTGTAGTCGCCCAGCAGCCCGGCGCGCTTCACGCCCCGGATGGCGTCGGCGAGCGGCTGGCCGCCGGCGCCCTTGGTCTGCTTGAGCGCCTCGATCAGGATCGACGCGCCGTCGTAGGCCTTGGCGACGTGCATGCGGGCGTCCTCGTTGTAGGCGGCCTTGTACTTGGCGGCGAACGCCTTGATGGGCTCGCTGGCCTCGTTGCTCAGGTACGGCGAGCTCACGACGGAGCCCTCGGCGTTGTCCAGGCCCGCGGTGGTGGCGTACACGTCGGTGCCCATCGGCGCGCCGCCCGCGAACAGCGCCTTCAGGCCCAGCTCGCGCGACTGCTTGGCGATCAGGCCCGACTGGACCTCCTCGGCGCCGATGAACAGCACGTCGGGCTCCTGCTCGCGGATCTTGGCGAGGTTGGCGTTGAAGTCCTTCTGGTCGGGGGTGACGACCTCGTCGGCGATCGCGGTGACGTTCCTGGACTTGAGCGCGGCCAGGAACGCGTCGTGCTCGCCGGCGCCGTACGCGCCGTTGTTGCTGATCAGCGCGATCTTCTTGTAGCCCTTGTCGTCGACGAGGTACTTGGCGAGCGTCTCGTCGAAGGTGACGCTGGTCGGCGCGTTCAGGAACAGGAACGGGCTCTTGAGGTCGGCGAGCTTGGGCGACTGTCCCGAGGTGATGTTCGGGATCTTGGCGTCCTTGAGGATCGGGGCCATCGCCAGGGTGACCGCGCTCTCGGCGGTGCCGAGCATCGCGATGTATCCCTCGCTGGAGATCTTCCTGGCCAGGTTGGTGCCCACGGTGGGGTCGCCCTGGCTGTCGAAGAGGTCGAGCTTGATCTGCCGCCCGTTGACGCCGCCCGCCTTGTTGGCCTCGTCGATGGCGAGCTTGACGCCCTTGTGCTCCCACTGGCCGAGCGGGCTGAGCTGGCCGCTCTGCGCGTTGATGTTGGCGATCTTGATGGGCCCGGTGGCGTCCGCCTCCTGGGCGGCCTGCTGGCCGGGGGCGGAGCAGGCGGCGAGCGCGGCGAGCGCGGTCAGCGCCGCGGCGGAAACGGAGATCCTTGCGATTCTTGCGGAGAACAAGTGCTTCACCTCATTGGGGGGTGGAGGAAAGTGCGGTGATCGACACGGCCCCGTAATGCACGGACTAGTACGTTAGTTATACGGCCTGGCGAAACCCGGGGAAATATCGAACGGGCAACGGTTTCAGTCGGTGAAAACGCCCTGATAGATGTCCTTGATGTTCCAGTGCCCGGGGGTCGGGACGGGCTCGTTCACCATCGGCACGTCGATGAGCGCCGGCCGGCGGTTGACCACCGCCGCCCGCAGGGCCGCCCCGAACTCCCCCGGCGTGGTGACGGCGTGGCCGTCGGCGCCGCACGCGGCGGCCAGCGCCGCGAAGTCGGGACTGTAGGGGAGCCCGGCGGGGTCGGTGAAGTCGCAGCCGTGGCTGCGGCCGAAGTGCGCGGACTGCAGGTCGGAGATGGTGCCGTGCGCCCGGTTGTTCATCACCACGAAGATCACCGGCACCCCCAGCTCGACGGCCATCGGCAGGGCGGGCAGCTGGGCCCCCATGCCGCCGTCGCCGATGAGCGCGACCACCACGCCGTCGGGACGGGCGAGCTGGACGCCGACGGCGGCGGCCGGGCCGAACCCCATGGTGGAGGCGCCGCCGGGGGCGATGAAGCGGCCCTCGGACGGCAGCTCGTAGCACTGCGCGACGCCGTTCTTGTTCCAGCCCACGTCGGTCACCAGGATCGCGCCGGGAGGCAGCGCGTCGCGCAGGTCGGCGAGGATGCGCTCGGGCCGCAGCGGGAAGGCGTCGCTGCGGCCCCGCTCGCGGCTCCCGGCGAACAGCTCCGTCCTGGCCTCGCGGATGCGCTCGCGCAACTCGGGCCGCTCCACCTGTGGATATGACCGGACGGCCTCGGCCAGCACCCGCACCGCGAGCCCGGCGTCGGCGACGGCGCCGATCTCGACCGGGTAGTTGCGGCCGATCTCGGCCGGGTCGATGTCGATCTGGATCAGCCTGCCGCGCTCGCCGAGCGTCCAGGTGTGGCGCGGGTCCCAGGAGCTGGCGTCGGTCTCGGCGAACCGGGTGGCCAGCGCGAGCACCACGTCGGCCTCCCTGGCGTAGGCGTTGGTCAGCTCCAGCCCCCAGAACCCCGGCATGCCCAGCACCAGCGGGTGGGCGTCGGGGACGGTGCCCTTGGCCATCAGCGAGTGCGCGATCGGGATGTCCAGGTGCTCGGCGAGCGCCAGCAGCGCCCCGGAGTCCTCGCGCAGGCCGCCGCCGACGTACAGCAGCGGCCGCTCGGCGCCCGCGAGCGCCTCGGCGATCCGCTCCGCCGTCGCGGCGGGCAGGCCGGGCGGCGCGGCGTGGCTGATCGGCGGGTACGGCGCCGCGGGCCGCGAGAGGACGTCCATCGGCACGTTGACCAGCACCGCCCCCGGCCTGCCCGACGTCGCCGTCCAGAAGGCCCGCTCCACGGAGCGGCCCAGGTCCTGGGCCCGGTGCACGTTCCAGGCGCGCTTGACGAAGGGCCGGAAGACCGACGCCTGGTCGGCGTCGGCGTGCAGGTTGATCTCCTGGTGCGGGTGGCGGCCGTGGTAGTACGACGGGATGTCACCGGAGATCACCACCATCGGCACCGAGTCGAGCGCGGCGGTCATCACCCCCGTGGCCGCGTTGGTCAGGCCGGGCCCGACGTGCACGAGCAGCACGCCGGGTTTTCCGGAGACGCGGGCGTAGCCGTCGGCCGCGTGCGCCGCCGCCTGCTCGTGGCGGGCGATGACGAAGCGGATACGGCTGTCGGCCAGCGCGTCGAGCACGGCGATATTGGTGTGCCCGCAGGTGCCGAAGACGTACTCGACGCCGAGGTCCTCGAGCTGGGCGACGAGCGCGTGCGCGACGGTGGTTCCCGATCTTTCCAGATGGTCGGCGCTCACTGGTCTCCCCAGATGGTCAGCCCGCGAAGGAGCAGGGTCTTGGTCACGGTGAAGTCCTCGATCATCCAGCGGGGCGACTCGCGGCCGATGCCGGAGTCCTTCACGCCGCCGAACGGGAGGTGGTCCAGGCGGAAGTTGGACGAGCCGTTCACGACCAGGCCGCCGACCTCCAGCTCGCGCCAGGCGGTGACGACGCGGCGTATGTCATGGGTGAACAATCCGGCCTGCAGCCCGTAGCTGCTGCGGTTGCACTCCTGGACGACCTCGTCGAAGCCGTCGTAGGGGAGCACGGCGACGAGCGCGCCGAAGACCTCCTCGCGGACGACCCGCGCGTCGGCGGGCGGCGCGACGACCACGGTCGGCTCCATCACCGCGCCCGTCCGGGTGCCACCGGTCGTCACCGTCGCGCCGGCGCGCGCCGCCTCCCCGGCCCAGCGCGCCACGCGCTCGGCGGCCTCGTCGTCCACCATCGAGCCGACGTCGGTCGCCGGGTCGAGCGGGTCGCCCACCCTCAGCGCCCGCACCTCGCCGGTCAGTGCCCGGGCGAACTCCTCGAACCGGGCGCGCTGCACGTAGACGCGCTGGACGGAGATGCAGCTCTGGCCGGAGTTGCTGTATCCGGTACGGGCGCAGACACGCGCCGCCTCCGCCACGTCGGCGTCCTCGCAGACGATGGTGGCGGCGTTGCCGCCGAGCTCCAGCAGCACCCGCTTGGGCCCGGCGGCGTGGGCGACGGCGGCACCGGCCGTGACGCCGCCGGTGAAGCTGATCACGGCGATCTCCGGCGCGGCGCACAGCCGCGCGCCCACGTCCCCGCCCCCGTGCAGGACCTGGACGGCCTCCTCCGGCATCCCGGCCTCCAGCAGCAGCCGGACCAGGGCGGTGGAGACGGCCGGGGCCTGCGGCGGCGGCTTGACGACCGTGGTGTTCCCGGCCGCGAAGGAGGCGGCCAGCTTGTGGGCGAGCAGGTTCGCCGGGGCGTTGAACGGCGTGATCGCCAGCACCGGGCCGGCCGGGGCGCGCTGTGTGAGCGCGGTGTTGCCCACCCCGCGCGCCCAGCCCGCCACGGGCAGGACCTCGCCGCCGATCGCCCTGGCCTCGGCCGCCGCGACCGCGAACGTGTCGGCCACCCGCAGCATCTCCCCGCGGCCGTCCTTGAGCGGCTTGCCCAGCTCCAGGGCGAGCAGCCGGGCGAACTCCTCGGCGCGGGCGCCGGCCGCGGCCGAGGCCCGCTCCAGTATCGTCGCGCGGGTCGCCGGGGCGAGCCGCGCGACCACTCCGGCACCCCGGCGCGCGTAGTCGAGCGCGGTGGCGACGTCGTCGGGACCGGCGAGCCTGGCCCGGCTCACGACCCGCCGCACGTAGGGGCCGACGCGGTCGGAACGGGGGCCCGCGCCCAGCCACTTCCCGGCGATCAGGCATTCGACTTCCTGGACTGCGTCCATGTCATCTCCATAGAGATCCGCTTGACGGTTCTCAAGAACCGCACTGTGGATTGCCTCACGGTATGAGGAGGGTAAAGGTTCTGGCAAGAGGGCAGTGGATCCGTATAGTGGTGCATATGGACCGCTGCGCGGACTGGTGTTAGCGTACGGACCGCATGCGAGAGTGAGCGGAAAAGGTTCACCTTCGACTCACAAGTGAGGACCCGTGCCTTCGATGAACAACCCGGCGGTCTCCGGCGACGGCGGTGGCGGCGTGCGCAGCGTCCAGCGGGCGTTCGACATCCTGTCCCTGCTCACCGACGACCGCCGGACGCTGACGATCCGCGAGGTCGTCGACGAGACGGGGCTGGCCAAGACGACGGCGCTGCGCCTGCTGCAGACCCTGGAGCACATGGGGCTGCTGTGGGCCACCCGCAAGGGCTACGCGGCCGGGCCTGCCCTGTGGCGCTGGGCGCACCTCGCGCGTGACGCCTGGGAGCTGCCCCCGGAGACCGTCCAGCTCATGCGCGAGCTGGGGGAGCGGCACCGGGAGACCGTCAACCTCTACGTCCTGCGCGACGTCCACCGCATCTGCATCGCCCAGCAGGAGAGCCCGCAGCCGCTGCGCCACGTCGTGCGGGTCGGCGACGAGCTGCCCCTGTGGGCCGGAGCCGCCTCGAAGGTCCTGCTCAGGGACGCCCCGGCGCGGCTCCTGGCGCGTGTCTCCCAGTCCTCGCCGCACGGCGAGGAGCACCTGACGACGCTGCGGGAGTGGATCGCCGGGGCCGCCGGGGACGGCTACGCGGCCAGTCACGGCGAGCGCGAGCCGGGCCTGTCGGCGGTGGCCGTCCCGGTGACGGGCGCGGCGGGCGCGACCGTGGCGGCGCTCTCGCTGAGCGGCCCGACGGTCCGCTTCGGCGACGAGCGGGTCCAGGTGTTCGCCGCGGACCTGCGGGAGGCGGCCAAGCGCATGTCGGACCGCGGCTTCGACCATCCCCTGACCTGACCCTATGGAGCGTGCATGCAGCAGTTGCCACTGGACGGCATCAAGGTCGTGGACCTCACCAACGTCCTGTCCGGGCCGTACTGCAGCTACCAGCTGATGCTGTTCGGCGCGGAGGTGGTCAAGGTCGAGATGCCCGGCGGCGGGGATCTCGCCCGCGGCCTCGGCCCGGACCCCGAGCTCAACCGGGAGGGGCTCGGCGCCTCCTTCCTGGCGCAGAACGCCGGGAAGAAGTCGGTCGAGATCGACCTGAAGAGCCCGGCGGGCAGGCAGGCGTTCGAGGCCATGGTGACCGGCGCCGACGTCCTGCTGGAGAACTTCAGGGCCGGGGTCCTGGACCGGCTCGGCTACGGCTGGGAGCGGCTGCGGGAGCTCAACCCCCGCCTGGTCTACTGCGCGATCTCCGGGTTCGGGCAGAGCGGCCCGATGAGCGCGGCGCCCGCCTACGACCAGATCGTCCAGGGGCTGTCCGGCATGATGAGCGTCACCGGCACCCCCGAGACGGTGCCGCTGCGCGTCGGCTTCCCGATCTGCGACTCGATCGGGGGGCTGATGGCCGCGCTGTCCATCTCCGCCGCGCTCGCCGGGCGCGAACGCGGCGGGAGCGGCTGCTTCCTGGACCTGTCGATGCTGGAGGCGTCCATCTCCGCGATGGGCTGGACGGCCTCCAACTACCTGGTCAGCGGCGTCGAGCCGGAGCCGATGGGCGACCAGAACGCCACCGCCGCCCCCTCGGGCACCTTCGAGACCGCCGACGGGCCGCTGAACATCGCGGCCAACCAGCAGGCCCAGTTCGAGACGCTGTGCCGCCTCGTCGGGCGGCCCGACCTGCCCGCCGATCCCCGGTTCGCCGCGAGGGAGGCGCGCAAGACCCACCGCCGGGCCCTGAACCACGAGCTCAACCGGGCGTTGCGGGCCAGGACGGCGCTGGAGTGGGAGGAGATCCTCTCGCGAGGGGGAGTCCCGGCCGCCCGCGTCCTCACCGTGGCCCAGGCGCTCGCGCTCGGCCAGCTCCGCGAGCGCGGCTTCCTGACGGAGCTGCCGTTCCCCGGCGGCGACGGGCGCCGGGTGACGGTCACCGGCAACGGCGTCCTCGTCGACGGCGCCGCGCTGCGCCCGCGCCGTCCGGCCCCGCTGCTCGGGCAGCACAACGCGGAGTTCGGGGTGGTGTCATGAGTGGCGCGAGCGACGCCGCCGACTGGTGGGGGACGGCGGTTTCCCGGATCGAGCCCGACGTCATCGAGCTGCAGGGCAGGCCGGTGCAGGAGCTGATCGGGCGGGCCGGCTTCGCCGAGGTCGTCTGGCTCATGCTCCGCGGGCGGCTGCCGGACGAGCGGCAGGCCGCGCTGCTGGAGGCGGCGCTGGTCTCCTCGGTCGACCACGGCCCGCACGCCCCGTCGATCGCCGCCGCCCGGATGGCGATCACCTGCGGCGTCGGGCTGAACAACGCCGTCGCCACCGGCGTCAACATGCTGGGCGACGTGCACGGCGGCGCGGGGGAGCAGTGCGTGGAGATGCTGGAGGAGGTCGTGCGCTCCGGCGACGCGGCCGCCACGGTGGCTCGTTGGCGGGCCCGCGACAAGTATCTGCCCGGGTTCGGGCACCGCTTCCACACCCGCGACCCGCGCCGCGACCCGCTGCTCACCCTGGTGGACGAGGCGGTGGCCGGCGAGGTGGTGGCCGGTGACCACCTGCGCGCGGCCCGGCGGGTGGAGGAGCTGATCAGCCCGGTGCCGATGAACATCGACGGCGCCACCGCGGTGATCTACGCCGAGCTGGGCTTCCCCGCACCGCTGGCCCGCGGCCTGTTCGTGCTGAGCCGCAGCGTGGGCATCCTCGCGCACGCCTGGGAGGAGTCGGGCCAGGGCCGCCGCAACAAGGGGCCCATCCCGCCCTCCATCCTGCCCACCGACCTCAGGGCGCGGTAGCCACCGCCCTCACAACGGTTCGCCCCGGCGGCACGCCCGCCGCGGCGGGAAGGCGCGCGCGTTCACGAGAGAGCCGCGTCTGTGAGAGCCGCGTCTGTGAGAGCCGCGTCTGTGAGAGCCGCGTCTGTGAGAGCCGCGTCTGTGAGAGCCGCGTCTGTGAAAAAACCGTGCCGGTCGGAAAGCCGTGCGTCCGGCCGAGGCCATCCCCTGGTGGTCCATCAGACGGATCGTTGGATCCAGGGGTCGGACGCACGATAGGCCGGACGCGGCGGTGAAGCAAGAACTTGTTTTAGGAAGACGGCGCTGGATACGCTCAAGACCTCTCAATGGACCAAGTGGTCCATCTAGCGGACCGAAGCACGTGAGGTGCTCATGCGCGTCAGGCGTTCGTCCCTGTCCATCGCCGCCGCCGGTGCGGCCGCACTCCTGCTCACCCTCACCTCCCCGGGCTCCGCGGCCTCACCCGGCCACGGCAAGGGGGCCGAGAACCTCGGCGACCCCGACTACGGCGTCTGCCGGGGCACCGACCCCCGCTGCTACCACGACTGGGGCAACTTCGACCCCGCCGAGGGCTACCGCCTGCTCGTCTACAGCCGCACCGCCGGCCCTCGCCACGCCCATCTGGGAACCCCCCTCGGCCCCGGCCTGAACCCGCCGCTCAAGGACGACAACGTCGCGGTCAAGGCCGTGGTCGAGCTGGGGGAGCAGAACGGGTTCGCCGTCGACTACACCGAGGACGTCACCCAACTGTCCTCGGCGGGCAGGCTGCTGTCGTACAACGCCGTGATGTTCCTCAGCACCACGCGCGACACCCTCGACGACGCCGCGCAGACCGCCCTGCGGCAGTACGTCCGCGCCGGTGGCGGCTTCGTCGGCGTCCACAACGCCTTCGGCACCGAGTACAACTGGCCCTGGTACGAGGGCCTGCTCGGCAACGCCAACTTCTACGACCACAGCGCCAACCAGCCGGGAGTCGTCGAGACCGTCGGCAGGAGGGATGTCTCCACCCAGGGGCTGCCGAGGCGCTGGGCCTTCTCCGACGAGTGGTACAACCTCGTGCCGTTCCCGACGCGGGTCAGGGTACTGGCCAAGGTGGACGAGAGCACCCTCGCCCGGGGGGTACGCGGCGGCCTCGGTCACCCCGGCCACGGGGACGACCACCCGGTCAGCTGGTGCCAGTACTACGACGGCGGCAAGGCCTGGCTCACGACCCTCGGCCACGACGTCAGGGCATGGACCGACGAGCCGATGGAGGGCGACCGGTACTTCGTCCAGCACCTGCTCGGCGGGGTGAAGTCGGTACTGGGCATGGAGCCGTTCTGCCGCTGACCCCGGAACCCGGCCGCCTCCGGCCGTACGGCCTCAGGCGGGGGTGACGGCCTCGGTGCGGTAGAGCGCGCTGAAGAGCGGCCAGGTGAGGGCGGCCATCTCCGCCGGGGGGCGCGGGCATCCGCGCTGGAGCCAGTCGGCGGCCACGCCGATGAGCGCCCCGGCGGTGAACGCGGCCGGGACGTCGTGCGGGATGTCCGAGGGCGGGCTCGGATATCCCGCCAGGTCCCCGGCGGCGAGTTGGCGGAGGCGGTCGTGGACGGTCGCGGCGATACGGCGGCGGATGTGGTCGACGACGCGCGCGCTGCCCTGCGGCCCCAGCAGGGTGCGGTAGAGCCCGGCGTGCTCGGCGAGGCTGGCGAAGAACGCCTCCAGCGACTGGGTCGCCTCGGGCGCGGGGTCCGCCGCCTCCGGGCCGGGACCGGGCAGGGACTCGATCAGTCCGTCGATCATCGCGGTGCAGGCCACCTCGGCGAGCTCGTGCACGTCGCGGTAGTGGTCGTAGAAGGTCGAGCGGCTCACCCCGGCGGATCCGGCGACGTCGGCGACGGTGATCCGGGACAGGTCGCGTTCCTCGACGAGCTGGATCAGCGCGCGTGCCAGGGCCGTGTGGGTGCGGCGCACGCGCCGGTCGCCGGAGGGGGTGTCACTGCTCTTGGTCGGGGCCACATTCTTCACTTTACCGTCAAACTACACGTGTAGGTTTCCCGACATGTGTAGGGTAACGTGACGAGGCAGGACGACCGAAAGGACCCTGTCGCATGCGGACACGTGCGGGCCGGGCCGCCGCGCCCGCTTCACGCACGCCCCCGGCCTCGCGCGCGGCCGAGACAGCCCGCCCGATCCACCCGTTCGCAAGGAGATGACGCATGAGTGCCAACGAGCAGGTCCTGCGCTACCCGATCCCCAACGACAAGGCGCTGGAGCCGCCCGCCGAGTGGGCCGAGCTGCGCGGCACGTGCCCGGTGGCGCACGTGGAGCTGCCCAGCGGCGACCGGGCGAGGCTGCTGACCCGTTACGCGGACGTCAAGCAGGTGCTCGCCGACCCGCGCTTCACCCGCCAGCTCACCGCCCCCGACGCCGCGCGGCTGTCGGCGGAGGGGGACGGGGTCTTCAGCAGCGAGATGGCGCAGATCATCCCCGACAAGGGCGAGGAGCACCAGCACTGGCGGCGCCTGGTCGGAAAGTGGTTCACCGCCAAGCGGATGGCCGCCATGCGGCCCTCCATGGCCCGGATGACCGAGGAACTCATCGACGACATGGTCAAGCGCGGCGCCCCGGGCGACCTCAGGGCGAGCCTGGGCTTCCCGCTGCCGGTGTACGTCATCTGCGACATGCTCGGCGTGCCGGCCGCCGACCGCGACCGCTTCTCGTACTGGTCCGACACCCTGCTCAACCTCACCCGTTACAGCAAGGCCGAGACCGAGGCCGCCCAGGCGGAGTTCTTCCAGTACATGTCCGAGCACGTCACCGCCAAGCGCGCCGAGCCGGGCGAGGACCTGCTGAGCGCGCTGATCGCGGCCGGCGGCCCCGAGGACGGCGGGCTGTCCGACATCCAGATCCTGGTCACCGGCATGGGCCTGCTGGTCGCCGGGCACGAGACCACCGCCAACATGATCGGCAAGATGGTCTCCATGCTGCTGGCCGACCGGAGCAGGTGGGAGCGGCTGCTCGCCGATCCGTCGCTGGTGCGTACGGCGGTGGAGGAGACGCTTCGGCTCGACGCCAACGCGGGTTTCGGCCTGCCGCGCTACCTGCCCGAGGAGACCGAGGTGAGCGGCACGGTCCTGCCCCGCGGCACCACCGTGGTGTGCAGCATGGCCGCGGCCAACCGGGACGAGAGCGCCTTCGAGGCCGCCGCCGAGATGGACCTGAGCCGCAGCCCGAACCCGCACCTGGCGTTCGGCTCGGGCGCCCACTCCTGCCTGGGCCAGTCACTGGCGCGCACCGAGCTGCAGGTCGTGCTCGAGGTGCTGCTGCGCAGGCTTCCGACCCTGGAGCTGGCCGTCCCGGAGGAGGAGCTGGAGCGGGTGGAGGGGCTCGCCGTCGGCGGCCTGCGCACGGTCCCGGTCCGCTGGTGACCCGGCACCGCCGCTCCCGGACGACAGAGAGGAGAACGGTATGAAGGTCACCGTGGACGAGGACAGGTGCTGCGGCGCCGGCCAGTGCGTGCTGATCGCGCCGGAGGTGTTCGACCAGCGCGACGCCGACGGCATCGTCCTCCTGCTCGAACCCGAGCCCGGCGCGGACCAGCACGCCCTGGTCCGCGAGGCCGCCGCCGTCTGCCCCGCCGCCGCCATCGCGCTGAGCGAGTAGACCCGGGCGGCGCCCGCACGCCTCTGCCGGTCGCCGGGCGGGAACCGATCAGGGCGGGGCCGATCAGGGCGGGGCCGCTCAGGGCGGGGGCCGCTCAGGACGAGGGGCGCGGCCACTCGCCCGCGGCGCGCGCGATCGCGCGCCGGATGGGCTCGTAGCCGGTGCACCGGCAGAGGTTGGACTCGGCCAGGGCGGCGACGCGCTCCGGGTCGCGTCCGGCGGCGGGGTCGGCCTCCAGCGCCCCGGCGGCCACCATCAGGAAGCCCGGCGTGCAGAAGCCGCACTGCAGGGCGTGCTCGGCGGAGAAGGCCCGCTGCAGCGGATGGGGCTCGCCGCCGGGGCCGGACAGCCCCTCGACGGTACGCACCGAGCCGCCGTCGCACTGCACTGCCAGCATCAGGCACGACCGGACGGCCACGCCGTCGACCAGCACCGTGCAGGCCCCGCAGACGCCGTGCTCGCAGCCCAGGTGCGTGCCCGTGAGCCGGCAGTCCTCACGCAGCACGTCGGCCAGGACACGCCGGGGCTCCACGTCGAGCTCGCGCTCCTCGCCGTTCACCGTGACGGTGATCCTCATGGGTGGCCTCCCTCCGGGGTGCCGGCCCGCGACCGGCGCTCCCTGCCGAGCGCGCGTTCCCCGCCGTTCACCGTGACGGTGATCCTCATGGGTGGCCTCCCTCTCGCGTACCAGCCTGCGAGCGCCGGTCCCCCGCCGCCTCGCACAGGGTCCTGGCGACCAGGACGGCGACGACCTGGCGCCGGTACTCCACGTCGGCGTACGGCTCGGGCAGCGGCGCGGCGTCCCGTTCGGCGGCGGCGCGGCCCGCGCGGGCGAACGGGTGGTCGCCGGGCACCCGGCGTCCGGCCGGGGGCGTGATCTCGGCGCCGAGCAGCTCCCGCTCGGCGGCGCGGGCCCGCACCGGCCGGTCGGCGCAGTTGACGAGCCCGATCCTCGCCTCGGTGACCACCCCGTCGGGCGCGGTGAGCGTCGCGGCCACGGCCACCTGGGCGAAGCAGAAGTGCGTGCGCCGGTGTTCGACGAAGCCGACGCCGGTGCCGTCGGCGAGCAGCGGGAACCGTACGGCGGTGATGAGCTCGTCCGGCGCGCGCGCGGTCAGGAACGGCCCGAGGAAGTAGTCGCGAGCCGCGATCTCGCGCGGGCCGCCGGAGCCGTGCACCTCGATGACGGCGTCCAGGGCGAGGGCGAGGGCGCACCACTCCGCGGCCGGGTGCGCCCAGGCGAGGCTGCCCACCAGGGTGCCCCGGGAGCGGATGGGCGGGTGGGCGACGTTGACCACGGCGCGGGAGAACAGCGTGCCGAGCGGTCCCGGCACGGCTCCCTCCGGCTCGAAGGCGGCGTGGCGGACCAGCGCGCCGACCCGCAACGTGCCGTCGCCGGCGCTCAGGTGGTCGAGCCCGGTAACGCGGTTGATGTCGACCACCAGCTCCGGGCGGACGCGCTGCAGGCGCATCTCCAGGAGGAGGCTCTGGCCACCGGCGAGGATCCGGGCACCCGGCCTGGAGCCGAGCGCGTCGACGGCCTCGCGCACCGTGCGCGGTACGACGTACTCGAAGGCGGCGGGCTTCACCGGACCCCCTCCGGCTCACCGAACTTCGGGGCGCGGGCCGCCCGCCACACCACGTCCGGGGTGAGCGGCATCTGCAGCAGGTCGAGGTCGGCCACCCGCAGCGCGTCGGCCACCGCGTTGACGATCGCGGCCGGGGTGCCGATGCAGCCCGACTCTCCCGCCCCCTTGGCGCCCAGCGGCGTGCCGGGGCTCGGCGTGCGGGTGTCCCCGATCTCGATCGGCGGGACCTCGGCGAAGGTCGGCAGCAGGTAGTCCAGCAGTGCGCCGGCCAGCAGGGGCACCCCGTTCTCGTCGAAGGGGATGCCCTCGTACAGCGCCTGGCCGATGCCCTGCACGGCCGACCCGAGGGCCTGCCCGCGCACCATGGCCGGGTCGAGGACCACCCCGCAGTCGTCCACCGCCACCAGCCGCAGCACGCGCACGACGCCCAGCTCCGGATCGACCTCCACCACCGCCGCGTGGGTGCCGAACGGGAACGCCATGCCCGCCTCGAACCGGTCGTCCACCCGCATCGGCCCGGTCGTCCTCACCAGCTCGGCCAGGTTCACGGCCACCGGGCCGCCGCTGACGGTGTGTGCGGTGCCGCAGGACCAGGTCACCTCCTCCTTCGGTACCTCCCACAGCGCCGCCGCCCGTGCCCGCGCCTCCTCGACGAGCAGCGCGGCGGCGTGCCGCAGCGCCGATCCGGCCACCTGCGCCGACCGGCTGGCGAAGGAGCCCACCCCCTCCGGCTGCTCGCCGGTGTCGCCCTCGACCAGCCGGACGCGTGCCGCGTCCACGCCGAGGACCTCGGCGACGAGCCTGGGGAAGACCGTCTCGTGGCCCTGGCCGCTGGAGGCCGTGCCGCAGCGGGCGGTGAGCGTGCCGTCCTCGTGCGCCTCGACGCCGCCGAACTCGTGCAGCCCGCCGGGTTCGCCGCCGGAGCGTTCCACGTAGCAGGACAGGCCGATCCCCAGGGGGAGGGCGTCCGGGTCCGTCCGGCGCCGGTCCCGCTCGGCCCGCCACCCGTCGTAGCCGAGGGTCTCCAGCGCCAGGTCGAGCGCGGCGGCGTAGTTCCCGCTGTCGTAGCGCCGCCCGGTGGGCGTCTCGTACGGGAAGTCCTCGGGCGGGACGAGGTTGCGCCGCCGCAGCTCGGCCGGGTCCATTCCCAGCCGGCGGGCGAGCGCGTCCATCGACCGCTCCAGCGCGATCGCCGCCTCGGGACGCCCCGCGCCCCGGTAGGGGTAGGTCACCATGGTGTTGGTGAGCACCGAGCGGACGGTGGCGTGCACCTGAGGGGTGGCGTACGGACCGGTCGCCATCCAGGCGGTCTGCATGGGCAGCCCGACCCCGAGGTGGGGGTAGGCGCCGATGTCGGCGTCGATGTTCAGCTCGTACGCCAGCAGGCGCCCGTCGGCGTCGGCGGCGAGCCGGACCCGCTGGTCCTGGCCCCGGCCCCGGGTGGCGACCAGCATGGACTCCAGCCTGTCCTCGATCCACCGGACGGGGCGTCCGAGCTTCACCGCCAGGAAGGCGACCGCGACGAACTCCGGGAACGTCGCGCTCTTGGACCCGAAGGCGCCCCCGGTGTCCGGCACCACCACGCGCACCCGCCCGACCCGCCCGCCCAGCAGCGCGGCCAGCTCCCGGCGCAGCCGGTGCGGCATCTGGTGGCCCGACCACACCGTCAGCGAGTCTCCCTCGGGTACGGCGAGGATCGTCCTGCACTCCATGGGGGTGGGCATCAGCAGCTGCTGGCGGTAGCGGCCCTCCACCACGACCGCCGCCTCCCGCCACACCGACTCCTCGATCGGTTTCCCTGCCTCCCCCCGCAGGGCGACGTTGCTCAGGCCGTCGAACAGGCGGACGGAGTCGTCCGCGGCGGCGGACGGCGTCACCACCGCGGGCAGCGGGTCGATCCGGAAGGTGACCTCGGCGGCGCCGTCCTCGGCCCGGTAGCGGTCCTCGCCCAGCACCACCGCGAGCGCCTCGCCCGGGTAGCGCACCCGGTCCTTCACCAGCACCGGCCACTCCCGGCCGGCCACGGCCTCCTCCGAGGACAGCTGGGCGAGCAGCACGTACGGGACCGGGGGCAGGTCCTGCAACGTGGCTGCCGACCGCGCGCACGGCGGCAGCTCGGAGAGGTGCGCGGCGGACCAGACCCCCACCACCCCCGGCACCTCGTACGCGGCCGAGCAGTCCACCTCGCGCAGGATGCCGTGGGCGACGTCGCTCCGCACGAAAACGGCGTCCAGGCAGCCGGGCACGTCCATGTCGGCGACGTAGCGGCCCCCGCCGGTGAGCAGCCGCTCGTCTTCACGCCTTGACCATTGCTCCACGACCAAACCTCCGCGCCGCGCATGTCATCGCATGGTCCGGTCAGTTCTCGGTGGTGTGCGTAGGGGGCGACGGACATTCGCCGGTCGACCGCCGTGCGGCGGTGCACGAATAAGATGCGCTTAATCAACGCTACATGCGGATTTAGTAGGATTTTGGGGGCCTTGAAGGCAATTTTGGGATGATTTTCCCCAAGCCTCGAATGGCCGGGATTTCGCCGACCGCTTCCGCGAGCCGGCTACTTCCGCGAGCCGACCGCTTCCGCGAGACGACGGGAGAAACGGTGGGAGGGGGAGCCGGATGCCACGGCTCCCCCTCGGTTCACCGGTCGGGAGGGTCAGTAACCGTAGCGGCTCTTGAGGTGGCGCCACCAGTCGCGGAACATCCAGGCGTCGAAGTCGGTGATCTGGCTCGCGCTGCCGGCCTTCATGAGGAAACCGCCGACCCCGGAGGGCGTCCAGTCGTAGAAGTCGTCCAGCCCGAAGCTGTGCCCGATCTCGTGCAGCAGGATGTGGATGTTGTCGGAGTCGAGCGCGCCGACGAAGTACTCGCTGCCGATGCGCTGGCCCCAGTCACCGCCCGCGCCGCCGCCCATCCCGGCGGTGAGCCACAGGGACATGTCGTAGTGGCGCGCCGCGCCACCCGGGCAGTTCGGGTACTGGCCGTTCTGGTTGAAGAAGCGCCCGCACGGCTCGGCGCACTGCGGGGCGCCCTCGCGGATGTTGTTGACGTAGATGTCGACGGAGTTGTCGTTCCACTGCAGCGTGGCGCGGTCGCGCACGGCCCACCCGACGACCTTGACGGGCACGCTCGTGTACGGCCAGCCGTTGTGACCGACCATCAGGTCGGTCCACTTCTTGACCTGGCGGGCCAGGGAGGCGTGGATCCGGTCGCGCAGCGCGGCGGAGACCGGCGCGCTCGACTCCCAGCGCACGCAGAAGTTGAGGCTGCCGCCGTTGGCCATCACCTGGTCCCAGCCGTAGTTCCTGAAGGTGTTCAGCTGCGGGTAGGTGCTCTCGTAGTGCTGCCACACCTGGTTGAGCGGGGTGACCAGGTTCGAGGGCGGGTTCCATCCCGTGCCGCCGCCGGGCACGGTGCCGTTGGCCCTGACCTCCAGCAGGCCGACCGAGGAGGTGCCGGTGAGCAGCACCCGCAGCCTGGTCGTGGTGACGGTGGTGAAGGTGACGTGGTTGTACTGGTTGAGCGCCCGGTTGTAGGCGCTCGCCCCGGCCAGGTCGACGTAGGCGCTGCCGTTCCAGGACTGCAGCCTCCATGACGCCGGGAGGCGCACGCCGCCGTTGTCGTCGAAGAAGTAGACGTCGGCCGAGGTCAGCGTCCGGGCGGAGGACCAGGTGAGCAGCGCCCACTGCTCGCCGGTGTTGGGCCAGGTGCCCCAGCGCCGGTTGACGGTGTCGTTGGACGAGGGCGGGTCGATCCCGTCGTTGACCGCCGCGACGCTCTCCCAGGGGGAGGTGTAGGACGCCGACGCGGTCGCCGAGGTCGCCAGGTTGGGGTCCGCGGCCGCGGCCGCGGGCATCGTGCCGCCGGGGGAGAGGATCAGGCCGAGCACCAGGGCGGGAACCGCTGCCGCCCACCATCGTTTCATCGGGAACCTCCGTGTGTCGTCGTTGTCGCGTCGCCGGGGTGACCGGGGGCCGCGCGGCGGCCCCCGGGCCCCGGTCACCCGCCGGTCAGGTCGGCGGGCCTCGACGTGGTACTGAAGACGTGGTGTTTTTCAGGGGCGGGGGCGGCTCTAGAGCGCCATCCATTCCAGGACGCCGGTGGAGTAGCCCGTCCTGGAGGTGATGTTCAGCCGCAGCCGCGTCGTGGAGATCTGGTTGAAGGTGGTGATGTTGTAGGTGTTCGCCCCGACGCCGCAGGCGGACTGGCCGGGCACGTTCACGTAGGCGCTGCCGTTCCAGTACTGGACCTGGCAGGAGGCGGGCAGGTCGATCCCTTGGTCGTCGTCGAACCAGTAGGTCGCGACCTTGCTGAGGTTGCGCGCGCTCGGCCACTGGTACTCGATCCACTCGGTGCCCTGGCGGTTCCAGTTGCCGTAGGCGCCGTGGCTGTGGTCGGCCGAGCTGGAAGGGACGAACCCGTCCTTGATCGCGCCGAGTGTCTCCCACGGGGAGACGTAGGAGGTGGAGGCGGTCGCCGTGAGCGCGTGGTTGGTCCCGGCCGGAGGCTGGCCGCCGCCCCCGCCGCCGATCGGCGTCGTGGTCTGCGCGACCTTCTGCATGGTGCCGTCGGCGTTCCAGTACAGCTTGTCCAGGGTGACCGAGCGGCGGAAGTTGCCGCCGCCCGGGGCTCCCGCGTTGTGGTAGACCATGTACCACTGGCCGTTGAACTCGATGATCGCCGGGTGGTTGGTGGTCGAGGTGACCTGGTCGAGCACGACGCCGCGCTGGGTCCACGGCCCCATCGGGTTGCTCGCCGTGGCGTAGCGGACGCAGGCGTAGCCGGGCTGGGAGCACCCGGAGTCGTTGGCGGCGTAGGCGAGATAGTAGGTGCCGTTGCGCTTGAACATCCAGGGGGCCTCCCAGAAGTTGCTCACCCCCGAGGGCGTGACGACCGGGCCGTCCAGGTTGATCATGTCGGGCCTGAGCTTGGCCGCGCGGAGGCCGTAGTAGGAGCCCCAGTAGATGTACGCCTGGCCGTCGTCGTCGGTGAAGACGGTCGGGTCGATGTTGAGCGGCGAGGAGTTCGGGGTGCTGTCGCTGATCAGCGGCCCGCCCTTGGCGTCGGTGAACGGGCCGAGCGGGGAGTCGCCGACCGCGACGCCGATGTTCATCCACCCCGGGCCGTTGCCGTTGATCGAGGTGTACCAGTAGTACTTGCCGTTGCGCGGTTCGACCTCGCTCGCCCAGGCGTCCCCGCCGGCCCACGGGAAGTTCGAGAGCGACAGCTTCGCCCCCTGGTCGGTGAAGGTGGAGGCGTCGGTGGAGGTGTAGACGTGCCAGTCGCGCATGACGAAGTTGGTGCCTCCGGCCGGGGCCTCGTCATGGCCGGTGTAGAGGTAGAGGGTGTTCCCCACGACCAGCGCGGCGGGGTCGGCCGTGTAGATCGCGGTCGTGATCGGGGTCGCGGCCCTGGCGGGCACGGTGGTGGAGGGGACGAGTGCGATCGCGACGATCGCGGCGAGGATGGCGGTCCATCGTCGTCTCATGTGGCGCTCCTGGGGGGTCGGGAGAGTTTCGCGCTACATTGTTTGCGCTAACATAATTTTTTGTGAAACGCGCCTCGAAGCCCTTTCGTAGGCGGTGCGTCCCAATCGGGTTTTCCCGAGTGTTTTCCACAACGCAAAAGCTGTCAAGTCCCCGCCTGACTCGTTCCGCACGAGTCCTGTGAGGGTTTCGCGGGTTCCGTACAGGCCGGTGGGGCGGCGAAGAAGGCGCGTCGAAGACGGCGGTACACCGGCTGAAAAATACATTTTCATAAATGCCGGATGGACCGTTTCACTGTCATTCTTCGATCATTCTGCGATCTTTCAAAAAGCTCGGGGCGCCCTCCCGGTGCTCTCCCTGACGACCAGTTCCGTTCCGATGACCTCGACCGTTCTCCCGGCGTCCCCCTCCATCCGCCGCAGCAGCAGGCGGAAGGCGTGGTCGCCGAGGGCGCGGAAGTCCTGGCGGACCGTGGTCAGCGACGGCCGCAGGTAGCCGATCTCGGGGACGTCGTCGAAGCCGACCACGCTCACGTCCTCCGGGACGCGCCGCCCCGCCTCACGCAGCGCGCGCAGCACCCCCAGGGCCATCTGGTCGTTCGCCACGAAGATCGCCGTGACCTCCGGGCACTCCGCCAGGCGCCTGCCCAGCCGGTGGCCGGACCGCGAGCCCCAGTCGCCGGACAGCACGCCGGGCACCGGCCGTCCCGCGGCCTCCAGCGCCGAACGCCACCCCAGGACGCGCTCCCGCGTCGCCGTCCAGCCGGCCGGTCCCGAGATGTGCCACACCGTCTCGTGGCCCAGGTCCAGCAGGTGCCCGGTGGCCGTGGCCGCGCCGCCGGCGTGGTCGGTCATGACCACCGGGACGGACATGCCCGTTCCCGCGTCCACCGCGACCAGGGGGAGGCCGGGGGGCAGGTCGCGCACGCCAGCGGCGGACGCCTCGTGCGGCACCACGACGACGACGCCGTCGACCTCCTGGGCGCGCAGCCTGCGCACCCCCTCGCCGATCGAGCCGAGGTCGGCCGAGTCGAGGCAGGCGATGCTGATCGCGTAGCCGTGCCGCCTGGCGGCCCGCTCGATGGCGTACAGCGTGGCGGCCGGGCCGTGCAGGGTGAGGTCGAGGCCCACCACCCCCAGCACGCCCGAACGGCCGGTGGCGAGCCGGCGGGCGGCCTGGTTGGGCCGGTAGCCGAGCCGCTCCACCGCCGCCAGGACCCGCGCCCGGGTGTCCGGGCGCACCCGCTCGGGGGCGTTGAGCGTACGCGACACCGTCATGGCCGACACCCCGGCCAGCGCCGCCACGTCACGCAGCACCGCCGACCTGACCCGTGTCCGGCCCTGGTACGGCGCCATGCGGTCCCTCCCGTCGTGTCGTCGGCCGCGCCGGCACCCGGAGCGGGAGACCGGCGCGGCAGGGGGAGGGGTGTGCCGTGCCGGCCCCCTCCTCGCGTGGACCGTGGGGGCGCGCCGTCCCGGCACGCCCCCACGGGGGCGGGTCAGCTTCCGTAGGCCTTGACTTCGAGGAGGCCGACGGAGCTGGTTCCGGTGGCGGTGAGCAGGACGCGCAGGCGGGTGGTGGAGAGGTTGGGGAAG